>JAUXAI010000071.1 GCA_030619985.1 bacterium | reverse complement strand
ACCATAGCAACAAGGATGAAAAGTAGGACTTCTTTTCTGGTATACTTTTCATAAAAATAGAGGAGCTTCTCCTGGGCCCTCCCCTTCCAGCTTCTCTCGAGTTTAGCGATATAGTCAGGGACAAGCTCCTCTTTCACTCCCAGTTCTTTAACATCAAATAGGGCGATAGGTTCTGGGGAGAGGACCTTGCCCATCAGAGGAAGGCCGGTAACGAGAGTAAAGCCAGAGAATATTGCCGCAAACCACATACAGATTAAAGCAACCAAGAAGCGTCCCTTATATGGTCTAAGGTATCTTAATAGCCTTCTATAGAGTCCCATTTTTTTCTCCTTACTTTACGAACGATGTTAAAATTACAAATCACAAACAATAATCAATGACCAAAATTACAATGACCGAAACAATTCATTTTTTGTTTGGAATTTGGGAAATTGAGATTTGGAATTTGTTTGTTATTTGGTATTTGGAATTTGGAATTTATCTCCCTCTGTCTTCATACTGCTTCTAAGACTTTTAGGATGCTCTCCGCGGCTCTTCTCGGTGCTCCAGGTTCTCCTAACTTCTCTTTTACCTTGGCCAGTTCGGCCCTCATCTCATTCAGTCTTTCAATATCTTGTAAGATTTCTAAACAGGCGTTTGCGATTCTCCCTGGTCTTGCTCCGTATTGCAGAAACTCAGGAACTATTTTCTTGCCGGCAACGACATTCACCAATCCAATATAGGGAATCTTTAACAAGATCTTCGATAATAACCAGGTAGTAAAATGGACCTTATAGATAATAATCATGGGAAGGCCTAAACAGGCGTTCTCTAAAGTAGCGCTTCCCGAGGCCACCAGGGCAAAGTCCATTATATTCCGCGCATCAAAGGTAGGATCCTCCACTATCCTAATAGAGGAATTTACCCTCTTTAATACAGTATTCACCCTTTCTCTGGAGAGGGTGGGGGCCAGGGGTAGGATGAACTGAGAATCTGGTATTCTTTCCTTTATTCTCTTTGCGGTTTCAACCATTACTGGAAGGAGGCGCTTGATCTCTCCTTCTCTACTACCTGGTAAGAGGCCAATGATGGGTTTATTCTTCTCAAGTTTGAACCTCTCATAGGCTTCCTCCTTAGGAAGAAGAGGTTTAACGATATCCAGGAAGGGATGGCCGATAAAACTCACCGGGCAACCCGCTTCCTGATAAATTCTTTCCTCAAAGGGAAGGATGACGACCATCTTTTTCACTAAATTGGTGATCTTCTTTACCCTTTTCTTTCCCCAGGCCCAGACCTGGGGACTGATGTAATAGCTAACCGGGATATTCTTCTCCCTGGCCTTCTTCGCCACCCTCAAGTTGAACCCGGGATTATCGATTAAGATTATCCCCTGAGGCCTCTCCTTCTCCATAAGGTCGTCTAACTTCTTGAGGATTCTACGAAAGACTTTAATATGTTTCAGGACCTCAACGAAACCGACTACTGCTATCTGGGTAATATCAGAGACCAGCCTCACCCCGGCCTTCTCCATCCTCCTTCCCCCAATCCCAAAGAGTTCTATCTCTGGAGAAAGATTCTTTAGTTCTTGGACAAGATAGGCTCCCTGGAGATCGCCACTGGCCTCTCCGGCCAAAATCATGATCCTCCTCTGGGGCTTAATTTGACGAGATATCTCCCAGGCAATGGCCAGCGCCTCCCTCCCTGCTTCTCCGGAAACCAAGGGTTCCTGGCCTCTCTGAACGGCGTGAATAAAGGCCTCCAGTTCCAACTTTAAGGGTTCTATCTTCTCAATCTCTGGTTGGGAAGGGATGATCCTCACCCTACCATCTGGGGTAATTTCCCGACGATAGACTAAAAGTTCCTGATTGATATAATCTAAAGAGAGATAGGCATCCCTCTGAAATATCCTTATCTTCCTGATCTCTTCTTTTGTCACGCGACTGGCGGTGATATTTGCGATACAGCCATTCTCAAATGTGATTCGGGTGTTGGCAATGTCCTCTTCCTGGGAGAGGACAGGTACTCCTACCGCCTCTATTCTCTTGACCGGTGAATTGACCAGGGAGAGAATGATATCGATGTCGTGGATCATGAGATCCATGACTACTCCTATATTGGCCGCCCGGGGCTTGAAGGGGCCCAAGCGGTGGCATTCTATAAACCTCGGCTCCTTGATTACCCTATTCAGGGCGGAGACCGCGGGATTGAATCTCTCAATATGACCTACCTGCAAAACGAGTTTCTTCTTCTTCGCTAATCTGAGTAGTTCGTCTGCTTCTCCCAGAGTCTGGGTCATGGGCTTCTCAATCAGAATATGGACCCCGGTGTTCAAAAAGTCCTTACTTATTTTATAATGGAGTTCTGTGGGAACGGCGATGCTTGCAACATCCACTCTTTTTAAGACTTGAGTATATTCTGTATAAGCAGAGGTTTTATATTCCTGGGCGATCCTCCTTGACCTCTCTTCATCGATATCGACCACAGCCACCAGTTCC
This sequence comes from bacterium, assembly GCA_030619985.1. Taxonomy (GTDB): domain Bacteria; phylum UBP18; class UBA7526; order UBA7526; family UBA7526; genus JAUWXM01. The sequence continues at coordinate 2,853 of JAUXAI010000071.1, read as the reverse complement.
ACATCAGGCATCTCAGAGTAGATCCGAGCGTGATGCTGTCCCAGGTGTCCCACACCAATTACTGCTATTTTAATTGGCTTCGTCATATTTCTCTTCACCTTCGAATCAGTTGACAAGTATACAAGTTAACAAGGATACAAGTTGACAAGGATACAAGTTAACAAGCAAAACTTGTCAACTAATCAACTAGTTAACTAATCAACTTGTTGACTTATTGACTTGTTAACTTATTGACTTATTGACTTGTTAACTTCTAACTTCTGTTTTATTGGGCAACGATAGCAATCCCTGCCTGATCAGCCATCTCGATGAGCCGCTCTCTATCCAAGAGGACGGTCTTCCGAGCATCGATAGCTAAACAGGAAGCATTAATCTCTTTTAATGCCTTCAAGGTCTCTGTGCCCACCACAGGTAGATCGAGCTGAATCTCACCCTCTTCTCTGGCAACCTTGACCACTACCGCTTTCTCCTTTGCTAATCTTCCACCCCTTCTTATGGTCTTATCCGTCCCTTCAGCGCTCTCTACAGCTAAGATGGTTTGCTCCTTGACCACCACGGTTAAGGAACTCATTTTTAAAACCCGGGCAATCTCTTTGGCTATTCTTCTGCCAAAATCCATATCCTCTTCCTCTTCCCGAGAAGGCTTCCTCTCAGTAAGGACTCCTTCCTTAGGAATGAGCGGGGAAAGAAACTCCCTGGGATCGGCTACTCTTACTCCTGTTTGGGCTAACTTATCCTTTAGCGCCCCTAGTAGGGAATCGTCGCTCTTATCCTTTAGATTAGTGAGAAGGGCTCTTGCTTCATCATCCAGTTTTAGATTGGTGAATAGAGAATCCTTTGATATCCTCCCCACCATAGCTAATTCTTCGATCCCTTCTTCTTTCAATATCTTGATTAACTTTCCGAGCTCTCCCAATCCTATCCAGTAAACTTTTTCTATTTCCTTTTCTATTCTTGGAGAAGCCTCACCCTTTATACCAATTGCTACCACTTCCTTTCCCTCTTTCTGAAGAGCCCGAATGAAGAAGAGGGGAAACTTTCCCTTGCCGGCAAGGAGTCCTATCTTTTTCACCTGCGTCATCTACATATTCCCCTTTTGCTCGTTTTCAAGAATTTCAAGAGGTGTCTTATGGAATCGGTTTTCTCTAATTCCTTCTCGATTCTCTCTATTGCCTGGGAGAGGTTGAGTTTGGAGCGAAAGATGAGGCGAAAGGCCTCTTTTAGAATAGAAATCTCTTTACGGGAGAAGCCGTGCCTCTTCAACCCGATAGTATTTATTCCTGATATTCGAAGAGGGTCTCCGGCACCTATAATGTAGGGGATAACATCCTTACGGACTGGAGAAAACCCTCCGATCATCGCATATGCCCCGATGCGCACATATTGATGAACAGCCACAATTCCTCCAACGACGGCATAGTCCTCAACAGTTACATGGCCTGCTAGGGTAGCCACATTGGCCAAGGTAACTCCATCCCCTATTCTACAATCATGGGCAATGTGAACATAGGCCATAAGGAAGTTATTATTCCCAATTTTCGTCTCCCCTCCCCCCTCCTTTGTTCCTCGATTGATGGTCACGAACTCCCGGATGATGTTATTCTCCCCAATTACTACCCTTGTCTTCTCCCCCTTATATTCCAGATATTGAGGAGGAGTGCCGATGGCTGATTGAGCAAGGATCTTACAGTTCTTACCGATCTTTGTCCAGCCATCAAGGAAGACATGAGGACCGATCTGGCAACCATATCCAATCTCTACATTCTCCCCCACAATGGTATAAGGACCGATGCTTACTTCTTTACTAATCTTTGCCTTCTTATGAACAATGGCTGTCCTATGTATTCCCATTTTTCGTTAAACCTCCTAAGTAACCAGTAACTAGCGAACAGTAAAAAACTGGTTACTGTAAACTGTTAACTGTGAACTCCCCGATGAAATCGGGGGTCATTCCCCCTCCCTCAGGACAAGAGCGAACATGAGCTCTGCCCCAGCCACTAACTTATCCTCCACATAGGCCCTGGTGGTCATCTTCCCCATTCTTCCTTTAATCTTGCTCACCTCTGCCTCGAGACGCAAAGTATCACCGGGGACTACTGGTTTTCTGAAACGAACCTTGTCAATGCCTGTAAAGTAGGCCAGTTTCCCGGAATGTTCTCGCTTCAATAGGAGTAAAATTCCTCCTACCTGGGCCATGGCCTCAACGATGAGCACCCCAGGCATAACCGGATGGCCTGGAAAGTGCCCCTGAAAAAACTCCTCATTTATTGAAACATTTTTAATCCCCACCGCCCTCTTATCCTCTTCGAGTTCAAGGATCCTATCTACTAAGAGGAAGGGATATCTATGGGGAAGGATCTTCTGAATGTCCTTAATATCTAAGATTTCTTTAGTCCTTATCCTCTTCTGAATTTCTTCTATTTCTTTCTTTAAAGGAATCTTCTTTCTCTTCAGGCTATGGATCTTCTTTACCAGCTCCACGTTTGCCCCATGGCCACTCTTTAAGGCAATGATATGGGCTTTAAGGGGGAGGCCGATGAGATATAAATCTCCAAGTAAATCGAGAATCTTGTGGCGCACAAACTCATCGGGAAACCTTAAGGGTTCTTTATTCAATATTCCTTTCTCGCCGATGACCACGGCATTCTCCAGGCTTCCTCCTTTAATGAGCCCCCTCTCCCTCAGTTCCCTTACTTCGCTCTCAAAGCCAAAGGTCCTTGCGGGAGCGATTTCTTTTACGAAGGTATCCTCATTTATGACAAAGGAAGCAAACTGGGTCCTCAGGACCGGATGGTCAAAGTCAATGGTATAACTTATCTTGAGCCCTTCATTTGGTAGAGCAATGAGATAGAC
>JAUXAI010000018.1 GCA_030619985.1 bacterium | reverse complement strand
CTTGTCTCTGGAAAAGTGCCTTTCTCCAAGATTCGGACAAATGGTTCCTTTTTATAGAAGTTTTGATATAGTTTTATGATCTCTTCCTCCTTCATCTTTTTGGTTAAGTTAAGGTAAATAGTGGAGAGTATTCCCCGGTTCATGGGCAGAAGATGGGGAGTGAAGGAAATCTTGATTTCCTTCTTTGCTAATTTGGATAGTTCCTGTTCTATCTCTGGGGTATGGCGATGTGTAGCGATGGAATAGGCCTTGACATTCTCATTGCACTCCGGATAGTGAGCGACCATAGAGGGGACCCTTCCTGCCCCCGTGGCACCAGATAGAGAATTGGCAATGATATTCTCAGTCTCCACTATCTTATTTGCCAAAAGCGGTGCCACGCCGAGGATAATGCCCGTGGGATAACATCCAGGATTGGCTATTAGGTTTGCTTTCTTTATCTTCTCTTTATAGAGCTCTGGTAATCCATAGATCGCTTGAGAATTTAACTTCTTGCTCTCTTCTGTATGAGGGGCATACCACTCTTCATAGATCTTAAGGTCGTCAAAACGGAAGTCGGCACTTAGATCAATGACCTTCTTTCCTAACTTGATGAATTGGGGAACAAACTTCAGGGATACTTTATGGGGAAGGGCAAGAAATATGAGATCACTCTCCTTTGCCATATCATTAATATCTAAATCAGTACATACCAAATTGATCCTTCCCTTTAAAGAAGGAAAGATATCGGATATTTCCTGAGGTTTTCCATCCATCTTGGCCGCTAATTTGGTGATTTTTGCCTCCGGATGGCCCAGAAGTATCCTGATGAGTTCTATTCCGGCATATCCTGTAGCACCAGCAATCCCTACTTTAATCATTCTCTTCCACCTATCTGCGGCAATCTGCGTTTTGATCTGCGATTATCAGCGTTTAGTCCACTGGAAGCGCTTCCTGGCTCCCTTCTGACCGTACTTCTTCCTCTCCTTCATCCTGGGATCCCGGGTCAAAAGTCCTGCCTTCTTTAATATTGGTCCAAAGGACTCATCTGCCTGAACTAAGGCACGAGAGATGCCATGTCGCAGGGCCTCTGACTGACCAGAATTCCCTCCTCCATTCACCCGGACAAAGATATCGAATTTATCGCCTGTTTTAGTAATCTCCAAAGGCTGCTTAATGATTATTCTCTGAATCTCCTGAGGGAAGTATTCCTGCAAAGGCTTCCTATTAACAAGTATCTGCCCCTTCCCGGGAATTAGCCTCACCCTTGCTGTAGCATCCTTCCTTCTCCCTGTTCCCTGATATTGGGTTATCTTTTTCTTTTTAACCATTTATTTCTCCTTAGACGCGAATTTCTTTGTATTGCTTACTGTTGGAGCCTATAGGACGCGAATAGTCGCGAATTATTCGCGTGGATTCGCGTCTTTTTATTTTTGCTTTGTGCCATTCGCGTTTATTCGCGTATGGGGTTCTGGGCCTCATGGGGATGCTCGCTCCCCTTATAGACCCTCAGTTTTTTAAACATCGCCCTTCCTAATTTCGTTTTGGGAAGCATCCCCTTAACTGCCAACTCTATTACCTTCTCTGGCTTCTCTTTCAATAACCTATCATACCTTATGGACTTCAGCCCTCCCGGATAGCCAGAGTGGCGGCGATAGTACTTCTGCTCTAATTTCTTCCCGGTCAGGACCACCTGAGAGGCATTGATTACTATTACCTGGTCCCCGGTATCAATATGAGGAGTATAGATGGGCTTATGCTTTCCTCTCAAGATGGTAGCTGCTTTTACCGCCACCTTGCCCAGGACCTTTCCTTTGGCATCTATGATATACCACTTTCTCTTAATATCCTCTTTCTTAGCACTATATGTCTTCTCCATATCTTTCTACCTCACAAGGTGATGGCATAGCCATAATTAACTTAAAATTATATTATAAAATCGTTTTTTTGTCAACCCCGCCCCTTCATCAAGATATAAACATTATGTCACAAAGAAGGAGCGGGGTCAAGTTTTGCTTTTTAATTCCTAAAAAGGGGATGATTTATCTCTCGTATGAAAACAACAAAAAGGGGTTTCGATGGCTCGAAACCCCTTTTTGTCTGCTACAGGAAAATAATCTCTCTTTAACTCTTTTTCTCTTCCTTTGGAGTTTCCTTCGTCTCCTTGAACAATTCGCTTATGCCAGCTATGCTTCCCAGAACCCCGGTTGTCTCTAATGGCAGGAAAATCTTAGTCGCCTTGCCATCAGCAATTTTCTGCAAAGCCTCAAGGTATTTTATGGCAACCAAGTCATTGGTCGGTCTCCCCTTATGTATGGCTCCATAGACACTCTCAATGGCCTGGGCCTCGCCCTGAGCAACGAGAATCTTGGCCTGTCGGCGGCCTTCCGCCCTCAGAATCTCGGCCTGCTTCTCACCGTCTGCTCTTAGGATGGCGGCCTGCTTTACTCCCTCCGCATCCAAGATGACAGCTCGCTTTGTCCTCTCCGCCTTCATCTGTTTGCCCATAGCCTCAGTAATATCCTTAGGTGGATCGATCTTCTGAAGTTCAACCCGGGTGACTTTGACCCCCCATTTATCCGTGGCCTCATCCAGCACCAGGCGAAGTTGCTCATTTATTCGGTTACGTGAGGTCAGGGTCTGGTCAAGTAGCATATCACCGATAACATTTCGCAGGTTGGTCTGGGCCAATTTTAAGGCCGCTACCGTAAAGCGCGCTACATTATAGGTGACCTTGAAGGGATCGGTTACCTGAAAGTAGATGACGGCATCTACGGTAACCAAAACATTATCCTTGGTGATTACATCCTGGGGTGGCACATCGATGACCCGTTCCCGCACGTCCACCTTCCTGATGGTTTCTACTAAGGGGAAGATGAAGGCCAGTCCAGGTTCCTCAGTGCGCACAAACTTACCCAGCCTCTCTACCAGACCCTTTTCAAAGGGACGGATGATGCGCAGGGCCTTGGTCCCAAAGATAATTACCAGGACAACTAAGCCAAAAATTACTGGTCCAATCATAATACTACCTCCTTTCCTTTCTCGACTACTAAGTGGGTCCCTTTTACCTCTTGTATCTTCACCTTTTCGCCCGAAGCAATCCTTTCCTTGGCTTCCGCACGCCACTTCTCGCCTTCCACTATAACCATGCCCATCTTCCCGGGTTCTAACGCCTCCACTACCCGAGCCTCCTTGCCCGGCAAGGCATCAATGGTGGTGCGCTGTGCCGAAACCTTCTTCTCCAGCCTCCGAACTAAGGGGCGGCTACCCAAAACTAAAAGCGCGGCAAGGCTAACAAAGACCAGCCAGGAAACCCACCAGATTTCAGTGAAAAGGGTACTGAGCCCGGCTAATAGGGCTCCCAATCCCAAGCAGACAAAGAAGAAGGTGCCTGGTGTTAAAATTTCGGCAATGACCAGAATTACACCGGCGGCAGCCCAGTAAACCCAAGGGTCAATCATTCTCCTCCTCCATTACTTAATATCTTCAATCTCTTATGTTGAAATTTTACCACGACCATTCTATAAAGTCAAGTTTAATTTTTGATATAACATCATCATATTAAGATTTTATCATTCCCAAATGCCCGCTAAAGCGGGATTCTGGTTAAAGCCAGAATAGCCCGGGAATGTGGGAATGACTAATATCCCACTTTTATGAGATAAAGGCCTTTGGCGGGGGCGGTGGGGCCGGCCAATCTGCGATTGCGAGCCTTTAGTATCTCTTTTATCTTAGAAGGACTAATCTTTCCTCTTCCTACCTCGATTAAGGTTCCTACAATGGAGCGCACCATTCCGTAGAGGAAGCCGTCGGCCACGCAATCGATGAAGATAAATCTACTGTTAAGTGATCGGTGAACGGTGATCGGTGATCGGTAACTTCTATAAGAAGTTATGGAGAGTTTTGTGATGGTGCGAATTGGGTTTCGGACACTTGAGCCTGAGAGTTCAAAAGAGGAAAAATCGTGTTTACCCACTAAATACTTCGCTCCTTCTCTCATGGCCTTGAGATTAAGTTTGTATGGAATATAGAAGACATAATCCTTTAGAAATGGTGAAGGAGTGGAGCCCTGATAGATAATATATCTATAGTGTTTACTTTTAGCATCGAACTGGGCGTGAAATTTTTCTTTTACTCGCTGAGCATTTTTAATGACAATGTCCTTAGGGAGCATGCTATTTAATGCTCTTCTAAATTCCTCTGGGGTCATCTTGCTCTTTGTCCTGAAGTTTGCCGCCTGTCCCAGAGCATGGACCTTAGAATCCGTCCTCCCCGCCCCAATCACCCTTATTCTCTCCTTAGTAATCTTACTTAGCGTTTCCTCCAAAACTCCCTGTATGGTTTTCTTTTGCAGCCTGCGGCCTGAAGCCTGAGGCCTGTCCTGTCTCTGCCACCCTCTATAATTCGTCCCTTCATATTCAATAATGAGTCTTATATTCTGCATCTAGTCTGCCTCGCAATATCCAATATATTACCATAACTTTGAAAAGAAGGCAAAGAAAAAAGCAGGACAATTGAATCCTGCCAATCATTTTTTAAACCTATCTTTATTTTTACTTGGCTTTTATCTCTTTAATCCGTTGGCCGGCCTTCTCTGCCCAGGTGGTTTTGGGATATTCTTTTATTAGTTTCTCATATTCTTTTATTGCCTTGTGATACATCTTATTCAATTGGTAATTCTCTCCCAAAGTATAGAGGGCCTTCGCCTTTTCCTCAGAGGTTAATAGAATTTTTTCCTGCTTCCTCTGTAATTTTACTTTAGGCAAATGAAAGCTGTTTATTTCTTTAGGTTCTATTTCTTCAAGGAGCGATCTTACATGAGGAGCTAATTTTCTCCCTACGGGGTCAGTACTCTCCGGATATTTTTCCAATAGTTGATTAAGAATTTTCTTTGCTTCATCCCATCTCTCTTCGCGAATGTAGCATTTTCCTAAATAGAAGCAGGCATAGGCACCAACAATTGCTTCTCCATATCGAGAACTGGGATGTTTCTCAATTGCTTCTTTAAAACTTTCAATAGCCTCTTGATAATCACTCTGCCCCATATAGATCTTGCCAATAGATATCAAAGCGCAGCCCGCCCGATTGGTTTCAGGATACTTATCCACCACCTCTCTTAAAGTTTCAATTGCTTCATCAATCTCGTCCTTACGCCATAGTTGAATTCCCTTTTTATATAACTTTTCGCTTTTAACAACAATATCTCTTGATGGAATTTTCTTTTGTAACTTCTGGTCTGCTACCGGGTATTCACCACCTTTTTGTTTGGCTTCTATTTCCAGTTTTTTGAGGGCTTCTGCTGCGCTCCGTCTGACATGCCAACCCTTATCTTTCAGGGCTTCTTTTAATACCGGTATTGCTCTTTTGTCTCCCAATTTTCCTAACGATTCAGCGGCAACTCTACGGACAAACTCACTCTCATCACTCATTGCTTTAATCAATGGCTCTACTGCCCTTGCATCCTTTATGGCACCTAAGGCTTTAGCCGCCTGCCAGCGACGGGTAACAGGATTGCCTTTATCCTGGAGGGCCTCAATTAGTGCTGGAACAGCCGGCTTTCCAATTTCAACTAATGCCCTTAACGCTTCAAACCGATCACCTGTTCCAAGTTGGGAAATCTCTCTATCTATCTTCCTTTGCAATTCTGTTTCGGGCTGACAGAATGCCAATAATCCCCCAACAATAATTAAGGCAATTACTGCTATCGAGATACCGATAATCTTCGTCCTATTCTCTCTTTCCTTTTCCATCATTTCTTCCTCATAACTACCTAAAATAATTATTGAATTGCTAATTGGATATCATCGAACCAGACTTGTCCCGTGCCAGTCAGTACTGCCCTGACCGTTATCTTATTTGTCCCCTCTGGTACAGTAATGAATGCGGTATATTTAGCCCAACCAGTAGTACCACTTATCTCTTGGGTGGTTTGAGTAGTACCGAAGGCTAACATCTTATTGTCCCTGCTCCAACACTGGGCACAGATAACCACACTTTGGGCATTCTTGGTCTTGATATATCCAGATAGTTCGAGCCTTTTACCTCTTGGAAAGGCTGTGATATTCTGGGCCCAGTTGTTACAGACTACTCGGTTATAGACATGGGTATTGGTAATAGCTACGCTTGCTTTTCCTCCATATTTAACTTTTTTATCCCAAAAGAGTTTTAATCCTGGAGCAGGGACCATAGCTTTAAACCAATTAGATGGCTTATTGCCCGTACCTTCCTCAAAACCAGAATTTTTAAGGAGATTGGGTCCCTTTTGATATAACCTTTCACCTTCGGCAACGACATCTCTTGTTGGAATTTCCTCTTGTAACTCCTGGCCTGCCACTATGTATTCATTGCCTCTTTGTATGACTTTTATTTCCAGTTTCTCAAGAGCTTCTGCTGCTGATTCTCTCGTATAGTAGCGGTTTATGCCCGTTCGCTTATCATAATAATACTTGGGATCTTTCAGGGCTTCTTTCAATACCGGTATCGCTCTTTTGTCTCCTAATCTTCCTAATGCTTCAGCGGTAACCCTGCGGACAACCTCATTCTCATCACTCATTGCTTTAATCAGTGGCTCTACTGCCCTTTCGTCTTTTATGGCACCTAAAGCTTTAGCTGCCTCCCAGCGACGGGTAAAAGGATTACTTTTATCCTGAAGAGCCTCGATTAGTGCTGGAACAGCTGGCTCTCCAATTTTAATTATTACATTCAATGCTCTAAACCGATCTCCTGTCCCAAGCTGAGAAATTTCTCTATCTATCTTCCTTTGCAATTTTACCTTAGGCAAATAAACAGCCAACAATCCCCCAATGACAACCAAAGCAACCACCGTTATTAAAATACTAACAGTCTTCGTCTTAGGTTTTCTTACTCTCCTTTCTTTCTCTGCGACGGCTGATTCCTCCAATGCCTTTAGCAATTTCTCACTCTGCTCTTTGGTAATCTTCCCTTCCCTCAACATCCTCTCTATTCTCTCCCTTTCCTTCTCCATTATTTCCTCCTCACAATTGTTTTATTAGTTCTGCTGCTTCCTCTGCTGATAGTTTTCCCTCTTCTACCGCATCCAGTATCTGACCCTTCTGCTCTTCCAGGGGCTTCATCTTTCCCTTTAAGGCCTCAATGACCCTATCGAGCCTATTGCGCACTGTGGGATAGGAGACATTTAACTTCCTGGCCATCTCCTTCAGGCTTCCGCTTGATAGGACAAAGAGTTCGATAAACCTCTGCTGTTCTGTGTTCAGTTGGGATAATCTTGAAATGGGAAACTTTCCTTCAATGGCTACCTTACAGGAAGTGCATCTCAATCTCTCAATCTCCATCTTCCCATAACAATAAGGACATCTTCCGGACAATCTATTCATCTTCCTCTCCTCTAATTTTAGTTTCTAAATACAATATAACTCATAACTTTAACTTTGTCAAGTCTTTTTTTAACTTTTTTCATTTTATTCAATATTATCCTCAATTTATCTCATATTTCCAAATTCTTAAGAATTTAAAACTAAAAAAAGAATAGTAAAGTAGACAGACTAGGAAAGTGGGTTAAAAAATAGAAAACCCCCATTTTATAGGGGGTGACTACTTTTATCTTTCTTGGTTTAGAGTAGATTCTTTTCTATCAAAAGTTCAGCGATCTCGATGGTGTTTAGAGCGGCTCCCTTCCTTAGGTTATCCGAAACCACCCAGAGGTTAAGGCCGTTTGGTATTGATTCATCCTCTCTTATCCTTCCCACGAATGTTTCGTCCTTTCCTGCGGCATCAATAGGGATGGGATACTTTGATTCTTTCGGATCATCAATAACAACTACTCCAGGTGTCTTAGATAGTATCTCCCTTGCTTCCTCGGCAGTTAATTTCCTCTCTGTCTCAATATTTATGGCCTCGGAATGGCCGATATAGACCGGGACCCTCACGCAGGTGGCGGTTATCTGGATAGAATCATCCTCCATTATCTTTCTGGTTTCATTCACCATCTTCATCTCTTCCTTGGTATAACCGCTCCCAATGAAGTCATCTATCTGGGGTATTACATTAAAAGCGATCTGGTAAGGTAAAACTCGTTTGCCGGTTTTCCTGTTTACCGGTTTACCAGTTTTAGACTGGCTAACTGGCCAACTGGCTAACTGATTAACTGTTTCTTGATGGAGTTGCTCCATAGCCTCTCTTCCCCAGCCAGAGACAGACTGATAGGTAGAAACTACTACCCTTTTAATCTTGGCAGCATCGTGCAAGGGCTTTAGAACTACTACTAGCTGGATAGTAGAGCAGTTGGGATTGGCGATGATACCCTTATGTTTCTCTACGGCACGAGGATTTACTTCCGGAATAACTAAGGGAACCTTGGGGTCCATCCTCCAGGCGCTACTATTGTCTACGACCACTGTCTTTGCTTTAACAGCAATGGGAGCAAATTTCTTGCTGATCTCTGCTCCAATGCTGAATAGAGTAATTTCTACATCCTTAAAAGAATCAGGGGTCAATTCCTCAACAATTACCTCTCTGCCTTTAAACTTTAATCTCTTTCCTGCTGATCTTTTAGAGGCCAGGAGTTTGATCTCTTTAATAGGGAAATCCCTCTCTTCCAATATCTTAATCATCTCTTGGCCAACAGCACCCGTTGCCCCGACCACAGCAGTCTTATACTCTCTCATCAAAACTCTCCCTTATCTTTTGCCTTAAAGTAATCCTCCAAAATATTATTGTGATCAAAGACCAAATCCTTTGGTATCTTTCCTCTCTTGAATACCCCTATCTCAGAGGCATCAGTAGAGGCCTTTGGTGCCCCAGAAGAAGTAGCAATGAAGACCGTAGTTACTGTATGCCACCTGGGGTCCCTATCTAAGGTAGAATAGGTATGGAACTGTCCCTTTAGTTCTACATCTAAGGAGGTCTCTTCTTTTGCCTCCCTTATTGCACAGTCCTCCAAACTCTCCCCATAGTCTAAGAATCCACCAGGTAAAGCCCAGCCCACAGGAGGATTCTTCCTCTTAATCAGAACGATTCCTTTATCCTCTAACTCAATAATAATATCCGCTGTGATTATTGGACTCTTCTTTTCCATTTATCCAAAACCCGCTACCAGGTCTCCCACTTCACTTGTGGAAAGACCCATCTTTCCTGCTCCCAGGCTCTTTATCTTTCCCGTCTCCAGAGCTTTGATGATTGCCCCTTCAACTAATTGAGCGCCTTTCTCCTCTCCCAATATCTCAAGCATCATCCCTCCCGCAGCGATGGTGGCCAGGGGACAGATAACGTTCTTTCCCGTATACTTGGGAGCAGAACCGTGGATGGGCTCAAACATAGAAACTCCTTTAGGATTGATATTCCCACCAGCAGCGATCCCCATCCCTCCCTGAACCATGGCACCCAGATCGGTAATAATATCCCCGAACATATTACCAGTAACGATGACATCGAACCATTCGGGATTCTTTATCATCCACATACAAATGGCATCCACATGAGCATAGTCCCTCTTGATATCTGGGTAATTCTTTTCTCCCATCTCATTAAAGGCTCTCTCCCATAGGTCATAGACATTGGTCAAGACATTCGTCTTTCCACAGAGGGTCACCTTCTTATCCTTATTTCTCTTCTTAGTATACTCAAAGGCATACTTCAGACACCGGTCTACCTCCCCCCTAGTATATCTCATCACCTGGGTGGCAACCTCGTCCTTTGTTCCCTTATCCTTTATCTCCCCTTCCCCTTTATATAGACCAGAGGTATTCTCCCTCACCACAACGAAGTCGATATCTTCTGGTCTCTTATCCTTTACTGGGGTCTCAACTCCGGGATAGAGTTTAACCGGTCTTAGGTTTATATACTGATCGAGGCCAAAGCGTAGTTTGAGAAGTAAGCCCTTTTCCAGTATTCCTGGTTTAACATCCGGATGGCCTACAGAGCCGAGATAGATGGCATCCATCTTTTTCATCTCTTCTAGGGCAGAATCTGGTAAGACTTCACCAGTCTTTAAGTATCTATTTCCACCGAAGTCATAGTTTATAAATTCAAACTTGATGTTCTCCTTCTTAGCAACCGCTTTAAGAATCTTTAAACCCTCTATTATTATCTCTGGTCCCACTCCATCTCCAGGGATGACGGCAATCTTATACATCACTTCTCCTTAAGACGCGAATTTCTTTGAATTGCTTACTGCGTGGGCTTATTGGACGCGAATTATCGCGAATGCTCGATAGCTGGATAGTTCGATAGCTAAGTAGCTTTTCTTTTTCTTCGCTCTTTTCCCTCTTTTGATGAAATATAGCTCATTAATCCACCGGAAGAGATTATCCTCTTTAAAAATTTTGGAAAGGGCTGAACTTTATAGACCCTCTTTTTAGTGATATTTTTAATCTCCCCCTTGCTCAGATCAATCTTCCAGTTGTCGTTCTGTTTTGCTTCTTTGGCTGCTTTTTCACTCTCCAGTATAGGCAGACCCATATTGATACAGTTCCTAAAGAAGATCCTGGCAAAAGAGGAAGCAATGACGCAGGAGACACCACACCCCTTTATTGCTAAAGGGGCATGTTCCCGGGAACTACCACAGCCAAAGTTCCTTCCGGCAACGACGATGTCTCCGGGCTTTACCTTTTTAGCAAAGTCTTTGCTTCTTCCTTCCAGACAATGCTTTGCTAATTCTTTAGGGTCGGTAGTTACCAGATACTTTGCGGGGATGATCTCATCGGTATTGACATCGTCCCCGAACTTATGAACTCTTCCTTTGAGTCTCACTTAATCGAACCCTTCCCCCTCAAGATGTCCTCGCTTCGCTCGGCAATCTCCACAGATTAGCACAGATTGACTAAACTGATTAGCACGGATTTACCGATGAGAATCGGTGCTAATCTGTGTCTTTTAATCTGTGCCCATCCGTGTAACTAATCAAATTTTGATGCTTCTAAATGCTTTTTAATCTCATCCCTTAAGAGGCTGACGAGCTCCTCATCCGTTTGCTTGATCTTCTTCCAGATCTCCTGACAGGATGGGCATTCAGCAGCATCTTCGATGCACTTGTCATAGCGGGCAAGTCCTCTTGACTTTATGGCCAAGGCTGAGATCAGATTGTAGTTAAGGTTCTTTAACATCCTTCTCACCTCCCTTCTATAGGCTTCATCCCTTCTCTGGCAAAGATGTTTACAATATAGTCTTTGCTTATACTTATCCTTTCCACCCTATATTTCCAAGTCTCATGAGCCCGGATAGCAGTGACAGTAGCATCGACTACGGCAACAAATTTCTTGGCGGGATTGAGGGTTACGAAGTCAGGCAGACTTCGGCAACCGGGGGGAAGGGTTACCCAGCCCTCCACCTTACAATTTGGGAGATAGATCACAATCTCCTTCTTCTCTCCTTCAATCTCTTCCATTTCTCATTCCTCCTTTTATACGCTGATGACCGCTGATATAGCGCGCTGATACTCAACGCACTTCGTTTGCCTTGAGGCTTATCCGCTGATTTATCTGCGAAAATCTGCGTTTTGATCTGCGGTCATCTGCGTTTAGATTTCTGTGGGATGGGCAATCCTTCCTTTGATGGCGCTGGCTGCAGCCACTGCCGGATTAGAAAGGTAGACCTCTGATTTAGGATGGCCCATACGGCCTTTAAAGTTCCTGTTTGTGGTTGCTAGGGCCTTTTCCCCTTCTGCTAAGACCCCCATATGGCCACCGAGACAGGGACCACAGGTAGGGGTAGAAACCACCCCTCCTGCCTCTAAGAATATCTCGGTCAATCCTTCCTTTACTGCCTGAAGATAGATATTCTGTGTAGCAGGAATGATGATGAGTCTTATATAAGAGGGGATTTTCCTTCCCTTCAAAACTTTGGCCGCAATTCTCAAATCCTCCATCCTTCCATTGGTGCAGGAGCCGATGACTACCTGATCTAAAGGGATATTTCCTACTTCACTCACTGGTTTGGTATTTGAGGGCAAATGGGGAAAGGCAACCTGAGGTTCGATCTTGGAGCAGTCGTATTCTCTTATTTCACAATAATTGGCATCGGGATCGCTCGTTGGCAGTGAACAGTGAACAGTGTCCGCCAGAGGCGGATCAGCCTTCGGCTGAAACAGTGAACAGTGTTTCTTTGCATATTCGAGAGTGATTTTGTCGGGAGCAATAATTCCTGACTTTGCTCCGGCCTCGATGGCCATATTACACATACTGAATCTAGAATCCATGGAAAGGCTGGAGACCGCCTCTCCGGTAAATTCCATGGTTTTATATAGGGCGCCATCTACCCCAATATCACCAATAGTGTAGAGGATGAGGTCCTTCCCACTCACCCATTTGTTTAGTTTTCCACGATAGATGAATCTTATTGTCTCTGGAACCTTGAACCAGAGTTTCCCAGTAATCATTACTGCTGCTAAGTCTGTCGAACCCACGCCAGCAGAAAAAGCACCCAAAGCACCATAGGTACAGGTATGACTATCTGCACCAATGATTAAATCCCCGGGCCCTACAATTCCCTGTTCAGGAAGGAGAGCATGCTCTATCCCCATCCTCCCCACATCAAAGTAATATTTAAGATTCTGTTCTTTAGCAAAGTCCCTTAAGATCTTCGCTTGTTGGGCAGAAGGAGCATCCTTATTGGGAGTGAAGTGATCGGGAACTAAGACGACTTTGCTTCTGTCAAAGACCTTCTTTACCCCGGACTTTCTAAACTCCTCTATAGCCAGGGGGGCGGTGATATCATTCCCTAAAGCAATATCTACCTTGGCCTCAATGAACTCCCCTGGCTCTACCCTCTTACGATTGGTATGAGCAGCTAATATCTTCTCAGTAATGGTCATTCCCACGGTAAACTCCGGTTTGTCTGCCAGTTGACAAGTTAATAAGTTGATAAGTAAATAAGTGAATAAGAAAATATGAGAATACGAAAACAAGAGAATACGAAAATAAGGTATTCTGACCCGTATTCTACCCACTCAAATATTACACTGCTTCAAATCCAGATGGCAATCAAATCAAAACTGCAGATGGAATACCTTTGGGTAGTTTGGACTCATTATTTCTTTCTTGTTCGTAAACTGTAAATCAATAAACTTCCAATAATTAAAGGTGGAACAATACTCCCCAAGATTTTTAACGGAATACTACGGGAATATTCATGGAAGAAAAAGATTTTACCACCTGCGTCCATAATAACCAAAGATACCCATATTCCCAAAATCCAAAGAATTACCATCTGTTTTTTGTTCATATTTTTATTCCGTTTTCATTATATTTTTCTCAACTTTAACATCTTCCAAGCCAACATATATCAGTTTCGTAGGATAGTGTGGGTTCATATGATAGCGCATGATGATAGATGACGTTTTTATTTGAAATACAAGCCATCCACTTGTTTGTGTTTCTGGAAGAAGATTTGTAGCATTAAAACCATTATCCATAAGACGAGTTATTGAATCAATACTGTAAGATTTATAAACTCTTTGTTTAACATCAAAATCCTTTAGTATGAAATTGTGAGGTTTAGCATAATGAACTTGTTGGCTTCCGTTGTGGAAGGTAACATAAACCAAAAGAAATTTTTTACCCGTTTCAGGGCGTTTAACAAAATACTCATCACCCGATATATATGATATTGCTTTTACTTCTTTTACTGTAGTAACAGCGAAATCAACTTTAGTAGAATCATAGGTTCGCATCTCTCTGGTTTGGGCCCAAGTTAAAAAAGGAATAAACACCAGACACACTAAAATAATCATCCACTTCTTCATAATCCACTCCACCCATTTAAATTTTGTCATATCCTTCTAAACTTTTCCCCTGGTTCTCTCTAAAGTTCTCTCTAAAATTCCTGTATCCCCAAAATCCAAAGAACTATCACCTGTTTTTTTATTCATAGATACCCTACTTACATTCTACCCTTTCAACCTTACTACCTATTGTAACAACACTATTTCGAACCCTGTATAGTAAGATTTTATCTATTGTTCTTAAGCTAAAAAGAGCGGAGCATTTGGGCGAAAGGCAGTAAAGCTACAAACAGCATATCAGCCACTATTTTTTATTCTTCGAGTTTATACCTTTGGGGCTTGCCCCTTGTCAATAAATCAATTTCACGCTTATATTGAGACCAATATTGCGAATAATTTTGCCTAACGTTCCCTTTAACATCATCAAGCACTTCATACCTATCACCTTCGCACTCTGTTTTACATACGTTACATTTATATCCTATCTGAATACCATCTGCCATAAAACTTGCATTCCAATAATCGAGAGGCCGAGAACACTTAGGACAATATGGTTTTCCTATTTCAATCCTATCTAAAAAAATTTCAACATTGGGTTGTGCACTTTCTCCTAATACTATTTTGGCACGTATATCAACTGTAAGATTGTTTGTTTGGTATGTTCCTATTGCTACCTCGCTATATGGTAGTATTTTTCGTCTGTCTTTTTTTAACCATTCCACGAAAGAATTGAGAATGTTTTCTAAAACAGGAAATTTTATTTCCATCTTTTAATTCCAAAATTCATAAGAAAAATAGTGGTTAACTTTTCTTAAACGAATTTTTGTCCCCGCCTCGTCGGAGGACAGGTTCAGTAACTTTTTTCTGAAGCCTGTAGCCTGTAGCTTGCAGCTTGTAGCCTGTGACTTATTTTCTCTCACTTTTTACTGGTTACTGTTCGCTGGTTACTGTAAACTATTGCTATACTTATCGCCTCCGATAGACGAGACGATTCAGGGCATTGATATAGGCCTTGGCTGAAGCCTCAATGACATCTGTTGAAGCACCATGGCCAGTAATGGTCTCTCCTTTACTCTCTATCTTTACGATGACCTCTCCTAAGGCCTCCTTACCACCGGTCACTCCCCTTAGAGCATAGTCAACTAATCTGCACTTTATCTTAATAATCTTATCTATCGCTTTGTAGCAGGCATCTACTGGACCATCACCAGTGGCCGTCTCTTCAATTATCTTGCCTTTTTTCTTTATTCTAATTCTCGCCTCTGGAGTGACCTTTGTTCCGCTTCTAATCTCCATATCCTCTAAGATAAAGGTATCGGGAATCATACGGACCTCGTCCTCAATGATGGCCTCCAGGTCCTCATCAAAGACCTCTTTCTTCTTATCTGCTAAACTCTTGAATCGGACGAAGGCCTTATTCAAGTCTTCGTTAGAAAGCTCAGTATAGCCCAGTTCCTCCAATCTCTTCCTGAAGGCATGCCTTCCCGAGTGTTTCCCCAGGACCAACTTGGTCCCGGCAATGCCTACCGACTGGGGGGTCATGATCTCATAGGTGATCCTCTTTGCCAATACCCCATGCTGATGGATCCCTGCCTCATGGGCAAATGCATTGGCACCCACGATGGCCTTATTGGGCTGAACCAAAATCCCGGTAAGACCACTTACTAATCTTGACGTCTTATAGATCTCCTTGGTCTTTATTCCGGTTACTTTATTGAAAGTATCTTTCCTGGTCCTCAGGGCCATAACGATCTCCTCTAATGAGGCATTCCCGGCTCTCTCCCCAATGCCGTTTATGGTGCACTCCACCTGGGTAGCACCATTCAAGATGGCTGCTAAGGAGTTGGCCACTGCCAGGCCTAAGTCATTGTGGCAGTGGATGCTTATTACTGCCTGGCCGATATTGGGAACCTCTTGAGTTATTCCTCTAATTAATTGTCCAAACTCTACTGGCGTAGCATAGCCCACGGTATCGGGAATGTTGACTGTCGTTGCTCCGGCATCGATTACTGCCTCTACTACTTGATATAAGAATTGGGGCTCTGTCCTTGAGGCATCCTCTGGAGAGAATTCAACATCATTGGTAAACTTCTTGGCATACTTCACCCCTTCTACAGCAAGCCTTAAGATTTCCTCCTTGGCCTTTTTTAGTTTATACTTCATATGAATCTTTGAGGTGGCTAAGAAGACATGGATCCTGGGCTTCTTAGAATACTTTACCGCATTCCAGGCCCTTTGTATATCCTCCTTCTTGGCCCTTGCCAATCCAGTGATGATGGGCCCTTTCACTTCCTTGGCAACAAGCTTTACTGCCTCAAAGTCACCGGGTGAGGAGATGGGAAAGCCGCCCTCAATGATATCCACCCCTAATCTTGCGAGCTGCTTGGCAATCTCTAACTTCTCCTGGATATTCAAACTCGCCCCTGGGGATTGTTCTCCATCTCTCAGGGTAGTATCAAAAATCAATATCCGCTCAGCCATCTCTTTTCTCCTTATAATTAATACACTGATTAGCACTGATTCTATTATACGGATTAGCACTGATTTAATCTGTGCTCATCTGTCTCTTTCAATCCGTGCTCATCCGTGCTTTTTTATGAAGGGCATCATGCTGCGTAGTTCCTTGCCCACCTTCTCTATTAAGTGCTTCTTCTCCCTCTCTCTCAGTTCATTGAACTTCGGGCACCTCTTTTCATTCTCAGCGATCCATTCCTTAGCAAAGGAGCCGTCTTTAACTTCAGATAGTATCTTCTTCATCTCGTCTCGAACTGCCTGAGTAATGACTCTCTTTCCTCTGGTAAGATCGCCATATTCTGCGGTATCCGAGACAGAGTATCTCATCCAGGTAATTCCTCCCTCGTAGATGAGGTCGGTAATGAGCTTTAGTTCATGGAGACACTCAAAGTAGGCGATCTCTGGCTGATAACCGGCTTCTACTAAGGTATCGAAGGCTGCCTTGATGAGTTCGCTCACTCCACCATAGAGGATGACCTGCTCACCGAAGAGATCAGTCTCCGTCTCCTCAGTGAAGGTGGTTTCAATCACTCCTGCTCGCGTACAACCGATCCCCTTAGCATAGGCTAAGGCGATCTCCTTCGCTTTGCCCGTATAATCCTGCTCCACAGCAACCAGGGCTGGGGTCCCTTTCCCTTCAGTAAACATCCTCCTCACTAAATGTCCTGGTCCCTTAGGGGCTACCATGAAAACATCGGTATTCTCAGGAGGAACAATTTGCTTGAACCTGATGTTGAATCCATGGGAAAAGGCCAAAGCATTCCCTTCCTTTAAATGGGGTTCAATATCCTTCTTATATACCTTACCTTGAGCGGTATCTGGTATCAGAATCTGGATGATATCTGCCTCCTTCGCTGCTTGAGCACAAGGAACTGGTTTAAAACCATGTTCTACTGCCAATCGGTAATTGTCTGTTCCTTCCACTTCACTCACTATGACATCGAGTCCTGAATCCCTCAGGTTCTGGGCCTGAGCATGGCCCTGAGAGCCGTAGCCAATGATGGCAATTCTTTTCCCTTTCAAGAGATCCAAATTAGCATCCTTCTCATAATAGACTTTTGCCATTCCATACCTCCTTTTATACGCTGATGACCGCTGATACAGCGCGCAGATTGCCGCTGATTCAGCAGTTCAGAGCACGGCCTTCGGCCTTGAGTTCGGTGTTCGGAGACTCCCAACTCCGAACTCCTAACTCCGAACTAAACTATCTGCGATCATCTGCGTTTTGATCTGCGTTAATCTGCGTCTATTTGCTGCCGCGGGGTAGAGCGATCTTGCCCGTGCGACTCAAGGTCTTTATGCCAAAGGGCCTCAAGAGATCTAAGATGGTTTGGATCCTATCCTCTTCTCCCACGATTTCGATGGTTATCGTCTTCTCTCCCACGTCAGCGATCCTGGCCTCGGGAAAGTTATTGACGATCTGCAGGATCTGGGGTTTTATTCCCTTTGTTAGCGCGATCTTGACCAATAATAGCTCTCTTGCGATGGGCTTCTCCCCCACGAAGTCAGCGATTTTGATGACATCGATTAGTTTATGGAGCTGCTTCGTCACCTGTTCTAAGACCCGGTCATCTCCCTCCACAACTAAGGTCATTCTTGAAGTATCCGGGTTCTCTGTCTCCCCCACTGCCAGAGAATTGATATTGAATCCCCTTGCGCTGAATAGCCCAGAGATCCTTGCCAGAACCCCCGGTTTATTCTCTACCAAAACATTAATGATATGCTTCATTTTACACCTCCGGTGCACGGATGATCACGGATTTCGTACGGATGATCACGGATTAAATCAGTGCTAATCCGTGTTGTTATCTGTGCTAATCTGCGTTTAAGCGAGACCGCGGAGCATCTCAGTGAGAGGTGCTCCACCAGGCACCATGGGAAAGACATTCTCCTCTGGATCGATGATAAAATCTAAGACTACTGGTTTATTGATAGAGATTGCTTTCTTCAGGGCAGGAAGAACATCCTCCTTCTTCTCCACTCTGATGCCCACTGCTCC
>JAUXAI010000027.1 GCA_030619985.1 bacterium | reverse complement strand
TATTGATAGGCGATATCCCCTTTGGGGGAGATGAGAAAGGCGCTGTTGTAATAATTATCTTCAGAAGCCAAATCTAAAGAACCGATGAGTAAATAAGTTCTTAACCTTCTCGCTAAATCCGAGAGCCGGACTAAATCTCCCCCCTCATGTTTCAGGCAGGAAGCGGTAGCGGTCTCACTCCAGACAATTAGTTCTGGCTCTTCTTTTGCTACTTCCTCTGTCAATCTGATATGGGTATCCAAGACCTTTTCGTGAAGAATTCCGCTCCACTTCTCCTTTAAATCAACATTCCCCTGAACAATGCCCACCTTAAGTTCTGAGATACGGGGTACGAGATGCGCGGTGCGAAGTATTAACTTCCCATAAGTAAAGCAAGCACCCACAATTAATACTACTATTCCAACCGGAAGAACCTTACGGTGAACAGTGATCAGTGATCGGTAATCGGTAATCAGATGAGCAATGGTAACATTCACCAGAACAATCAAAAACGAAATTCCATATACTCCCGTAAATTCTGAAATCTGGATGAGAGGTATGTTTAGATACTGGCTATGTCCTAAGAGGGCCCAGGGAAAGCCGGATAAGAAGATAGAACGGAGATACTCTAACGAAACCCAGAGACATGGAGCCGCAATAAACTGTAAACCGTAAACCGTAAACCGTAAACAGAGATTAAACAAGAAGCAAAAAAGGGCGATGTAGAGAGCGAGGTAAAAGGCTAAAATAAGAAGGGCGATTAGAGGAGAAAGAATTCTTATCCAGTAGAGAATCCCTAAAAAGCTGACCAGTCCAGCGAGAAGGCCCAGGCCAAAGGCACTCTTTGGTTTTTCACCTCTAATGGCAAGAAAGAGAGGAACTAATGCTATCCAGGCGAGAAACTCTAAGTTAGCCCTAGGGAAGATAAGGACTAAGAAAATTCCAGAAAGAATGGCCAAAAACATTGAGCGATATCTCATTATTTATCCTTGCTAAGAAAAAGGTTAATACCAGTTAAAATTGTTAATAACCCTCTTATTTTCGTGCTAACCCCTGCTTATGTTTCAGATATAAAGCAATCAAAACGATTCCTAAACTATCGGCAGCTAAGTCCCAGAGGTCGAACTCTCTTCCGGGAACAAAAAACTGATGAATCTCATCGCTCAGAGCATAGAGGATAGAAAAGGTAATGGCTAAAAGAAATACTCGACTTGCCAACTTAGAGACTTTCAGGGCACGATAGAAGAGAAAGCCCAGTATTCCATATTCTATCAAATGGATGAACTTATCTACAAAGGGGATCTCAACCTTTGGTGGTGGCAGAGGAAAGGAAGAGATGGTAAATATCAATCCGGCATAGAGAATCACCGGCATCCAATAACGCATAAAGTGTTTCGTATCCGTGCTCATCAGTTTTCCCATCCGTGCCTATCCGTGTTACCTGCCACAGCAGTACTTATACTTCTTCCCACTGCCGCAGGGGCAGGGTTCATTCCTCCCGATCTTCCTCCCCGGCCTCTTAAAGGGAAGGGGCTTGGCCTCTGGCTCTCCCTTGATATCCGGCTGTTCAACCTCTCCTTTTGCTTCTGCCATGTCGTAGGTCGAGTAGCGTTGATGGATGAAGTGTCTTCTAACCGGTGCTTCTCTGGGCGCCGCTTCTCCTGGTAGGCGAACCTTAAATAAGAGCCCAATCGTTTCTTGGGGAATGGCTTCACAGAGCGTAGTAAAGTAGTTAAAGGTTTCGTGTTTATATTCTATTAAAGGATCCCTCTGGCCATAGGCCCGAAGGCCGATCCCCTCTTTCAAATGGTCCAGATTGTAGAGGTGATCCTTCCACCTGGAATCGACGATGTGGAGCATGATATCTCTCTCCAGGGCACGCATACTTTCCGGGCCGATTCTTTCCTCTTTCTCTTGATAGGCTTTGAGAATAGCATCCCAGAGTATTTTTTTCAAATCCTTTTTCGTTATTCGGGAGAGATCGATATCCTCTTTTCTCAAGGCAATAGGAAATATCTGGCCGAGGCCTCTATTCAATCCCTCAATATCCCAATCCTCGGGATGAACCTTCTCCGGGATATGGGTATCTAAAGCACTATCCAAGATCCCCTCCATCCATTCCTTGATGGTCTGGCTCTGGTCTTCCTTCTCTAAAATCTCTCTTCTCCTTCTATAGATATAATCCCTCTGCTTCTCCATGACATCATCATATTCTAAGAGATGTTTTCTTATCTCAAAGTTTCGCTGCTCCACCCTCTTCTGGGCAGTGGTAATGGCCCTGGTCACCAGGGCATGTTCAATAGGCTGATCGGAAGGGATGCGAAGTTTATCCATGATGAAGGAGATCCGATCCGAACCAAAGAGCCTCATAAGGTCATCTTGTAAGGCGAGGTAGAACCTTGAAGAGCCAGGGTCCCCCTGTCTCCCCGCCCTTCCCCTCAACTGGTTATCGACCCTCCTTGCTTCATGCCTCTCTGTCCCTAAGACATGTAGCCCATCCATCTGGGCCACCCCTTCTCCTAAGACGATGTCCGTTCCCCTTCCCGCCATATTGGTAGAGATGGTCACTGAGCCTCTCTGACCAGCTTTAGCAATGATGTGGGCCTCTCTCTCATGATTCTTGGCATTCAATACCTCATGAGGAATTCCCTTCCTTCGCAATAGATTACTCAGGTATTCGCTCTTCTCGATGGATACCGTTCCTACTAAGACCGGTCTTCCCTCCTTATGTAATTTTGCTATCTCCTCTACCGCTGCCTTGAACTTCTCCTCTTCTGTCTTATATATCACATCCGACCACTGGTATCTTATTAAAGACTTATTGGGAGGGATAACTACGACGTCTAACTTATAGATTTCATTAAACTCCTCTGCCTCCGTGGCTGCGGTTCCCGTCATCCCCGCTAATTTATCATACATCCGGAAGTAATTCTGGAAAGTGACGGTAGCTAAGGTCTGATTCTCCCTGGCGATCTTCACATTCTCCTTGGCCTCTATCGCCTGATGCAAACCTTCACTCCATCTTCTGCCCGGCATCAGTCTTCCGGTAAAGTCATCAACAATAATTACCTGGCCATCCTTTACCACATAGTGACGATCCCTTTTGAATAGGTTATGGGCCCTTAACGCCTGTCTGATATGATGCTCCCACTCAGATTGTATATCATCGTATAGGTTGCTCACCCCAAGTATTTTCTCACACTTCTTTACCCCTTCCTCGGTAAGTTTTACCGTCCCGGCCTTCTCATCGACAATATAGTCATATCCCTTCTCTAAGTCTATCCCCTCCTTCTTGGCCTCCTTCTCCTTTTCCTCCAAGATGAATCTTCCTTTTAGCCCGGGAATTAGTTTATTGACAATGAAGTATTTGTCCGTTGACTCCTCTGCTGGTCCGGAGATAATTAAGGGAGTCCTCGCCTCATCGATTAATATGGAATCCACCTCATCGACAATGGCATAATTGAGTTTCCTCTGAACCCTGTCCTCTAGTCTAAGGGCCATATTATCCCTTAGATAATCGAAGCCGAACTCATTATTCGTCCCATAAGTGACATCTGCCTGATAGGCCTCCTGGCGGCTTACCGGACGGAGATAGATTCCAGAGCCCACTTTGTCCAGTTCCCATCTTCCGGTTTCGCTCAGGGATAGATCGAAAAGAAACGACTTATCGTGCTGGATGCATCCCACAGAGAGGCCCAAAAAATCATATATGGGGCCCATCCACTCCGTATCCCTTCTGGCTAAATAGTCATTGACAGTAATGATATGTACCCCTTCTCCAGTCAAACCATTCAAGTAAGCGTTTAAGGTAGCCACCAGGGTCTTTCCCTCTCCTGTAGCCATCTCGGCGATCTTCCCCCGATGTAAGACAATGCCCCCTATCAACTGGACATCGAAGTGTCTCATATTAATGGTTCTCTTTCCTATTTCCCGCACCACAGCAAAGGCCTCGGGAAGGATATCCTCAGATATCTTATTCCTGGTCTCCTTTAGCCTTTCCTTAATCTTATTCCTTTCCTTTGAGGAGGCTGCTTCCTGTAACTGAACCTTCAAACCCCTTATCTCTTCCTCAAATTCCTTCTCTTTTTCTTTGATGCGGGATCTGAACTCATCCGTCTTGGCCCGAAGTTCTTCATCACTCAACCTTGAGATATCCGGCTCCAAAGCATTAATCTCTCCTGTAAGAGGTTTTAACTGCTTGATATCCCTCTCCTGCTTTGTCCCAAATATCTTCTTTAAAATAAACCCCAACATTTCCTTTTATCCTTCAAACACCAAAATCTGCTTCAAGTGTTATTCGCTCATTCGTGCGAATGATTCTATCTTCCTTTCTCTAAAAAATTTTACTTCATCTCTTGTGGTCTATTTAATTGATACTTCAGCCCTTTAATCTCTTTACTTCGGTTGTCGCATATTCGAGCGTAGAATCCCCAACCCTTTCCCAGTTGATCAACCTTTACCAAGAGCCGGTTCCAGCCCTTCTTTAAAATAATAGGTATTAACTCTTCCCAGGGTCGTGCCCCACCGGGTGCAGGACTTTCCCGTATTAATCTGCCATTCAACCATACCCTAGCACCATCATCATTTCCTATCCATAATCTAGCCCTCTCTTCTTTGGGTGAGTAGATGTAGGTATGGGCATAGGCAACGACATAATTATTCGGCTTGAAACTTTTCCTGAGATCTATATTATCCTTAGCACTCTTCAGTTCTTTCCATCTCTTTCCATTACTTACCTTACCTAAAGATGGCTTTACATGCTCCTCATAGATAAAATCGGTAGCTAAGCCATTCTTCTTTGAGTTATCAAAGGGACCACAGACTAGCCAGTTTCTGATAAAAGGAGCGGTAATTACGTCTATAATTGTGGCCTCCTGCCACATCTTCGATGTTACCCAGGTCTTCATCATATCCTCATAGAAAAGGTCTTTGGAATATCCCTTATAACTTGCTGGCGGATGATGAATATCGGGAAAGAGTTCCTTTTTGTATTTTAATATATTGGTGATTGCACTATCGAGATTATGTAGCCATTCGTGCCTGGCCACATTAAAAGTTCTAGAAACAATATCAAATTTAGGGAGAATAGCACATAAGAAAACAGAGGCATTCTTTCTTGCGCTCCCATGAGAGAAACAGTAACCACCGTGAGCAAGTGGAATATCCCCTGAATTCCAGAAAATGGCAAGGGTATCAGCCTCTCCCTGCTTATAGAGTTTGATAATGGAGTTCCTCATGTCCTCTGGTTTGAGCATATATTTCCCGCGCGAGGTGCTAATCTTGGATATCGGTTCATCGATGGCTTTAAATTTAAGATTGATTCGCATCTGACCCCTTGAATGCTCAAATACCCACTGGGCAAAGTCCATCATGCTCGAGCGTATAGCATCAATCTGTTTGTCGGTTAAAGAGACAGCGACATGCTTTACAACCCCTTCCTTATCTACCCAGGTAAAGTCCGTTTTCCTAACGATGGCAATGAACATGTCCCAGACATTGGCCTTGGCAGGGTTTTTATTGGGGGGGATTTTCTTATGTAATATTCTTAGATGTCTTCTTGCCCTCTCTCTTTCCTCCTCCGTCGATTCAAAGCAGGTGTCGATCACCCTCTCCCACGCAGCCAATGCTTCTTCATGTTTCCCTTGCCTTTCATAGGCATTCCCCAAATAGGAGTGAACTTCAAAGTAATTTTCACTCTCTTTTGCTTTCTTCAGAAGGTTGAAAAATCGATCTTTGTCTCGAGCACTATAGAATGGGTTCTGCTTCAATACTTCTTCAAATTTCCCCAATGCTTTTTTATACTTTTCTTTTCTTTCATAAGCGATGCCCAGATAGTAGGAAGCATCGATATGCTCTGGCTTCAGTCTTAAAACTGCTTCTAACTCTTTAATGGCATAGTCATTTAATCTTTTCTTGATACAGAAGAGACCGAGTTGATAGTGTGCTTCAGGGTCATTGGGTTTTATCTTCGATGCCCTCTTTTTGTAAATCTTCTCATCCGTAACTCGCTTCTCTGTGGAAGCTATCTGATTTTTCTGAAGGGATATTACTCCATAGGTAGTTTTTACTTTAACTATGTCTTTAGTTTCCTCTATTATCTCTCCCTCAATTGTTCCCCCATCTCTTAAATGAATTACATCAGCATAAACAACAGATGCCCATAGCATCAGGAATATTATTAAACATAAACCTACTGCCTTCTTCAATTTTGCGGTCCTTTAATCAGGCTTTCTATCATTCGCTCATTCGTGCGAATGATTCCAAGAAAATTATCTTCTTCGTTTCTTACGAAGTACTTTAAGTAGGTATTTTACATCCTCTTTTGGATTGTCATTCAAGGAATAATAGACCCATTTACTCGTCTGTTTGCGCACTACTAAACCAACATCTTCTAACTTCAAGAGATGCTTGGAGATACTCCTGATGGAGAGGCCCAAATTACGGCTAATACTGGAGACCGTTACCTTACCTCTTTTAGCCAAGAGGTATAGTATCTTAAGTCTCCTCTCGTTGGCCAAGGCCTTAAAGAGCTTGGTCAGTTCCTTCATCCTTCCCTCCTGAACCACAATTTTACACAGATGAAAATGTATGAAATATCATTCGCTCATTCGTGCGAATGATACCAACATTATTCTACCCTACTTGAGGCAGATTGTCAATAGAAGAGCGAAACCGAAAATAGTCTATCTAATAACTCCTTCTTATTTAAGGAGTTGTCTCTTTTTCTGGATTCCTTTTAAGTAGCCTCCCAATTTTCCATTGCTACGGATTACCCTGTAGCAGGGAATAATTATAGGATAGGGATTTCTTTTCAAAGCCTGGCCCACTGCCCGGGCTGCCTTTGGATTTCCAATTCTCTCTGCCACCCACTTATAGTTCCTTGTCTCTCCATAGGGAATGGTCTTTACTACTCTTAAAACTTTCCTCTGAAAAGGGGTAAGCTTGCTCAAATCAAGTTTAGTCATGGATGATCTTTTTCTTGCGAAGTTTTCTGTGGTAGGCCAGGGCAAACCTATGGGCTTCGTCTCTGATTTGCTTTAAAAGATACAGGGCAGAAGAGTTCTTGGCAAGGATAATGGGAAGTGATCTGCCAGGGATGAAGAGATGTTCATACTCTTTGGCTAAGGCAGCAACTGGGAGTTCTACTCTTAATCTCTTTAAGACCTTCGAGGCGGTGCTAAGTTGGCCCTTTCCGCCATCAACTAGGATTAGATCGGGCAGGATCTTTCTTTCTTTTAAAAGACGCTGGTAACGTCTCTCTACTACCTCAGCCATCATAGCGTAGTCATCAATTCCCTTTGCTCTTTTAATCCTGAATCTGCGATATTCATTCTTCTCTGGCTCACCGCCCTTAAAGACCACCAGAGAGCCAGTAGCCAAGGTCCCACTTATATTTGAGATATCAAGGGCTTCTATTCGGAAGGGAAGTTCTCTTAAACCCAGAGTTCTCTGAAGTTCTCCTAATGCCTCCTTCCTCATCTGCTGGCTTACAGAATATCTCTGAGAAAGGGCAAGGGTAGCATTTTTCTGGGCTAATTTAATTAACTTTAACTTATCACCTCTTTTGGGGACAACAAAACTAACTTTACGTTTACCCTTCTTCTCAAGATAGTCTCTGATTAGCCCCTTCTCCTCAATCTCGTTCTGGAGAATAACTTCTTTTGGAATATAAGTCGCATTGTAGTAGTACTGTTTAACCAGAGAAGTTAGAATCTTTTCTTGGGATTTATCCTTTATTCCCCTCAAGAAGAAGTGCTCTCCACCAATGAGTTTTCCCTTACGAATGAAGAATATTTGACTGCAGGCATTGTCTGGATCTAGGGCGAAGGCCATGACATCTTGATCTATTGGCCTTGTCGAGATGACCTTCTGCTTGGCGCTTATCTTCTCCAAGGAGCTTATCTGATCGCGCAGTAGGGAGGCTTCTTCAAACTTCAGGGTCTCTTTTGCCTCTTCCATCCTCTTCCCCAATCTCTTTATCAGTCTATCCTGTTCTCCTCTCAGAAATAGGCTGACCTCTTCCACAATCTTCTCATAGTTCTCCTTGCCAATCTTCCCAGCACAGGGTGCTAAACACCTTTTAATATGATAATTAAGGCATGGTTGAGCCGGTTGGCCGGTTTGCCGGTTGGCCGGTTTGTCGGTTGGCCGGTTTGCTCCTTTCAATCTGGGTAACTGGGTAACTGGGTAACTGGGTAACTATTTTTCTCTTGCAGGTCCTGATGGGAAAGAGGGTCCTTAAGAGTTTCAGAGTCTGGCGGATGGCCTTGGCATTGGTATAGGGGCCGAAGTACTTTGCCCCATCACTCTTTACCTTGCGGGTAACAAATACCCTGGGGAAGTCCTCTTTGGTTATCTTCAGATAAGGATATCTCTTATCATCCTTGAGGCTTACATTATATCTTGGATGGTACTCCTTAATGAGGTTACATTCTAAGAGCAGGGCCTCTACCTCATTATCCGTAATTTCATAATCCAAGTCTCCTATCTGGGAGAGAAGGGCATTCAATTTGGGGGTCAAGAGACGTGAAACCTGGAAGTAACTCTTCACGCGCTTGGCAAGGTTGGCTGCCTTGCCTACGTAGAGGATCTTTCCTGAAGCATCCTTGAATAGATAGACTCCGCAGCTCCGGGGAAGGAATCTTATTCTCTCTTCTAACCTCATTTTATCCTTCCAGTTACTATTTCTAAGATGGTTCTCATCTCCTTAATCCTTAATATGATGGAGGCGATAATTAAAGTCACTAAACCAGCGATAATCGTTACCACCACCTGGAGAATTCTGAAGCCAATAGTAACAACATAGGGCTCGAAAGCCCTTGCTACTAACCAACAGATTCCACCCATAAGAGAAGAAGCGATGAGTATGCGGATAAAGTTGGTAAGAATCCTTCTTCCCCCTAACCTACCAATCCTTCTCCTCAAGAGCCAGAAGAGAAGAGACATATTTAAGAATGCCACTAAACTAGTAGCCAGAGCTAATCCTCCCTGGGCTAGAGGTCTCATAAGGATAAGGTCAAGAATGATATTACTCATGACCACAAAGCAGGCGAGCTTGGCTGGAGTCTTGGTATCCTTCAAAGAATAGAATACTCTTACCAAAATGATTACTGCGCCAAAAGCAAATAGCCCCAGGGAATAGAAGAGAAGGGCCCAGGCAGTAGCAGAAGTATCGTAGGCAGTGAATTTTTTATACTGGAATAAGAGACGAATGATAGGTACCCTTAGGATAATCAAGCCTATAGTTGCCGGAACAGTAGTAAAGAAGGCCAGGCCTAAAGCATGAGATAGAGTTTCCTTCAGTTCTTCTATTTTTCTGAGAGTGGCTTGGCGGGACATAGTGGGGAAGATAGCGGTAGCAATGGCGATGCCAAATAGGGCCAGGGGGAACTGGAATAATCTATTGCTAACCCATAAGGCAGAAACACTCCCCGGAGGACAGAATCTGGGAAGGGAGGCCAACAAGCGGTCAACGAAGGTATTTATGGGTGTGCTGGCCAGACCCAATGCCGCAGGAAGAAAGAGGAGTCCGATCTTTTTAACCGCTGGGTGTCTATAATCTATCCGCGGAAGAAGAGAAAATCCTTTCTTCACAGCAAAGGGAACCTGGAATAATAACTGCCCGGCACCGCCGAGGATCACTCCCAGAGCCAATCCCATAACTGGATATCTAAATCTATTGCAGATAGTAAATGCCGAGGCGATGATAAAGATGTTTAAGATACAAGGGGCAAAGGCAGGAACAGCAAAGTTTCCAAAGGAATTGAGAATCCCCATGATAAGAGCAGCAAGACAGATGAAGATCATGAAGGGAAGCATAGCCCTGAGGAGACCCAGGGTTAATATCTTGCCCTCGGCATCAAAGCCAGTGGGGTGAACGATCAGGGGAGCAATCAGGATACCAATAATGGTAAGAAGAACCAGAATTAGAAATAATAAGTGAAAGGTGGTATTTGCTACCCGGAAAGCCTCTTCTTTCTTCTTCTTAGCAAGGTAGTCGTTAAAGACCGGGATGAAGGCCGCAGAGAGAGCTCCCTCGCCCAATAATCTTCTAAACAGATTAGGTATAGTGAAGGCGAAGAAGAAGATATCTCTCATCCCAGAGGTAAGCATGGTGGCAATGGCCATAAGGCGCGCCAGACCCAGTATGCGGCTGGTCATGGTGCCCAGACTGACCACCGCCGCCCTCTTAGTTATTTTTTCACTATCCGTCATTGCTCCTCACTTTGCTTGGAAGTTAACAAGTTGATAAGTTGACAAGTGGACAAGTCGATAAGTTAATAAGTCATTAGAAATTAGGAATTAGGAATTGGAGATTAAGTCCAGTGGAATTTCGTTATTTTCTATTCGTCTCTCCGTTTCCCACTTTCTCACCTGCTCACTTTCTCCGCTTCCCCGTCACACGTAACTCGTTACCTGTTGCTCGTAATCCGATTACTGATCACCGATTACTGATCACTGGCTACATAACTTGAGAATAAGTAATTCCAATACTATCCTGGGGGTTTTGATACTCGATTTTATTTCTACTTCTGCCTGAAGCAAGTTTCCAAAACTTTCTATTAACTTTTCTAAAGAGAAATTCTTGGCCTGGCTGACCAGATTCTTCACTACAAAAGGTTTTAAGGCTAAGGCCGGGGTAATTTTATTTTCAGAGAACTTCTTCTCCAGTAGATTTTTGGTACGTAGGAGGAGGCGGAACTGGCGAACGATCATATATAGAATCTCAGTAGTCGAAGTTCCCTCATCTAGCATCCGGGAAAGGATACCCAGGGTCTCCTTCTCTCTCTTCTTTCCTATAGCATCGGTCAATTCAAAGATAGTGTAGGTCTTTACTGTCCCTACCAGGCTTTCCACATCCTCAAGATTAATCTCGTCCCTCTTCCCAATATGGATGAGTAGTTTCTCGAGTTCCCCTGCCATCTCACCCAGATTATTCCCTACTCTTTCAAGCAGAAGATTAAGGGCGTCGGCAGAAATCTTTTTCTTCCTTTGAGAGAGATAATTCCTTACCCAGAGAGATAATTCCCTATTCCTCAAGGGATAGAAAGTAACAGATTCCCCTTGCTTTTCTATGGTGGTATAGAATTTCTTCCTTAAGTCTACTTTAGGAGCCCAAAGAATGAGGCAACTGGTCTGAGAAGGGTTCTCCAAATATTCTATTATTCTCTCTTTAGCAGAAGGGTTTAATTTCTGGGCATCCCTTATTACTATTAGCCTCTTCCCCTCTCCTACAGGTAGAGTAAGAAGCTTATTCAGAAGTTCTGTCCCACTTATTTCCTTGCCAGAGAGAAGATCATAGTTAAACTGCGAAAATTCTAGCCTTACCAAAGTCTTTTTTATTCTCTTTAAGGCCTCTTCTTTCAGATATTCTTCCTCTCCACTAAATAAATAAACCGGCTTTATTTTACCGGTCTCTATCTCTCTTATTAAATCTTGGTATCTCATCTTAGCACTTACTTAAGCAGCCTCTATGGCCTCAATCTGGGCCTGGGCCTTATGCCTGGTCTCCTGATATTCCTTCTCTGGAATAGAGGCCGCTACAATCCCACATCCCACCGGGATATAGGCTCGCTTTCCCTTAATGATGATACTTCTGACTATGATGCCCAGATCCAGATTGCCAGAAAAACTCAAAGTTCCTATGGCTCCAGTATAAGGACCCCTCTTTATCGATTCTACCTCTTCAATAATCTCCATGGCCCTCTTCTTCGGTACCCCGGTGATAGTGGCTGAAGGAAAACAGGTATAGATGAGATCGAAGGCATCCCTATCCTTCTTAAGTCTTCCCGATATGGTAGAGACTAAATGCATCACATGGGAATATCTCTCAATCTCCATCTCCCTCTCCATCTTTATACTATTCCTCTGGCATACCTCTTCCAGTTCCTTCTTGCATAAACGGGCAAGCATCAGATGCTCCGATCTCTCTTTGGGGCTATTGAAGAGTTCTTGGACCATTCTCTCATCTTCCCGGGCATCCTTTCCCCTCGGTCTGGTTGAGGCTACGGGTCTGGTTGTTACCATTCTGCCTTTAAGTTTTACCAGGTTTTCCGGAGAGGCGCCGATCAATCTCAGATTTCCATACTTCAAATAGAACATATAGGGGGAAGGATTGATGGCACGCAGGGCTCTATAGATATTAAAGGGAGGAACATTAATCTTAGTCTCTAACCTCTGGGAGATAATAACCTGAAGCACCTCTTTGGCCTTAATATATTCTTTAATCTTCTTTACCATTCTCTTGAATTCTTCCTTAGCGAGATTGGATCTTATAGTAATCGGTGATCCGACCCCGACCTCTGTCGGGGTGCCCGCAGTGACCGGTGATCGGTGATGGGGGGTTGGTTTCTCCAGCTGATTTATTAAATTTTCAATCTTTCTAGTCGCTTCTTGATATGCTTCTTTAGGATTCTCCCCAATTTGAGCACAGGATACTATCTTGATGCTATGCTTCAGATGGTCAAAGAGAAGAAAGGTATGGGCGAAGAAGAATAGGGCATCAGGTAGATTGAGATCATCAGGATTTTCATCCGGTAACTCTTCGAGGACACGTGCCATATCATAGCCAAGATAGCCCACTGCTCCACCACTAAACCCCGGTAAGCTCTCATCCTTCACCGTCTTATAACTGAGTACCAACTTCTTCAAGGCCTCTAAAGGCTTAGGTGTTTCATAGTCTTCTTTTCTATTTCCTCTAATAATCTCTATCTTCTTACCCTTAATCTTGAAAATGAGAGAAGGGTCAGAACTTAGAAGAGAGTAACGACTGATTTTCTTTCCTTTTTCTACGCTTTCTAAAAGAAAGGCATATTTTCTGGTCTCAATCCTGCTGAAGACGGATATTGGAGTCTCTAAATCCGCTGGTATTTCTTTATAAACCGGGACCAGATTCCCCTTTTTAGCCTTTCTAATAAACTCTTCCAAAGAAGGATGATACATTCTACCTCTCTATTTCTGAGCATAGCGAAGAAAGAGACAACTTGCTTGGCTCATTTTTGAGCATTAACGAAAAAACAAGGTTCTTGAGCGTTAGTGAAAGGCTTTCTTATTTTGAAACAATCTTGTGATTTCTAAATTTTAATTATAACATAATATGCCCTCAAAAGCAAACCCCGTTAGAAGTTCTCGTCCGTCTTTGCCGGACGGGGCATCCGTCCCTTTCAGGGGCGGCCTACTTCTAACGGGGTAAAAAGCCCCTCACCACTTTCCAATCTCCAAATATGAGGTTTAGAAAGTGCGGGGGTGCTGGATTTATTTTGAGGTATCGGAACTTCAATAAGTAAAACAAGGTTCCTGAGCGTTAGCGAAGGGTTCTTATTTCTGAGTGCTAACGAAGAAAGAGATAACTTGCTTGGCTCATTTTTGAGTGCTAACGAAGAAAGAGATAACTTGCTTGGCTCATTTTTGGGTTGGACTTAAATACTGGAAAAGTTCTGAATCGCTGGATAAGACAATAGTTGTTCCTTCAGCCAGAGATTTTCTGTATACCTCCAAAGTCCTCAGGAAGGAGTAAAACTCAGGGTCTTTCCCAAAGGCCCGGGCATATATCTTAATAGCCTGAGCATCCCCTCTTCCTCTCAGGATCTCTGCCTTTCGGTAGCTTTCAGCCAGGAGGATAGTCCTTTCTCTATCGGCCTTAGCCCTGATTTTCACTGCCTCTTCTTCCCCTTCCGAGCGATACTTCTTGGCTATTCTTTCTCTCTCAGCCTTCATACGGGCATAAACGGAATGAGTAACTTCTTTAGGTAGATCAGCCCGTTTTATCCTGACATCGATTACCTGAATACCGTATTCTCGAGCCTTTTGGTCACACTGCTCGCCTACCTTATCCATTATCATCTCTCGCCGGAGGGAGACTACTTCAGTCAAGGTATGCCTGGCTAACTCTTCTCTTATCTCAGAGAAGACGATATCATCTAACCTGGCCTGAGCCCCAAATTCATTTCTCACCGTTTCATAAAATTTGAGGGGGTCGATAATCTTCCAGCGAGCGTAGTTGTCAAGCACCAAGTGCTTTTTATCCGCGGTGATTATTTTAGCGGCGGAGGCATCATACTCCAATATTCTGTCTTCAAAACGGAGTATGTTTTGAACTAAAGGAACCTTAAAATACAAACCCGGCTCCTGAATAGTCCTGACATGCTTTCCTAACTGAAGGATAATCGCCTGTTCTCTCTCATCTACCGTAAATAGCATTCCCTTCATTCCCACCAGGATAAATATTACTAATATTGTTACCGCAATAGCTTTTTTACTCATTTTCCTTTCTCTCCTTTCGGCATTCGGCCTATACCTTTCTCAAGGGGCAGCAGTTGTAATAGGCCACCGCCAACATCTCTATCAATAATAAACTTTTTAACCTGAGGTAAAACCTGCTCCATAGTCTCCAGATATAACCTCTTTCTGGTTACATCTTTTGCCTTATTATATTCTTTTAAGACGTCCAAGAACTTCTTGGCAGTGCCTTGAGCATGTTTTATTCTCTCCTCCTTATAGGCTTCTGCCCCCCTAATCATACTCTCTGCCTTACCTCTGGCCTTGGGGATTATATCCTCACGATATCCTTCAGCCTGCTTGATAAGCCTCTCTCTATCCTCCTTGGCACTGACTACATCGTTAAATGCAGCTACTACCGCTTCGGGTGGCCGCACGGTCTGCAATTTCACCTCAATTATTCGCAGCCCACTATCATATCCGTCCATTATTCGCTGCAAAAGCTTCGTGGTATCAATCTCAATTTGAAGCTTTTCTTCTATGAGGACATCATCGATCGGCCTCTGACCAACAACCTGTCTTAGAGCCACCTCCGCTGCATCCTTAAGTGCTCCCCCGGGCCTTTCCAAATCTCTGACATTGAATAGATAATCTGCAGCATCTTTTATCTGATACTGAACTATAATCTGGGCATCCACTATCTGCTCATCCCCGGTTAACATTATTGACTCTGCCTGGATAAATTGATATCTTGCTGGTGGTCCGGGGTATACAGTTTTAAACCCAACCTCTAACCTCTTTACCTGCTTTACTTTTGGTTTATCTACAGCCTCAATTGGCCAGGGGATGCGATAATGTGGCCCGGGCCCGGTTATCCTGACCATCTTACCAAACCTTCTCACCACCCCTTGCGCATCCGGTCCAATAATGTAAATACCCGACAAAAGCCATAATACTACCACAATTAATGGCGCAAACTTTTTAAAGTCACCCAGGTTTTTCTTCCTCATAAAATCACTAAAATTTTTCTTCCACGCCTCAATTGCGTCTTCGGGCGTACGATATTCCATAATTCATCTCCTCTTTTTTGCATCGTTTATACTTTTATCCTTCAATATTGTACCTTCTACCTTCCAGGTCAGTTCTTGATCTCGGCACATAGTAACATACTTTATAGGGGATGTCAAGTACTACAAAACAAGATGGTCCTCACATCCCCTCATTGAGGATATCAGGAATAGGAAATCAGTAATTTTGCCTGAGATAATCCATAAGAGTAGGGGCTGAATTTGCTTTATATCACACCAACACGTTTCCTTTCCGCCAGGAGAATAATATCTCTCAACTCCTCGATATTGCGGGCCTTTAACCAATTCTTATCGAAGTCTTTATCCTGAGCAATCTGGGCAATGGCCGCCAGGGCGCGGAGGTAGAAATTGCGTTCGTCAGGAGAAGCTACCAGAACAAACATGGTGTGAACCGGTTGAGGTACATCAGGGAAGATAATTCCTTCTTTACAACGGACTAAGAGAATGTCGAACTCTTGGACTCCTTTGACAATGACGTGGGGTATGGCCAGCCCAGGGGCAATCACGGTGCTGGTCTGTTTCTCCCTCTCCACAAAGAGATCAAAGAGGGTCTTTTCAGCTACTCCTACGCGCTGGGAGAGAGTAGTGGATAACATTGTAAACATCTCTTTTAGTGATACGGGATGGTCTATATCTAAAATTTTGGAGTTTCTTATCAGGCGATCAAATCTATCTTCAACGATCTTGTCTCGCTCAATTATAATCTCCCTTAATTCATCTCGTAAGGTGGTACCTTTTAATTCTTTGGCAGTGATGCGCTCCACAA
>JAUXAI010000025.1 GCA_030619985.1 bacterium | reverse complement strand
AAGATAGCGCCTTCTATATTAGCAGCGAACCTCACTTCTTTGAGAGAAGAGATAAGGAGAGTAGAAGAGGCAGGAGCAGATCTGGTTCATATCGATATTATGGATGGGGCTTTTGCCCCCAACATTACCTTTGGACCGGAGATGGTTCGGGCAGTAAGAAAGATAACAGAACTTCCCCTGGATGTCCATCTCATGATTAATAATCCCCAGAAGTTCATAAAGCCCTTTCTCCAGGCA
Organism: bacterium; assembly: GCA_030619985.1. Taxonomy (GTDB): domain Bacteria; phylum UBP18; class UBA7526; order UBA7526; family UBA7526; genus JAUWXM01. The sequence goes on along the minus strand of JAUXAI010000025.1, from coordinate 16,513 downwards.
GGAAGCGATATATTGACAGTACATATCGAAGCCAGTGGTAATATAGAAGAGGCGATAGGGTTGATTAAAGAAGGAAAGAAGAAAGCCGGCATAGCTATCAATCCCAAAACCCCTCTTCTTGCCATCGAAGAGTTTCTGGAGAAGGTGGAGATGGTTACTGTGATGAGCGTCCATCCTGGCTTTGCTGGTCAGATATTCATCCCGGCAGTAATCCCCAAGATAAAAGAGTTGAAGGATCTGATAACTAAGAGGAATCTAAAAGTAGATATCGAGGTGGATGGAGGGATAAATACTACCACTGCCCCGGCGGTAATTAAGGCCGGAACAAGTATCTTAGCAAGCGGATTAGGAATCTTCGGCTCTAAAGATATCAAAAAGACAATAAAAAAACTAAAAGGAGGATAGTTAAATGAGAAGAAGAACAAAAGTTGTCTTGACAATAGTCTGTATTTACCTTGTTACCTTTACCTCGGTAAATATCGCTGATTTAAAGGTGGGCTTTGACTATGACGATACCCTGATCTTCTCCACCCAAGCCTTCCGGGCAGGGGAGAGGAGTGGGAATCCTTACTATTCCCCGGAATACTGGAGAGTAGTCAACAATAGCTTTAACTTAGAAAAAGTAAAACTGGTACCCATGACCACTGCCTTACTTTATAAGGCTCTGGGCTTCGATGTGGTAATTATTACCGCTCGCCAAGGATACGGGGGAGAGAAGCTTCAAGAACACTGGAAGTGGCTGGCCAAGGAGTTCTACTTTGAAAGAAATAAATCGTCTATCTTAGAAAAGGGAAGATTCGTCGCCTTCTTCGGGGATAGCGATTCAGACATCACCGAGGCCCTGAAGGCTGGGGTCAAGCCAATAAGGGTGAAGAGAAGCAAAGAGAGTGATTATAAAGGAAAATACCATCCCGGCCAGTATAAGGAATGCATCCTCCCCTTCTCAGATTAAACTTATTGTCAAATGCCTGCCCCGTTGATAGTGAAGCTTATCTACGGGGCTTGCCATTTTTCCCAGAATGTGCTAAAATTTTGGGTAGGAACTAGAGGGAAAAATATGACAATAAAGAATAATCCTGGGCTTAAAGAGTTTCTTGTCAGGCTTGGGACTACAGTGGTAGCGGTGGTTTTGGTGATGTACCTGGCCAAGGTCTGGTTCATTGACCAACGACTTGCTGTTTTGTCTTTACAAAGACCGGTGAGCGAACAAGTAGACACATCCCTTAAGGCAAAAGAAGAAGCACTCAAGCCCGTTGTTAAGGTAAAAGAGAAAGAGATTAAACCCGTTTCCATACCTCAACCACCGGCAACCAAGGTAATCTCCTGGAAGGATGCTGCGAAGCATTACGGGGAGCACACAACAGTAGAAGGTACGATTGTCCAAGCCGCTATTTCGAAAACAGGAAAGGTATGCTTCCTTAACTTTGATCCAGATTGGAAGCATACCTTCACAGCCGTTATCTTCTCTAAACATTTCAATAAATTTCCAGCGAATCTAACGGATTACTACCAGGGAACAAAAGTTCGTGTGACCGGTTACATTAAAGAGTACCGGGGGAAGGGAGGAAAGTACCCACCAAAACCGGAGATCATTGTAGAAGATCCGAGCCAAATAGAAATCGTGAAAGGCAAAGCCACCGGTCCCCCAGTTACCTTCGCTCCCACTGCCCAAGCACCAACTGTTGCGGCTCCGGCTGCCGGAGTGGCTCCCATATCGAGCATCACCCAGGCCTCAGTTGGTCAGAAGGCAACCTTAAAAGGGACTATAACCTTGGTCCGGGTTTTCAAGGAGGCGAAGGGTCGCACCTTAAAGATTAGCGATGGGACGGGAACAATAGATGTTTTAATCTGGAAGAAACTCTACGAACAAATCCCGCAGAGAGCGAGTCTTAATCCCGGAACGTCCCTCCAGGTGAGTGGGAAGATCAAAAGTTACCAGGACAAGTTCCAGATAGAACCAGGGAATTCCTCAGATATCCAGATCGCGGCAAAACCAGTTTACAAGAAGATAGATACAGATGGGGATGGGGTTCCGGATACTTTTATTCTCAAAGGAGAAGCTAAAAAGAGTCCTATTTCTCCATCTACTCCAGAACCCAAGATACCATCCAATCTTCTTAAGGCCACCTGTACTCGTATAGCTGATGGCGATACTATCACAGTAGCACTCAGTGATGGCTCAATAAAGAAAGTGCGGCTGGTGGGAATAGATACCCCAGAATGTTGGAGGAAAGAAGGTGGGCGTTGGGTCTCCGATCCTGAACCGGGAGGAAAAGAGGCCAGTGATTTCACAGAAAAAGAAGTGCTGGGTAAGACAGTATATCTTGATGTAGACGATGAAGAACCCGCGGACCACTATGGGCGCACGCTGGCTTTAGTTTATACTAACCTGTCCGATGCAAAGAAAGGTCCTCGTTATTCGCTAAACGCAAAACTTCTCCAGAAGGGCCTTGCCAAGGTACTCTTTATACCACCCTCGGAATTTGACCCCTATTCGTGGGAATAGCATTGCTATAGTAGAAGGCAAGGTTGAAAGAGTAGATGTTGGATCCTTGATCCTGGATGCTGGATCAAGGATTGAGTAACGTAGCAAGCCCGGTAACCGTATTTTTAGCGTTAGCGAGAAAACAAGGTTCTCGAGCGTTAGCGAGAGGTTCTTATAACGCATAACGAAAACAGCGGGAGTCTTAGAAGACTCCTGCTGTTGTTTTTGCAATTTTTTTCAAAATATGCTAAGATTTTAGGTAGAAATTAAGGGGTAAGAAACATAATATTGGACAAAACTTTTTTGGAGTTTGACGATGCAATTCTTACGTGATCGATTCTTAATATTAGCCGTGGTAGTTACGGCAACTGTCATTTTGGGAATGTTTATACTCCATAGACAGGTAAACAGGGGAATACAGCCTGATACAACTTCGGAAAGTGCTCCACCAGTGGCTCAGGTCCCTGCCCCTTCCCAAGAGCCGATTCCCATAAAAACTTCGGTAGTAGAAGAAAAGCCAGTAGAGGTCGAGGTAGAGGAGACTGCTCCACCGTCCAAGACCCCCTCTTTAGTGATGGAGAAGATAGATACCGATGGGGATGGCATCCCGGATACCTTTATTATTAAAGGAGAACCTAGAAAGAAACCTGTCTCTTCGACAAAGACTAAAACCAAAAAGCCCGATCTGCCTTCCAATCTGATAGAAGCCACCTGCATCAGGGTATCTGATGGGGATACCATTAAGGTGCGATTAGATGACGACTCAGTGGAGAGTGTAAGGCTCTATGGAGTAGACTGTCCTGAGAGGCGACAGCCTTTCGGAAAAAGGGCAACGCAATTTACTAAAGATATGATCTTGGGAGAAACAGTTAATATCAGCCCGGTCACTACTGACAAATACGGTAGGACTATTGCCTGGGTTTATGTTGATGGAGAATGCCTGGACAAAGAACTTCTTAAAGCCGGTTTAGCCTGGCACTACAAGGAGTATTCCCAGGAGAAAGAATTGGCCATACTTGAAGAGGAAGCGAGAGCGAAAAAGATTGGGTTATGGCAAGAACCCAATCCAACTCCACCTTGGGAATGGAGACATTCAAGATAAAGAAGATAAAAGGCTCTTTCTTTACTCCCTAAACTTTCTGAACCGACTTATTTTCATTTTTCTTTTTATTACGTCCTAACCAAAGTTTTGCCCACAGAGTAACAAGGTTCTGCCCGTAGAGCAGGTTCTTATTTTTAAATGCTCGTCCCGATATATCGGGATGGGTTTTTGCTATAAGCAAAAAACATAAGAATTTGGAAATATGATGTTGAAATTTGCTATAAGGAAATAAAAGGAATCAAACGTAATTTTCCTTGACTTTTAGAGAGAAGTAGATTATACTGTAAAGTGAATTAACTTGACAGGGGAAAGAAATGGAACTTTCTCAAAGGGTGAGGACAAATCTTTTATTCGATTTCTATGGATCGCTATTGACTGAGAGACAGAAGAAGTTTGTCAAATTATACTTCTGTGAAGACCTTTCTTTGGGTGAGATCGCCCAGAGGTTTAGGATCTCTCGTCAGGCGGTCTATGATACCCTAAAGAAGGCCAGAGAGTCTTTAGAGAAGTATGAGAAGAAGTTGCACTTAACCCAGGAGGTAAGATAATGGCAACGGTAATTAGATTGAAGAGGATGGGGACGAAGAAGAAGCCCTTCTATAGATTGGTGGTCACCGATTCCCGGAAGGCGGTGGTTGGAAAGTACATCGAGGCCCTGGGATACTATGACCCCAGGAAAGAGCCGGCAATAGTCAATATCAATGAAGAGAAGGCATTGGAGTGGTTGAAGAAGGGAGCCAAACCCTCGGATACTGTGAGGAGTCTCTTTCAAAGAGAGGGGATCCTGACGAAGTTTAAGGAGAAAAGATGAAGGAATTGATCGAGTATATTGCTAAGTCTTTGGTTGATGAGAAAGATAAAGTAGAGGTGAGAGAGATAGAAGAGGAAGGGGGAGTAACTGTCTTCGAGCTGCGCACCGCGCCTGAGGAACTGGGAAAGGTGATTGGAAAAGGGGGAAAGATAGCAAATGCCCTGCGCATCCTCCTAAATGCCGCAGCAGCCAAAGCGGACAAGAGAGCCATTCTAAAGATCGTAGAGTAAAAAAATAAGAAAATACGAAAATAAGAACCTTTCGCTGGCGCTCAAGAATCTTGTTTCTTCGTTACCACTCAGAAATAAGAGAATAAGAGAATACGTATCAACTTATTAACGTATTAACTTATCAACTTTAAATGATAGAAATGGTGCAAAAAGAAAGTTTGGTAAATATTGGAAGGGTGGTTGCCACTCAGGGGAACAGGGGCGAGGTGAGAGTTATTTCCCTAACCGATTTTCCAGATAGATTCCGAAATCTGAAGAGGGTCTATTTGATTCAAGAGGGGAAAGAACCCATTACCACAGAGGTAGAGAGGGCCTGGAATCATAAGGGATTTATCATTTTAAAGATCAAAGGTTATGATAGTATCAGCCAGGCAAAGGAACTAAAAGGTTCCCTTATTGCCATTCCCAAAGAAGAGAGAATAAAGCTAAGGATGGACGAGTATTATATCGATGATCTTATCGGCCTGGAGGTAGAGAGTGATAAGGGGAAGAGATTGGGAAAGATCATTGATGTCATAAAAAATCCAGGCAACGACATCTACGTTGTGCGGAATGATAAGGAGCTATGGATTCCAGCCACAAAGGAAGTAATCAAAAGGATTGATTTAGAGAATAAGAAGATGACTATTCACATGATGGAGGGATTGGAGAGCCTGTGAGAATCGACATCTTAACCCTCTTCCCCAACATGGTAAAAGGGCCTCTGAAAGAGAGCATATTGAAGAGAGCCCAGGAGAAAGGGTTAGTGAAGATAAACGTTTTAGATATTCGCTCCTTTACCCACGATAAGCATAGGACAGCAGACGATGCGCCCTATGGTGGGGGAGCGGGAATGATTTTGAAGCCAGAGCCCATATTTGAGGCCGTGGAATCGCTCATAAAACAAGCTCCAAGCTCCAAGCTTCAAGCTCCAAGTAAAGATAAAGGCCTGAAGCCTGTGGCTTGTGACCTGCAGCGTATAATATTATTGACTCCACAGGGGAAAAGGTTTGATCAGGGGATGGCAAAGGGATTAGCAAGAGAGAAACATTTGGTCTTCATCTGCGGCCATTATGAGGGAATAGATGAGAGAATAAAAAGAGTAGTAACGGATGAAATATCCATCGGCGACTATGTCCTCACTGGCGGAGAATTGGCCTCATTAGTAGTCATCGATGCTCTGGTGCGTCTCATTCCCGGGGTCTTGGGGAAGGAAGAGTCTATAATCTGGGACTCCTTCTATTCTGGTCTCCTGGACTATCCCCACTATACCAGGCCAGAAGAGTACCAAGGAATGAGAGTTCCCAAGGTGCTTTTAAGCGGGGATCATAAAAAAGTTGCCCAATGGAGGAGGAAGGAGGCCCTGAGAAGGACCCTAAAGAGGAGGCCAGACCTATTGAAAGAAATCAAATTATCTAATGAGGATAAGAGATTGCTAAGAGAGATTAAAGGTCTCCGACCCAGAGGGGTCTCTGACCCGGAAGGAGAGTGATTATGGAGAAAGATTTCAGGCCTGGGGATAAGATCAGGGTATATGTTAAGATTAAGGAGAAAGATAAAGAAAGAATCTCTGCCTTTGAGGGAGTAGTGATCAGGAAGAAGAAAGGTCGCCAGGGCTCTTTCACTGTGAGGAAGGTTTCCTATGGGGTAGGGGTGGAAAGAACTTTCCCCCTCAATTCTCCGAGAATAGATAGGATCGAAGTTAAAAAAGAGGGCAAGGGGAGAAGAGCCCGGCTCTATTACCTGCGTAAAAAATAAAAAATGAGAAGAAAAAAATCTGTCTTAAGAGAATGGATAGAGGTAATCTTTACTGCCTTTTTTCTCTATCTCATTATTGTAACTTTTGTTATCCAGAGTTTTCATATTCCTTCTTCCAGCATGGAGCCTACCCTGAAGATAAGGGACAGGCTATTTGCTTGTAAGTTCAGTTATGGGCTCTCCCTTCCCTTTACGGATAAGAAGGTCTTCCGGCGCCATCCCAAGAGGGGGGATGTCATCGTCTTTCGCTATCCCGGGGATCCCTATCGCAAGCTCTCTATCAGGCTGATTGCTCCCGCCATTCGTATTCTGACCTTCAAGAGAATAAACCCCGATCCTCACAGGGATTATATTAAAAGGGTCATCGGACTTCCGGGAGAGGTGCTCGAGATTCGGGAAGGAAAGGTCTATATTGACGATAGACCCTTGAACGAGCCCTATGCCTTCCATACGGTAGAGGACCTCTCCTTTAATCATTATGGACCGCTAACGGTTCCTTCTGATTCCTACTTTATGATGGGGGATAATCGGGAGCACTCGAGCGATTCCCGGGTCTGGGGCTTTCTGGAGAGAAGGCATATCAAGGGAAAGGCGCTCTTCGTCTACTGGCCGCCTAATAGGATGGGGATAATTAGATAAAATTCAAAGAGTAATTACGGATTCAAACGGATGACAGCAGATGCAAACGGATAGATTGCTGCAAAGAGGGTCCGTTTACATCCGCAACAATCTGTATGCATCTGCCTATGCCGAACAAAGTGAGGCCTATTTGTAATGGATATGAGAAGATATGAGAGAAGGATGAGGAAGAAGGGCTATCGACTAATCGCTGGGGTGGATGAAGTAGGAAGGGGGCCATTGGCTGGACCGGTGGTGGCCTGCGCCCTCATCCTCCCTCCAAAATGCAGGATAAGGGGTCTGAACAGCTCAAAGAGACTGAGTTCTAAGAAGAGGGAGGAACTCTATTCCATAATTAAAGAGAAGGTCCTGGCTATGGGATCGGGCCGGGTGGGAGAGAGAAAGGTAGATGGAATAAATATCTTAAGAGCAACCCATCTTGCCATGAAAAGGGCCATCTCCCATCTCAAGATCGAGCCAGATCTATTACTGGTGGACGGATTTGAGATTCCAGGAGTAAAGATTCCTCAGAAGGCAATAGTAAGAGGGGATGAGAAGAGCGCCTCCATCGCTGCTGCTTCAATCATCGCTAAAGTTACCAGGGATAGATTGATGGTGAGATACCACAAGAGGCATCCAGAGTATGGCTTTCACCATCACAAAGGCTATGGAACTAAAAGACACCTAAGAGCCCTGAAGAGGCATGGTCCTACTCGGATTCACAGAAGGACTTTTTCTGGAGTGAGGGTATGACCAGAGAGAGACAAATACTTGGTGAGTCAGGGGAAGAGGCAGCCTTCGAGTTCTTAAGGAAGAAAGGATACCGTATCTTAGAGAGAAATTACAAGACCCCTTTGGGTGAGATAGACATCATTGCCCAGGATAAGGAGAAGTTGGTCTTTGTTGAAGTTAAGTCTTTATCCTATACCAGTTATATCCTTCCCCAGGAGATGCTAAATAAGAAAAAGCAGGAGCAGATAATAAGGGTTGCTCTTTCCTATCTCAAGGCAAAGGGCCTGAAGGATGCCGACTGCCGGTTTGACTGCGTGGCGGTCGTCTTCTCATTAGGCAATGAGCCAGAGATAGAACTCATCAAGGATGCCTTTCAATCAGATGATAGATACCTTTATTGAGAACAGTGAACAGTAACCAGTAACCAGTGACCAGTAGACAGAAGTTAACAAGTATACAAGTTAACAAGGATACAAGTTAACAAGGATACAAGATAGTGAAATAAGTGGATTAGTTGGACTGGTTGGATTAAAATCCACCTAATATCCTAATCTAACTAATTACCTTATTAACTTGTCAACTAATCAACTTGTTAACTAACCCCGACCGAAGGGAGGATAGATGATGGGTTTAGCCAAGGTCTATAGTAGCGCAGTATTGGGTATAGATGCCTATTCCGTTGAGGTAGAGGTGGATATTGCCAAAGGTCTCCCCTCATTTAATACCGTGGGTCTGCCCGATGTGGCGGTGAAGGAGTCAAAAGATAGGGTGAAGGCAGCAATAAAGAACTCAGACTTTAAATTTCCGACAAAGAGAATTACCGTCAACCTCGCTCCAGCGGATGTTAAGAAAGAGGGCTCTTTATTCGATTTACCCATTGCTTTGGGAATCTTGGCGGCCACTGGGCAGATTGAAAAGGCAAATTTCAAAAAATACGTCGTCTTAGGAGAATTATCTCTGGATGGAGGGGTACGCTCCATTCCCGGTGCCCTGCCCATTGCCCTGGCCGGTCAGAAAGAAGGGAGAGAGGGCATTATTCTTCCTCTGGATAATAGGGCAGAGGCAGCGGTAGTGAAGGGTCTAAATGTCTATCCTGTAGAAAATCTTTCCCAGACAGTGGATTTCTTAGCGGGAAAGACAGAGATCGAACCCTTCTCCCTAGATTTAGAAGGAGTCTTTGAGAGAGGGAGAGAATATAAGGTGGATTTTACAGATGTCAAGGGACAGGAGCACGCCAAAAGGGCCTTAGAGATAGCAGCTGCCGGAGGGCACAACGTAATCATGATCGGTCCTCCCGGCTCAGGGAAGACCATGCTTGCCCGGAGACTTCCTACCATTCTTCCCAATATGACTCTGGAAGAAGCCCTGGAGACGACAAAGATTCATTCCATCGCTGGCCTTATGTCTCCCCAGACAGCGCTCATCGCTACCCGTCCCTTTAGAAGCCCCCACCATACGGCATCGGATATTTCTCTAATAGGGGGAGGGAGGATCCCCCGTCCAGGCGAGGTGAGCCTCTCCCATCATGGGGTTTTATTCTTAGATGAACTACCAGAGTTTAAGAGGAATGTCTTGGAGGTCCTGCGCCAGCCCCTTGAGGATGGGGTAGTTACCATATCACGGGCGGTTACTTCTCTATCCTACCCGGCAAAGTTCATGCTCGCCTGCGCCATGAACCCCTGTCCCTGTGGCTTCTTCGGTGATCCAGTAAACGAGTGCACCTGCACCCCTCCCAAGATTCAGAAATATAGATCGCGGATATCCGGACCTTTGCTTGACAGGATCGATATTCATTTGGAGGTTCCCAGGGTGAAGTATAAGGAGCTTGCCTCTCAGGAGACGGGGGAGAGGTCAGAGGTGATTAGAAAGAGGGTGAATAAGGCAAGGATCATTCAACAGAAGAGGTTCAAAGGCCGGAAGGGAATCTTCTGCAATGCCCATATGGAGGCCAAAGAGATAAAGGAGTTCTGTAAGATTGGTGAAGAGTCTCAAGATCTCATTAAGTTGGCCATTACCCAGTTAGGTCTATCTGCCCGGGCCTACGATAGGATACTGAAAGTCTCCCGAACTATCGCTGATTTAGAAGAAAAGGAAGATATCGAACCGGCCCATGTCTCAGAGGCCATCGGCTATCGCAGTCTGGATCGAACTCTCTGGATGTAAGACGCAGATTTCTTTTTACTGCAGACTGCTTGGGCTTAAAAGACGCTGATTGACGCAGATTTTAGTAACGAATTACAGGATGCGCTTCGCTGGCATTAGGGAGAGTATCAAATTGATTAATACTTAATCATCAACGGCGGAGAACGAAGTGCGCCGTTTAATAATTAAGCATTGGCACGGATAAAAACATGGTAAGAAAAGGTTTAGTTACATCTTTTTTAGTAGTACTGGTTACTGGTTACTGGTTACTGATTACCATTGGTAATGCTTGGGCAGGAGTCTATGTCTATACAGATGAGAAGGGACAGATCTATGCTATCTACCAAGAAGAGGGATTGGCGATTGAGACTAGGGAGGATGGCTTTGACCTATTTATAAAAAGATTAGCTGAAAAACATAACCTTGACCCCTTACTGGTTAAGGCGGTTATTAAGGTGGAGAGTGACTTTGAGGTAGAGGCCCTATCACGGAAAGGAGCACAGGGCCTGATGCAGCTCATGCCCCAGACGGCTCGGGATCTGAAGGTAAAAGATGTCTGGGACCCCCATCATAACATTGAAGGGGGAGTAAAGTATCTACGCAAAATGCTCAATAAGTTTAACAACAATTTGTCTTTGGCTTTGGCAGCCTACAATGCTGGCCCCAATAAGGTTAAGCAGTATGGAAGGATGCCACCCTATCCTGAAACACAACGATTTGTCTGGAAGGTAATAAAGTATTATCAATACTATAAGGCTCAAAGTAATGCCCTCTATGTTTATACTGATGAAGGCGGGAATCGCTGTTATACCAACATCTTTTCTAATATTCCCAAAGGAGTATCCTGGAAAAGAATTGATTGAGGAGGTGCGGGATGAATATCGGTATATGTGGAAAAGCCGGGACGGGAAAGACAGCGGTCGCTGACCATTTAGTCAACAAGTATGGCTATAAGAGGTATTCCATTGCGGACGAGGTAAAAAGGATTGCCGTAAGGCTTTTCAAAATGAAGGAAAAGGATAGGAAACTTTTACAAGATATTGGTTTTAAAATGAGGGAGATCAGGCCCAGCGTCTGGATCGATTTTCTCATTGACCAGATAAGAGGAAAGGACAAGGTCGTGGTAGATGATATACGCTATCCCAATGAATATGAAGCACTAAAGAAGGAGGGTTTTAAGATAATAAAGGTGGTTGCTGATAGGGAGATCTGTATCAAGAGGCTAACCGAAAGGGATGGGACGGCCGCCATTGAGAGGTTGGATGACGAGAGCGAGACGGCCATGGATGATGTTAAGATAGAGAATATCCTGGATGGCAATCTTCCCTTAGAAAAGATGCTTGTCCAGCTCGATAAGCTTTTAATATTTCTATCGAAGACAGAAGACAGTAGTTAACAAGTATACAAGTATACAAGTTGACAAGGAAACAGAAGAAACTTATTAACTTGTCAACTAATCAACTTATTAACTGATTTTGCATTCTATGATTGCAAAGGAGGGGTGAGATGGCTTTGACCAGCGAAGAGAAGGAGAGAATCTTAGAGGAGGAGAGGATAAGGCGCTCCCTCAAGGACCCGGGATTGGCCGGGATCTATTCTTTTCTATGGACCGGACTGGGCCAGATTTATAATGGCCAGATAAATAAAGGGCTAATCCAGATGACCTTCTCAGCAGTAGGGATGATCCTGGTCATCCTGGGCGCTATCCTCATCTACTTTGGCTGTCTGGGAGCAAGGGTTTCTATCCCGGGGATTATCCTATTAGTGGTGGGCATCCTGGGGATTGCTCTTCTGGGAATCCATTCCATCAGGGATGCCAAAGAGAGTGCCCAGAAGATCAACGCCCAGAGGATAGAGTAAGATTGACCCCGCACCTTTCTGCTACGAAGAAATATTTTAAAGTAAAAAGGTGCGGGGTTGACTTTTTCTGAGAAATGTGGTATAAAAATAATAAAGATTGCTAAAGAAGAGATAAGATTATGAGGAAGATGAGAAAGATGCTATTGATCCTATTGGCCGGGATATTAGTCGCCGGCTGTGCCCAAGGAGGTGAGAAGTTGGAAAGAATTGAAGGAAAGAAGGTCTTAATGATTATCGCCTCGAGTAATTTCAGGGATGAGGAGTATAAACATCCCAGGGAAATCCTGGAGGCTCAGGGCGCGAGGGTGACCGTTGCCTCTTCTACCTTGAAGGGTTGTCGGGGGATGCTGGGCCTCTTCGCTCAACCCGACGTCCTTCTCAGTCAAGTTAAGGTAGAGGATTATGACACCATTCTCTTCATCGGTGGCTCGGGAGCAAGCGAATACTGGGATAGCAAAATAGCCCATGGTATCGCTCAGGAAGCAGTGAAGCAGAACAAAGTCCTGGGCGCCATATGCATCGCTCCCGTTACCCTGGCTAACGCGGGAGTATTGAAGGGGAAGAGAGCAACCGTCTGGCCTTCAGAGGGGATAAAGATACGCAACCTGGGAGCACAGTATATCCCCTCCAGTATTCAGGTCGATGGGAAGATTATCACTGCCGATGGCCCGAAATCAGCAAAGGCATTTGGGGAGGCGATAGTAAAGGCCCTCTCTGGCAAATAGAAAAATAGATGTTGGGAAGGCCTGTCCTTAATTTGGGATAGGCCTTTCTTTTTGAGAACTGGATCCTAAAATGACTTTAAAGAAAATCTCACTGGCTATATTGTCTGGGTTACTTTTAATATTTTCCTTCCCCCCCTTTAATTTCTCGATTCTTGTCTGGATCGCCTTAGTTCCTCTACTCATCACCATTAAAGATGCCAAGATTAAGGAAGCAGTAAACTTGGGAGCAATCACTGGCCTGGTTCTCTACTGTGGAAGCCTCTGGTGGTTCATCCGCCTCTTTGGACCGAGTATTACCTGTATCGGCCTCCTTTCCCTTCTCGCCCTATTCATCGCCCTCTTCTCTTTCTTCTATAGGTTCGTTTCATCCCACATCCCACATCCCATATCTCACATCATTTTCGCTCCTATCATCTGGGTAGCGGTTGAGTTCTTCAGAAGCGAGTGCTATCCTTTGAGATTTAGTTGGCTCTCCTTAGGTTATAGCCAGTGGCAGAACTTACCTTTATTGCAATCCGCCCCCCTCTTTGGAGTATACGGGATATCCTTCTTGATTGTTCTCGTGAATGCTGTTATCGCCCATTCGATAGGCGAAGTCCAAAGTCCAAAGTCCAAAGTTCAAAAGATTCTCCCAGTCATAATGGTAGCAATCGTTATTGGCGTCTTTTTTACTTACGGCAAGTGGGTTATAATTAGATCAAAGATCCAGGATCAAGGATCCAAGATCAAGGTGGCCATTATCCAAGACGAATCCCATAGCCTAACTCGTCTCTCTTTCTTAACCCGCCAGACAGCTAAAGAAAGAATAGATTTGGTCGTCTGGCCGGAGTATAGCCTTCCCTCTTTCTTTGAAGGTAGGGAAGAAAAGTTTGAAGAGCTCACTAATTTAGCAAAAGGAATAAAGAGCCATCTCATTGTAGGGGTTATAGACTCCGCTCAAATTCCAGGTAAATTTACTAACAAGGCCTTGCTCCTCTCTCCTCAAGGGGATTTGATTGGTGAGTATACAAAGATTCATACTGTTCAGTTTGTGGAGGGCCTTCTTGTCCCGGGAAAGGAAGCAAAGGCATTTGATACTTCTTTGGGTAAACTGGGCATTGAAATCTGTTATGACCTAGACTATACGGATATCACCAGAGAGTTAATAAAAAATGGCGCTCAACTCTTAGTGGTTCCCAACTATGATCCCAAGAGATGGGGGAGGATACAGCATATCCAGCATTCTGCTATGAGCCCCCTACGGGCAGTGGAGGCCAAAAGATATATTGTGCGGGCAGCAAGTTCTGGAATCTCACAGATTATCGATCCCTATGGCAGAATAATAAAGGGACTGGACTTTGGTATCTCAGATATTTTAATTGGTGAGGTAAGACTAAATAAGGAAATTTCCTTCTACATAAGATATGGTTTTCTTCTTCCCTATCTCTGCCAGGGGATTACCATAGGCCTATTCCTCTTTGCTATCTTTAAAAGGAGAAGTTGACCCCGTAAAGTCGCTTCGCTCCCACGGGGCGGGTAAGTTTATATGTTAGGAAGAAAAAAGTATGAGAGAATTTTTTAGAATTATACTAATCTTGATTTTGATCGTGGCTGCTTACCAGGCCTTTAACTACTTCACCTCAGAAGAGAGAAGATTAAAGGTTATTATTAATCGGGGACAAGAGGCCATTGGAAGGGAAGACTTAGAGACTTGCATGAGATATATTTCACAAGACTATTCTGATGAATATGACCAGACCTATCAATCAATAGAAGAGGATGCTAAGAAGGCATTCGAAAAATATGATGAGATTAACATCTGGCTAAGAAAGAGAGAGGTTGTTCTGAAGGATTCAGAAGCGGAGGTAAACTTAGGAATCATTATTTCTCTCTCCAGCAATGAGACCGGCCTCATCAAAGGTCAAGAGAAATTCACCTTATACCTTAGAAAAGAGAATGGCCACTGGAGAATCATAAAAGCCTCTCCCTTAAAAATCAGATAACCTCCTTTAGAAAATTTTTGTTGACATCCCCTAAAGAAATATGATAAAGTAAAATATCAAGCAATAAGCTCAGGAGATATAGATGGTTCTTCACGCTACATTCATTAAAGCGGTTAAGGAGGCCCTGAAGAAGAAGGGCTGGAGTATGAGAAGAGCAGCCCGGGAGGCGGGTCTTGACTCCAGTTTCCTTTCCAAGGTATTGAGCGGAAAGCGCAACCCCCCCTCAGATGAGAGAATAATTATCAGGTTAGCCCAGAAGTTGGACATCGATTCGGATAGTCTGGTTGTCTATGCGGGAAGGATTCCAGCAAAGTATCAGAAGGATTTAGAGAAACCGGGAGCAATAAGACTGTTAGGCAGAGTTCGTGCCATGCCCGAGGTGGAGGCAGCGCGCGAGAGAGTGAGGAAGGTTAAGAAGGTAGTTAAAGAAGAGATGCCGGATGAGCTCCTTTAGACACGAATTGCAACCGCCGAAGCGCAAAATTTAACTGAAAGACGCAAAAAGAGAGGGGTGCCCTGAGGGGCATTTTTTATTAGAGGAGGAGTGAGAGATGATTAGGTATACCTGTGATATGTGCGGGAGGGAGATAAAGCCTCATATCTTGAGGTATAAGGTGAATATCGACGTTATTGCCGCCTATGATACCTTAGTCATTACCAAAGAGGATTTGAAGAGGGATTTTCAGAAAGAGATTAAGAGACTTCTGGAGAAGATGAAGGATATGGATGAGGAGGAGCTAATGGAGGATATCTGGAAGAATTTCTCCTTTGATCTCTGCAAGAAGTGTCGGGATATCTATCTTAAAAGCCCCTTGGGTCTGGTAAACACTGAGGAACTTTGACTTTCCTGCTTATATATGGTATTATATTTACAATTGCAAGCGGGTATTATAGAAATCTGCCGAGTCACCCGCATCTCTTAACCAGCAAAAAAGTATCACCATGATTATCTGGGTAATCCATTGTTTTATCCGTGTAATAGGAGGAATAAATGATTAAGAGGAGACCCAAGAGTCCGGAAGAAGAGTATATGAAGGAAGTTCACGATGAAGAGATGAAAGCAGAGCATGAAGAGTGGCGGGAAGAAGAGGAGGTAGAGAAGGAGAAGGAGAAAGAGAAGTTCAAGGATTATCAGAAGGAGAGAATAAAGAAGGACTATCTTATCAAGAGGCAGAGAAAGGAGAAGTTTCTGGGTGGAGTGAGGGGAAAGCCCACCCGAGGATCAAGAGGAGCCCACAAGTAAACAATGCGAAATGCAAAATGAAAAGTTAAAAAACTCAAGAATAAAGGATTGGTTAATTCTGAAAGCAATACCTGGTATTACGGATAATTTATATAAGAGGTTAATTGAGAAGTTCGGTTCACCAAAAGGGGTCTTAAAAGCAGAAGAAAAGGATTTAGCTAAAGTTCCCGAGATAAAGAGGGATGTTGTCCGAGCCATTATAAGGAAGCCTTTCGCTAACGCTCAAGAACCTTGTTTCTCCACTGCGTTCGAAATAGGGAAAGGGGTTGACGTTACGGAAGAATTAGAACTGATTAAAAGGCATAAGATAGACATTATTACCTTAAATGATGAATCCTATCCCAAAAGCCTGAAAACGATCTATGATCCTCCACCCTTATTATATGTTAAAGGAGAGATAAAGAGAAGAGATAAGAACGCTATTGCCATCGTGGGCTCCAGAAGGGCCACCACTTACGGCCGGTTAACCGCCCAGAGGCTCTCTGCTCAATTAGCAGCCCAGGGGATAACCATAGTAAGCGGCATGGCTCGGGGGATTGACTCTGAAGCCCACAAGGGTGCCTTAGCCGTAGGAGGGAGGACCATCGCTGTCTTAGGATGTGGAATAGACGTTGTCTATCCTCCAGAGAATAGGGCGCTTGAAGAAAAAATCACCTCATTCGGAGCGGTGATCACTGAATTTCCCTTTGGCACCCGGCCCTTTGCGGGAAACTTTCCTAAGAGGAACAGGATAATAAGCGGCCTCTCCTTAGGAGTAATAATCGTTGAGGCCGCCCAGAAGAGTGGGGCACTCATCACCGCTCGTCTTGCCCTGGAGCAGGGAAGGGAGGTCTTTGCTGTTCCCGG
>JAUXAI010000087.1 GCA_030619985.1 bacterium | reverse complement strand
ACCGCCTTATCCTGGCTATACCTCCCGGTTCCAGGGTCTATCTTCTGGGCGGTGCCTGTCTTTCCTGCTACCTCATAGCCCGGAACCTGGGCCCTGGTGCCCGTACCCCTAAGTATCACCCCTTTGAGAATATCGGTGAGCCTATAGGCTGTCTCCTGGGAGATGACCCGACGCATAGGGATGGACTCAAACTCCTTTACTACCCTACCCTCTTTGGAAATAATGGCCTTCACTACCCAGGGTCTTATCAAGACCCCCCCATTGGCTATGGCACTGGCGGCAGTAGCCAGCTGGATAGCGGTAACCGATATCTCCTGACCGATGGGTAAGGCAGCCATGGAGAGGCCTGACCACTGTCTTGGTTTCCTCAAAACCCCCCGCACCTCCCCCGGGAGGTCGATCCCGGTCAGGAAACCGAAACCGAAGGAACGCAGGTATTCATAGAGCTTTAAAGGACCCAGTCTCTGACCGAGCTTAATAGTTCCTATATTGGAGGACTTCTCTATTACCTCAGGAAAGGTGAGCCACTCATACTTTTTGATGTCGTGGACCACATGGTCTTTAGAGACGCGCAGGGCACCCTTCTCACAGTAGAACCTCTCTTCATATTCTACCACATCTTCTGCTAAGACTGCTGCAGCAGTAACGAACTTCAATGCCGAACCGGGCTCAAAGAGATCGGTTACCGCCCGGTTGCGCCGAATATAAGAGGGATAGTCTTTAAATCTATTGAGGTTATAGGAAGGCTGATTGGCCAGGGCCAGTATCTCACCCGTCTTGGGATCCATGACGATGATGGTGGCACTCCTTGCTCCTTGTTCCTTATAGACCTTCTCCAGTTCCCTCTCCGCGATATACTGGATGGACTCGTCTATGGTGAGGATAGTATCATAGCCGCCAGAGGGAGGATAGAAGCGATATTCTCCGGATAAGACACTCCGTCCCCGAGCATCCCGGGTGGTCAAGAGCCAACCCGGGGTCCCCTTAATATACTGATTATAGAGAAGCTCTATTCCTTCCAGACCCTGGTCATCAAGTCCGGCAAAGCCCAATAGGTGGCAGGCAAGAGATCCTTTAGGGTAGAGGCGCTTGCTCTCTTCTGTTAACCCAATACCATTAGAGATGCCGAGCCCTTTGATCTCTTCTACCAAATCCTTTGGTATCTTCCTCTCCAGCCAGACAAAGTTTTTCCCTTTATTGAGTTTCTCTAAGATCTGGGAAGGAGTCTTCTTTAAAACCGGGGAGAGTCTTCTTGCAATTTCTTCTTTATTCTCCATCTCTCTCGGAAGGGCATAGAGAGAATCCAGGGAAAGACTCACCGCTAACTTGCGCATCCTCCTATCATAGATTATCCCTCGCTGGGGCTCGATTTTGATAGTTCTCTTCTGTTGGATCCGGGCCTTCTCTTGTAGTTCAGGTGATTTAATTATCTGGAGGTAGGCGAGGCGGATAGTTAAGGTGAGGAGAAAGATAAAGAGGAAGAAGAAGCTCAGGCTAGCCCGAATCCTCTGGTCCCTTTCAAACATTCCACCCTCGCTTTGCTCGGGAGTAATCAGTGAACAGTGATCGGTGATTGGTACTCACTTTCTCACTTTCCCACTTTCTCACTTTCCTACTTTCTTACTTTCCCCTGTCTTTCCCTAAGGGGGGTGATATCCAGCAAGATGATCTCCCCCTCCTTTGAAGGCTCAAGACCGAGACGAGACCGGGCGATCTCCTCTATCCTTTTCAGGGATCTCAGGTGCGAGGTCTTAATCTCCAGCTCTCGATTCCTATCCATTAGGGTCTTTCTCTCTTTCTCTTTCTTCCCCAATTCATAACCGAGCTCTCTAATCCGGAGGTGCTGCCAGAGATAGAGGAAAACGAGGGATACCAAGAGTAGGGCGTGGCCAAGATATAGGAGGAACCCGCGAATCCTAAATCTTGTCCTCTTCTTCTGGGGAAGGCCGGGAATCTCGTAATAGCCCCTCTGTAATATTCTTCCCATTTTACCCTCGCTTCGCTCGTCAACACGGATTTAAAAGACGGATTAGCACAGATTATTCACTTGGATTAGAATATTAGGTGAATTTTTAATCTAACTAGTCCAACCAGTCCACCTGTTTTACTTCATTTGCTTGATAGCTTATATGCTTTATTATATTCGCTCTCCAACGCGGAGTTTTGCACTTCGCGAACGGGGATTCATTCTTATCTCCTCTTCTTTAGGAGTAAGGGGCTTCTTGGTGAGAATCTTTAGCCTTCCCTGGCGGGCAAATTCCTTGAAAGAGTTCTTTACTATGCGGTCCTCTAAGGAATGGTAAGAAATAATAGAGATTCTTCCCTTTTTCTTTAAGGAGTCCACTGCCTGGGGCAGGGCCTCCTTTAGATTCTCCAGCTCCCTATTTACTTTAATGCGTAGGGCCTGAAAGGTCCTGGTGGCGGGATGGATCCTTCCCCGGTAAGGAACGGCCCTTTCAATGATCCCTGCTAGTTGACTAGTAGTAGTAACTGGCCCCTTCCCCCTCTCCCTTACAATTGCTCTTGCGATCCTCTTCGCCCACCTCTTTTCCCCAAGCTCATAGATTATATTCTGTAATTCTTCATAGGATGTTCTATTAACTAAATCTGAGGCATTAATCTTCTGGGCCTTATCCATGCGCATATCCAATGGGCCCTCTTTCAAGAAACTGAAACCCCTCTCCTTTCTTGAAAGTTGTGCGCTGGAGACCCCAAGGTCAAATAGAATCCCATCCACCTTCCCTATTCCCTTCTCGTTTAGGATCTTCTCTAAATTTGTGAAGTTG
>JAUXAI010000040.1 GCA_030619985.1 bacterium | reverse complement strand
TTAATTATTTATGCTCTCTAGGATGCCAGCGAAGCGCATCCTGTAATCCGTTTCTTATCCGTGTGTATCTGTGTTCAAAGGAGAAGTATGTTTAAACTCTCTCATTTGGAACGAGTCGTTTTCTTCTCTCTCCTAGGAGCCGTAGCTCTGGGAAGCATTGTCTATATGGTGAAGATACTCCTCACCCCCCTTCCCGAAATCCTCCCCCCTCCTATTCCAGAAAGGGAGGTGAGACGGGAAGTCATTCCGGAACCAGTAGCCATCCCTGAGCCTGAGATCCTCCCTGAGCCAGAGATCATTACCAAGCCGCCTTCCGAGCCAACCCCAGAAATGCCTCCCGCTCCAAAGGAAATTACTATTCGCATCACGGGAGCGGTGAAGAGGCCCGGGGTCTATCAGTTTGAAGAAGGGGCAAGGGTTGTCGATGCGGTAAAAGCGGCCGGGGTAGGAAAGGGAGCCATCCTGAATATCATGAGGCTTGCCCAACCCCTGGAGCATGGCTCAGAGATCGTCATCTCCCGAAAGTTTGATGCCCAAGCCTTCAGAAAAAGACTTCTTTCTTATGGTCCAGCACATATCTATACCACAGAAGAGCTAATACTGGCCTATGGCAGGCCCAAAGAAGAGGAGAGGAGGAAGGAAGAGAAACCCAAAGAGGAGGAAGAAAAACCCAAACCAAGTGAAGAAGAGAAAATAAATATCAATACGGCAATGAAGGAAGAGTTCCAGACCTTGCCCGGTATTGGACCAAAGAAAGCAGAGGCCTTCATAAGATATAGGGAGGAACATGGCCCTTTCCAAGAGACCTCTGATATCATGAAGATCCATGGCATCGGGCAGAAGACCTACGAGAACCTGAAGGATAAGATTACCGTGGATTAGGAGAGAAGAGTGTTTAAACTATCCCGTTCTGAGCAGTTGGTCATTCTTTTCCTTGTAGGAGTGATCTTGGTGGGAGGTGCTGTGGCCTCTGTTAGGAAGTATCTGGAGAATAAGGAGAAAGGGCATCTCCTGACCGCAGAAAGCATTACCTCGCTTGAAGAAGAAGTTGCCCCTAAGAGGATTATCATCCACATTACGGGAGCGGTGAATAAGCCCGGGGTCTATCACTTTAAAGAGGGAGCAAGAGTCATTGATGCCGTGAAGGCAGCTGGTGGACCAGAGGAGGATGCCCTTCTCGATATCCTGAACCTCGCTCAACCCATGAAGGATGGCTCCAAGATCGTTGTCTCCCAGAAGTTCGATGCCCAGGAGTTTAAAAAGAGGCTTCTCTCCCATGGGCCAGAGCATGTCTATACCACAGAGGAGTTAAAGTTAGCCTATGGTGAGATGAAAGAAAAAGAAGAAAGGAAACTCAAAAGAAAGATAAAAGAAGAAGTAGCCCCAAAAATAAACATAAACACTGCTACCCTCCAAGAGATTCAAACTCTGCCCAACATCGGTCCAAAGAAAGCAGAAGCCATCATCGCTAACCGCCCCTATTCAAGCATTGAGGAGATTACCAAGATTCATGGGTTTGGCCCTAAAATTTATGGGGTATTGAGGGATAAAATTACCGTGAAATGAAGAATGCGCCTGTCTGCCGACGAGGCAGGAATGAACGCGAATAATAAACGCGCCTGTCTGCCGACAAGGCAGGAATCTTCGCGAATAAAATATCCACTCATTATTATTGTTCTCACTTATATTCTAGGTATTATCCTTGGCCATCTTCTTGACCTTCCCTTCCCCTTTCTCTTCCTCACCCTTACCTTCCTTCTCCTCTCTTTCTTTCTATCCTTTAAAAGAGGGAATCTCACCCTTTCCACCATCTTCCTCATCCTCACCCTTATTTTAAGCGGCTTTCTCTATCATAAACTCTTTGTCTCCTGTCTTACTCCTTCTGGGTTGGATGAATTCTTGGGGAAAAAGGTAGAGATTATTGGGACGGTCTCCTCCTTTCCAGAGGCAAAAGAGGAGAGAACCTCCTTTGCTCTGAAAACAGAAGAAATAAATGGGAAAAGGATGGGATCCAGAATAGAGGTCAGTATCTTCCATGCCAAAGACTTCTACCGTCAGGCAGAAATAAAGAAATCCTCCTTTCAGTATGGAGATAGGATCAGATTTCGGGGAAGATTGGAGAGACCTCCTGCTTCTCGAAACCCAAAGGGTTTCGATTACCGAAGTTATCTCTTAGGAAGGAAGATCCCTGCCCTGGTCTATTTGAGGGAGGAGGAAATAGAGATTCTGGGGAGAGAGGGAGGAAATCCCCTATCTCGGGTCGGTCTCTTCTTCCGTCAGCACCTCATGGAGACTATTGACCAGACCCTTCCTTCCCTTCAGGGAGGGGTGCTCAAGGGGATCCTCCTTGGCAGGAGGGGGGAGCTTCCTCCAGAAATAGAAAAAGACTTCATAGATACTGGGGTAGTTCATGTCTTGGCGGTCTCTGGCCTCCATGTAGGCCTCATTACCTTCATCTTCGGGGCCTTCTTCGCCATTCTTCGTCTCCCTAAAAGGATAAGTGCCCTTCTCCTCATTCTCATCATCTTTCTCTATGCCCTCATGGTTGGTCCCCGCCCCTCTATCCTGCGAGCCTCGATCATGTTTGGAATAGGCACCCTTGCCTACTACCTTCAACGGAAGAGGGAACTATACAATTCCCTTGCCTTGGCGGCACTCATCCTCCTTCTTATAAACCCTCTTTTTCTATTCAACATTGGGTTCCAGCTCTCCTTTATAGCGGTTCTCTCCATCTTATATCTCTATCCCAGGATCTGGCCCAAATTGAAATTTCTATCTCACTATCTCGGGGGTTTAATGGCCGTCTCTTTGGCTGCCTGGATTGGGGTAGCGCCTCTAATCGCTTATCACTTCAACTACTTTACTCCAGTGGCCCTTCTGGCCAATCTCTTTGTCGTACCCTTAGTCACTATTGTCGTTGCCTTGGGTTTTCTGGCAGCCATCTTCTCCTTCTTTCTTCCCTTAGCCCAGCTCTTCTCTCATGCCAACTGGCTATTCCTAACCCTACTCGTTAAGGCGGTTAACTTCTTCAATTATTTTCCGGGAGCAGGAATAAGAGTTATTACTCCTTCTCTTTTTTTCATTGGTTTCTATTACTTAGGTATTGTCGGGCTGATAAATTTTAGACGTTCCCCCTTGATAAGAAAAGTAGTTTTTATTGGAACCCTATGCTTAATAGCCTTCTTCATCTGGGGAAATATCTTTACCCCTCAAAGTGATCTCCTAAAGGTCACTTTCTTGGATGTTGGTCAGGGAGACTCCATTTTCGTTCAATTTCCAGATAAGAAGAATATGCTCATCGATGGAGGAAGTGGAAGATATGATACCCTCCCTCCCTACCTCTGGGACCAGAGAATAAGAAGGATCGATTATCTTATCTCCACTCATCCCCATACCGATCACTTAGGAGGTCTGATAGGGGTTCTTTCTAATTTTAGGGTAGGAGGAGTAATAGAGAGTGGCCAGGAGCATACCTCTTTCACCTGCAAAAAGTTTTTGGAGATTATGAAAGAGAAGAAGATCCCCTACCGGATAGCCAGAGCAGGCCAGAAATTGGAAAGTAATCAAAATAATATACGGATCGATATTTTGCATCCTCAAGAAGAGCTCATAGAGTATGGAGGCTCTCAACTGAATAATAACTCAATAGTAGTAAAGTTGACCTATGGGAAGGTAAGTTTCCTTTTTACTGCTGATATCGAGAAAGAGGCAGAGGGGTTACTGGTTAAGAAGTATGGCCTAAGGCTCAAGAGTACCATCCTCAAGGTTCCCCATCAGGGGTCTAAGACTTCTAGTACTTTAAAATTTTTAGAGAAAGTTTCTCCAGAGTGTGCTATAATAAGTGTCGGTGCCCGAAATCCCTTTGGCCATCCCCATCCTGAGGTATTAAAGAGATTCCAGAATCTAGGAATCAAGGTATATCGTGCAGATGAAGAGGGAGCAGTTGTTATAACTACAGATGGCAGGGATTATTGGGTTAATACTATGCGGGAAAAACAAAGACTAGGAAAGTGAGCCCCGAAGGACAAGCCTACGGGGCCCTGTACCGTATGGTTCAGAGCGGGGCAGGCAGGTGAAATAGTGAAACGGAGAAGGGGGGAAACGGAGAAGGGGGGAAGGATTACCGATTCACCGTCTCTCCGATTCCCCGATTCAAAAAAGCGGGGAGGTGGAAGATGAGTATTCTGACCAGAGGGGAGATTCTGAAGGAGATTAGGAAGGGAAGAATAAAGATTGAGCCCTTTGATGAGTCGAAGGTGGGGCCGGGCTCTGTGGACCTTCATCTGGGGAATGAGTTTCGGGTCTTCAAGAAGGTGCACAATGTCATCCATGTCTCAGAAAGGACCTCCCATGAGCAGGTAACTGAGGTAGTAAAAGTGAAGAAATACTTTGTCTTAATGCCGGGAGAGACGATACTGGGGATCACCAAAGAGAAGATCACCTTGCCCAGTGATATCTGTGGTTGGCTTGAGGGAAGGAGTAGGTTCGCTCGGTTCGGTCTTCTGGTCCACATCTCAGCCAGTTTCATGCATCCTGGGATCGCCAACCACCAGGTCCTGGAGATCTCAAATTTTAGTCCTATGCCCTTGGCCATCTATCCTGGGACGCCCATCTGCCAGTTCATCTTTCAGAGAACGGTTGGGAAGGCAAAATATCACGGGAAATATAGGGCTCAGGATGAGACGAACTTTTAGTGCCTTTTCTTTTGATACCAAGTTACCCCCTAGATTTGGGGGAGAAGTCCACAGTATCTTCTCTAAAGCCTTCAATATTAGAACAGAAGAGAATGAACTTATCTCTATTGTGGCAGTTGAAAAACTAAATGGTCCCAATCGCATTCTCCTTAAACTTCCCGAAGATGAAGATTTCATTTCTTTCAAGATAAAAAAGGGGGCGAAAACAGTAGGAACTGCTCAGGAGATAAGTATTGATAACGGAAATTTCCTCATCTCTTTAGGAAGAGCGAAGAAATGGTCGTCTAAAATTGAGATAAAAGAGAAGACATTAAGTTCTCGAGTAAGAGACAACTTGTTTGGCTCATTTCTCCAAGAAGATTTTTCAACCGAAAAAGAAAGAAACAGCGTTTCTCAAGAATTAAGAGTTCGGATTCAAGAATTAACTAAATCACTTGAAGAAAGAAATCTTCCCAAGGTTTTAAGAAATGTTAAAAGGCTCATTGGCTTTGGAGAAGGACTCACCCCTTCCGGAGACGATTTCTTAGTGGGCTTCATTGCCTCTCTCCACTTCTTAAATGATTTAAGGTTGGGATATTTAGTAAGAAGGATAAAGGAAGTTATTGAATTAGAGAAAAAGAGGACAACTTTCCTGAGTGAGAAGTTTTTAGAATATGCCTGTCAGGGTAGATTTCCAGAAACAATTCTGAATCTAATAGAAACAATCTTTTCTGGAAATAGAGAAGGAGTTGAGGAAGCGGCCAGAAGATGTTTGAACTTTGGCGCCACTTCAGGAAGAGATACCCTTCTTGGAGTTTTGGAAGGCCTTTCTTTAAGAGTAAAAGAACTGGAAAATGATTCTAAAGAATATTGTTAAGAAAGATACCTATCAGGATTCTGTTTTTCTCATGTCTATCGCTAATAAAGTAAAATCCTTAGAGGGTATAGAGGAAGTATCCTGCCTAATGGGGACTCCAGAGAATAAGAAACTATTGGCAGAGGTAAATCTTTTAACTAAAGAGGGAGAAGAAGCAAAGTCCAATGACCTCTTAATTGCTATTTCTGCCCGGGACAAGAGGGCTATTGAAAAGACGTTGGAGGAGATTGAAAAATTATTGGTGGAGAAAAGAGTTAGAAAAGAAGAAGGTGAGGCAATTTTACCTAAGAGCCTAAGTTCTGCCCTTGACCAATCTCCAGATGCTAATCTGGTCCATATCTCTATTCCGGGAAGGTATGTGAGATGGGAAGCAGAAAAAGCCTTAGAAAGGGGCTTAAACCTCTTCATCTTCAGTGACAATGTTTCCGTAGGGGATGAGTTAGAGTTAAAAAGAATGGCTAAGAGGAAAGGCCAGTTAGTCATGGGTCCAGACTGCGGAACAGCGATAATCAATGGTGTGGCCTTGGGCTTTGCCAATGTGGTCAGAAGAGGGAATATCGGGATTGTTGCTGCTGCGGGAACGGGACTACAGGAAGTTTCTTGTCTAATCCATAAGGCGGGCTTGGGAATCTCCCAGGGGATAGGAACTGGGGGAAGGGACCTATCGAAGGAGATAGGTGGGATTACTATGCTTCAGGGAATTAAAGCCCTGGAGAATGATCTGGATACCAAGATAATCGTTTTGATCTCCAAGCCACCAGCAGAGGAAGTAGCAGATAGAATAATAAAAGAGGTAAAGAAGGCTAAGAAGTCCTTTGTCATAAATTTCTTAGGAAGCAAACCAGGCGAAGAGACTAAAAGAATACACTTTGCTTCTACCTTAGAAGAAGCAGCCCATAAGGCAGTCGCTCTGAGTAAGAAAAAAGCGTATAAACCTCAGCCGTTTAGTGAGAAAAGAGAGAAGATAATCTCTTTAGCGAAGAAGGAATGGTCAGAACTAAAAGACAGACAAAAGTATATTCGAGGACTATTCTCTGGGGGAACACTATGTGATGAGGCCATGCTCATCTTAAAGGATTTAATTGGTGATATCTATTCCAATATCCCCCTAAAACCCTCTCTGAAGTTAAAGGATAGTAATTTGAGCCAAAAGAACTCTTTAGTTGACTTAGGAGACGATGAGTTTACCAGAGGAAGACCCCATCCCATGATCGACTTTACTTTAAGGAATGAAAGGATTATTCAGGAGGCAAAAGATCCTGAGACAGCGGTAATCCTTTTAGATATCGTTTTGGGTTATGGTGCCCATCCTGATCCAGCGAATGCCCTGGCTCCAGCAATAAAGGAGGCAAAGGAAAGGAATGTCTTAGTAGTGGCCTCTTTATGTGGCACAGAGGGCGATCCCCAGGACTATAAGAGGCAGAAGGAAGAATTAGAGAAGATGGGAGTAATCGTTATGCCTTCCAATGCTCAGGCAGCGAGGTTCACTGCCCTGGTAGCCATAAGAGACAAGCCGCAGATGATCACAGATTAAGAGATTAAGCCGCAGATGATCACAGATGTATGGGAAAGGGGTGAAGGAGATTACCCTTTTCCACCTCGTAGGTGGATAGTGGTTATAAATCAGCAGAAATCAGCGGTAATCAGTAACCAGAGCAATTATCGAGCTATCGAGCTATCAGGCGATCGGGCTATCAAGAACAAAGATCAAGCATCCAAGATCAATGATCCGGATCTGTGATCTGTGCTGATCTGTAAATAATCTGTGTCAATGCTTAATATTTATGCTCTCTAGAATGCCAGCGAAGCGCATTCTATAATCTGTGATTAAGGGGAGGAGATATGGACTACTTAATCAAGAAGGTGAGGAAGAAGAACTTTTCTCTTTATAAGATAGGACCGGATGAGAAGGGAATAAAGAGATATATTATTTCCACTCCCCAGACACGCCGAATATGCAACATCCCGGAGATTATGGGCTTCGAATATATAAACACCCTTCAGGAAGGAATGAAGAATATTTTAAAGAACCTTCCCTTTAATCGTTTTGATGATAAAAGTGTCTCTGTCTTGCACTTCTTGAGAGGGGGGCTTAACTTCGGCCTACCCTTCCTCCTTCATAAGGTCTATGGCTTCAATAGGCACTTCTCCTCCTTTATCACCTCCCAGAGATATAAGAAAAGAGGAAAATGGTCCATAAAGTTAGACCAGTATCGAAAGTTCTCCATTCCTCAAGACGCTAATATCTTCTTGGGGGATGTCATCGCTACCGGAACCACCATAGAGAATGGATTGGGAATACTCTATAGAAGATGTTTGGAAGAAAAGAAGAATATCAGGAACTTCATCGTCTTCACCATCGGCTGCTACAAGGCGGAAAAGATCTTGGAAAAATTCGATAGACTCTTCAGGAAATCATTCGACTATCAGAATACCTATCTCTATTACTTAGAAGGAAGGTTCGGTCTTCCAGAGAAGAAGAAGGATTTTAGAATCTGCCTTCCGGGAACAGACCTCATCAGATATCCCGCTCTCCTCTCCCCGGAGTTCGAACTATTCCAGTATGAGAGAATATCCTATCCCTTAGAGAGATGCACCATTTACGATGTGGGCTCCCGCTCCTTTGAATGCCTTACTCACTTAGAAGATGTCATCGACTATTGGAAGAAATTGTCAAATACTGGAGTGACCCTCTATGAAGCATATAAGGAGAGGTGGCCGGAGAGGGAATATAGATCATTTGAGAAACTGAGAGAAGCAAAGGAAAGAACCTGGAAGAATATGGATTCAAGATTAATTAAGAACCTTTACCAGGCATATAGAAAAAGATGGATTCCAAAGAGAATAAGAGAAGCCAAGAAGAAAGATTCTCTCAAAAAATTCTGTACTCAGAGAATAAAGGAAATAGAGAAATTAATGAAGTGAAAAAATGACTGGATTATTTGGTAAAAGATTAAAGGTTATTGATCTGGGGCTGGAGTCCTTTCACGAATCCTTAAAGGAACAAGGAGTAGAGGTCTTGCACGTTGATTGGAGACCGCCTGTTCCTGGAGCGAGAATGCTCGCTAAACTCGATAATCGAGCCATCAATAGGGCAAATAGGGAAGCGGTTAAGAGGATGATCGACTCTCAGCCATTACTGGTAGATATTGAACAGACCAAGGATGTCATTCCTGGAATGACCAAGAGGACCATCCTTCATGCCGGGCCTCCTGTAGAATGGAAGAGGATGTGTGGGCCAATAAAGGGAGCCATAATGGGCGCTCTGATCTATGAGGGATTGGCAAGAAACCCCGAAGAGGCGAAAAAATTAGCGGCATCTGGGAAAATAAAATTTTCTCCTTGCCACCATCATAATGCGGTAGGCCCTATGGCCGGCATTATCTCGGCCTCTATGTATGTCTTTGTAGTCAAGAACGAGAAGTTTGGGAATTATGCCTATTGCACCTTGAATGAGGGATTGGGAAAGGTGTTGAGGTTTGGGGCCTATAGTGAAGAGGTAATCGAGAGGCTTAAGTGGATGGAGAAGGTCCTCGCTCCGGGCTTGAAGAAAGCGGTAAAAATATCCGGGGGAATAAACATCAAGAACCTGATTGCCCAGGCACTGCAGATGGGGGATGAGTGCCATAATAGAAATGTGGCTGCAACCTCGTTATTTATAAAGGAGATTATCCCTCATCTCCTAAAGACCGATTTGAATAAAAAGACAATAGGAGAAATAATTGAATTTGTTTCGGGAAATGTTCATTTCTTCTTAAATATCTCCATGGCGGCCTGCAAGGCAACTGCAGACACTATCCTTAGTTTTAAAAATAGTTCCTTAGTGAGTGCCATGGCAAGAAATGGGACAGAGATCGGAATAAGGGTGGCCGGATTAGGAAAGAGATGGTTTACTGCCCCAGCCGGAATGCCCAAGGGATTATATTTTGCGGGATATAGTGAAAAGGATGCCAATCCTGACTTAGGAGATTCTACTATCTCAGAGACCGCAGGCATTGGTGGATTTGCTATGGCCTCTGCCCCGGCCATCGTTCAGTTCATCGGGGGAAATCCCCAGGACGCCATAAGATATACCAAAGAGATGTATGAAATTGTTGTAGCCAAGCACGATACTTATAAAATTCCTTCCCTTGATTTTATAGGAACCCCTATTGGTATTGACATTAGAAAAATAGTCGAGACCGGAATTACTCCATTCATCAATACTGGCATTGCCCACAAAAAACCGGGCATCGGCCAGATAGGAGCCGGCATCCTGCGCGCCCCCATGAGCATCTTCGAAGAAGCTCTTACTACCTTCGCATCTTCGAAGATTGGAAGACCGCAATAAGCTTAAATTTTCCTTTCTTTTCCGTTGAATCTATAGTATAATATTGATGTTAGATAAGGAATGAGGCCTACTTGTAGGAGGCAGAGATGGCAAAGTATAAAGGATATAATGGAAAGTATATCAGGGTTGATTTGACGAAGGAAGAAGTTAAGGTTCTGGACCTGCCAGATGATCTCATTGAGAACTATTTGGGAGGAAATGGCTTCGGGACAAAGATTCTCTGGGATGAGGTTCCTCCAGAGGTTGACGCCCTAGACCCAGAGAATAGGCTCGTCTTCGCTACTGGCGCCTTGACCGGAACCCTCTGGCCCTGTTCTGGTCATTTAGAAGTAATCAGCAAGTCCCCTCTAACCGGAATATATGGCGATGCTAATGCTGGTGGGTTCTTTACCCCAGAACTGCGCTTTGCGGGCTACGATATGATCGTCTTTCAAGGAAAGGCAAAGAGGCCGGTCTATTTATGGATTAAAGACGACAAGATTGAACTAAGGGATGCCAAACATCTCTGGGGGAAGGATACTCCTGCTACCCAGAACATGATCAGGGAAGAATTGAAAGATGAGAAGATTAAGGTGGCCTCTATCGGCCCGGCAGGAGAGAACCTGGTCAGATTTGCCTGCATCGTAGTCACTGAAAATCGAGCTCTTGCTCGAGCAGGGATGGGTGCGGTAATGGGTTCTAAAAACTTGAAAGCCATTGCAGTGAGAGGAACGAAACAAGTTTCGGTAGATAACCCAGAGGAATTCAAAAAGGCTGCTTCTCTGGCAAGGAAGGCCATAAGGGAGAATGAGTTTACTGCGGGAGAGCATAAGTATGGGACGGCAGGGCTGGTCAATGTTGTAAATGAGGTGGGAAGATTTCCTACAAGAAACTTACAGGCCGGATACTTCGAGCATGCGGATAAGATAAGTGGCGAGGCTTTAGATGAGAAGCATTTTGTAAGACATCTGGCCTGCTATCGCTGTCCCATTGCCTGTGATAAGGTGATGGAGGTGAGGGAAGGAGAGTATAAGGGGACGGTGACCTCTTCCTTAGAGTACGAGACATTGTGTGCCCTGGGAGCAAAGTGCGGCAATAGCAACCTACCTTCTATTATAAAGATGAATGTCATCTGCGATAGCATGGGAATGGATACCATCTCTGCGGGAGGGGCTATTTCCTGGGCTATGGAATGTTATGAGAAAGGAATACTGACCAAAGAGAATACGGATGGCCTGGACCTTTCCTGGGGGAATTATCATTCCATAATTACCCTATTGGAGAAGATTGCTAAAAGAGAGGGATTTGGTGGTCTATTAGCAGAAGGTTGTAAGAGGGCATCAGAGAAGACTGGTAAGGGTTCGGAATATTATGCCATGCATATCAAGGGAATGGAGATTCCGGCCCAGGATGGAAGGAGCCAGCAGTCCATGGGATTAGCCCATGCAACCTCTAATAGAGGAGCAGACCATCTGAAAGGTTTTCCCACCATCGATGAGACCGGCTATGCCGGAGCAGCCATTAAGAGGTATGGAAAAGATAAGATGCCCGAGATAATAGACGGCATTCAGACAAAGTATAAGCCCTTTGTGGTGAAGGATGGGGAGGAGTTCTGCGCCGTCATTGACTCATCGGGGATCTGTAAGTTCGGAACATTATTTCCTCCCGCCATCTACTGGGATCTTCTGACTCCCGGAATAAAGTATGCTACTGGACTGGATGTTGATG
>JAUXAI010000076.1 GCA_030619985.1 bacterium | reverse complement strand
GATCAACTGATTCCTGGTATTCAATAGAACGAGGTTGAAGTGTTCCTTCTTCTTATTCTTAAACTCCGCTCTCATTAATTTATAGACATCTTCGGCGGTCTGAATCGTCTTTCCTTTGATCTCTTCTTGAGAGAATAATCTCCTCCCCAGTTCTAAGGCCGCCTTTATCTGGGTGGCCTTTGCCCGACCAATCCCCT
Organism: bacterium; assembly: GCA_030619985.1. Lineage (GTDB taxonomy): Bacteria > UBP18 > UBA7526 > UBA7526 > UBA7526 > JAUWXM01. The sequence continues at coordinate 4,626 of JAUXAI010000076.1, read as the reverse complement.
TGATTTTAGTCAATTCTTCTATAGAGGCTTCTTCTAACCTATTGAGGTCACCGAACTTGCTCAACAGGCGCGAGGAAAGAACAGAGACCGGCTCTCCCGGGGTTCCCTTACTAATAATAATGGCCAGGAGTTCAGTAAGGGATAGCTTATCCGAGCCATACCTTATGAGCCTCTCCCTAGGCCTCTCTGCCTGGGGCAGATCCTTTAAGGTCATTCTCTCCATTGATTTCTCCTAGGGAACGCAGTAGGGATAGCCGCAGTAGGATAGGGCCTGTCTAGCCCTTGACCCTTGGCGGTAAGCGGTTAGTCCCTTCAATCCGCTATTGTAGGCCAGAAGAACGGCTTCCCTTACCTCCTCCTTCTCTATCTCTTTCCCAAAGTTTATGGTTTTTGATACCGCATTATCCGCATACTTTTGGAAGGCGGCCTGAATCTTGATATGCCACTTATAGGAGATTTCAGGAGCAGTAACGAATATCCTCTGGTATTTTTGGGGAACCTCTTTCAATCCCTGAACACTTCCCTTCCGGGAGACCTTCCTCATCAACTTCTCACTATAGAACCCCTCTCTTTGGGCAATCTCTTTGAACAGGGGATTCTCCCTTACTAATCTCACCTCATCCAATACTTCATGGAGATAGGTTATGCCATACAAGGGCTCGATGCCCGAAGAGCAGTCGGCGATGATGGAGATGGAGCCGGTAGGGGCAATGGTCGTTCTGGTGGCATTGCGAATCTTGGGACCTTTACTATAGATGCTCTTCTTGAAGTTGGGAAAAGGGCTCCTCTTCTTTGCGAGTTCTTGGGATTTCCTTTTCGCTTCCCTCGAGATAAAACTCATTATTCTCTCTGCCATCTTTATCGCTTCTTCACTATTGTAGGGGATTCCCAGTTTTATGAGCATATCAGCAAAGCCCATCACTCCCAACCCGATCTTCCTATTTCCTAAAGTCATCTCTTTAATCTCTTTCAAAGGGTACTTATTGACATCTATGACGTTATCCAAGAAGTGAATCCCAATCCTTACCGTTTTCTTTAATTTCTCCCAATCGATCTTTCCATCTGCCACCATCTTCGATAGATTGATAGAGCCTAGGTTGCAGGATTCATAGGGAAGTAAGGGCTGCTCGCCACAAGGGTTGGTGGACTCTATTCTTCCCAGTCTGGGCGTGGGGTTATCCCTATTTATTCGATCGATGAATATCACCCCAGGCTCTCCATTCCTCCAGATCATCTCAGAGATAATCTCAAAGATCCTTTTCGCTGAAATACGGGCAACGACCTTCTTCGTCCTGGGGTTTATGAGTTCCCACTTCTTGTTTTCCTCCACGGCTTTCATGAACCTATCTGGGATGGCCACTGAGATATTGAAGTTTACGAACTTTCCCTCCTTCCTCTTGCAGGCGATGAAGTCCAGGATGTCTGGATGGTCAACAGAGAGGATGCCCATGTTCGCTCCCCTTCTCGTTCCTCCCTGCTTTATGGTCTCGGTTGCTGTATTGTAGGCCTCCATGAAGGAGAGCGGGCCAGAGGAGGGACCCATGGTTGAAGAGACAATGTCCCCTCTGGGCCTGAGACGAGAGAAGGAGAAGCCGGTTCCCCCACCCGATTGATGAATAATAGCCATGTGCTTTATGGTTCCGAAGATGCTCTCTATGGAGTCCTCAATGGGTAGAACGAAGCATGCCGAAAGCTGTCCTAACCTCCTTCCAGCATTCATGAGTGTTGGTGAGTTGGGGATGAACTCCAAATGGAACATAACTTGATAAAACTCTTCCTCAATTCTTCTGACCTCTTTCTTCGACCTATACTTTCCATCTGCCCTGGAAACTGCCTTGGCCACTCTTCTAAACATCTTCTCTGGAGTCTCGATGGGCCTTCCCTTTTCATCCTTCTCCAGGTATCTCTTCCTGAGTATCTTTAGGGCATTAGCGGATAACTTCACTTAAACTACCTCTGTCAGGTATTTACCGAGGGTTTCCTGGAGTTCCTTTAATTCTTTGTACTTTGTAAGGTTCTTTTTGACATAATTCAGGGTATTGGGGACATATGGCAAGTAGCGATTATTTCCTTTTATTTCATCGAGATAGAGGAAGACTGCGGCGGACTTCAGGTTCCTCACAATTGAGGTGAGGTCAAAAATGTATCTAAAATGTCCTTCTTCCTCTCTAATCTTGTGGACCTTGTTTAATCTATCCAGGTAATAGGTGATAAGTTCTTCAACCAGACCTTCATCCAAGGTAACATAGGAGTCTCTTAGGAGCGAGGTAAGGTCGAATTGGAGTAGTCCTAGTCTGGCATCCTGAAAGTCTAGTATCCTTATCTTCTCATTCTGAACCATGATATTCCTTGAATGATAGTCCCGATGTGTGAGATATTTCGGCTCCCTATCTAACTCTTCGGCTATCCTTAGAAATTCTTTTTTCAAGGTCCTTTTATCCATTCTAGGGGCGAGATACTTAATTGAAAAATCAAACTCCGCTAAGAATTTTTCTTTATTGAAGGCGCGGGAGAAGGCAAGGCATTCATTATTTCTATTTCTCATTCCCTCTATCTGGAACTTTAAGAGAGAATCTATGGCTTTTTTATAGTACTTGTGGAAGGTCTCTCTATCCTTTCCCCTCACCTTCTCCTCTAAGGTAGTATCTCCGAAGTCCTCTAAGATGAGGAGCTCCTTATCATGGGAATAGAGCCTGGGGACATCGACCTCACATCTCCTTAAGAACTTCAGGATATTGATGAAGAGAACTGGATCCCGGGAGAGAGCTAAGATTATTGATCTCTTCCCTTCAATCTTCTTATCTCTTAGACTTATTCTGAAGTATTCCCTTGTCGAGGCATCCCCTCTCAATTTCTCCAGTGTATATTCCCGGGCCCCATAATTTCGGGACAGGATTTTCTGGAATCTTTTCTGCCAAGATATCACAGTCGCTTCATCAATCTCCCACAGTTTGGACAGTAAACGGGGAGGGAAGGCTCAGAGGTTATCTTCACTATCTCTCGGCAATGCTCGCATCTGAACCTGATAATCCCCTTCTTTTTCCTCTCCCTCTCCTCAATTTCATGAAGATGCGGTTTTCTTTTCATTCTTCACCTTTTTCCCTCTTCTCCACTCTGGGCCCAGAGTCTCTGGAAATACTTTTCGTAAGAATCTGTTATCTGGGGATCAAGCAGTAGAACATTAGAACCTAAGTAGAGTTCCAGGCCTCCATATCCCCAATTGCTGGAGCCTAAGAAGGTGGCTCCATCAACAATGATCAGTTTAGCATGAGTGTGAACCTCCGGAGAATCAAACCTTACCTCTACCCCATTCTCTTCTAAATACTGGGCAGCCTCTTCATTGTATCTATTCAGTTTCTGATTATAATCGCTCTTTTCTAAGAGAACCTTGACCTCCACCCCTCTTTTTTTAGCCCATATTAAATCATTGAGTATGGTATTTACTATACTATCCTGATACTGAGGATAGTATCTCATGCCATACATTATAATATGGATTCGCTTCTGGGCTTTACTAAGCAAATTATGGAGCTCGCTAAAATAGTCCCTTTTTACTGCTAAGGGAATAACTTTTTTTGTTTTCAATAAAGGCCCCTCAGGTTCTTGGGTAGGATCCTTCCAGAGGAGTTGAAAGTACTCTTCATAATAACGGGCAACATCTGCATCTTTAATGAGAACATTAGTCTCATTATTGTAATCCAGAGACATATAACTCCAGTTGGTGGAACCAAGAAGGACTTCCTTTCCATCAATAATCATGAGCTTATGGTGGAGGAACTTCTTCGGTGAATCAAGTCGGGCCTCGATCCCCTTTCCCCTGAGATAGGAAAAGCTCTCCTGATTACAGAAAAGATTATTCTCTAACAAGACCTTTATCTCTACTCCTCTTTTCTGGGCAGAGATAAGATCTTCCATTAAACTTATAGTAGTTCCATCCTTATGCATCTCTAGAAGAAGGATATGGATATACTCCTTAGTTCCTTGGATCAGCTCCCGGGCCTGAGGAAGATAGCTCTGATTCAGAACGGGGGCAATAGTAGGCTTCTCTATTTCTGCAGGAGCAAATCCAAAGAACAAAATTAGAAGGAAGAGAAGTGATATTCCCCACCCCTTTCTATTCTTCACTTGATAGTCCTTTCTTTTGAAATAATTGCTTCTGCTTCTTTTAGGCTCTTGATTCTCTTGATATTGGGATGGGGCTTTCCCCATCTATTCCAGGGATAATCCATCAAGAGAAGTTTTACTCCTCTTTGGGCAAGATCCAGGGCATACTCATAGTAATCCTCAATGAAGTAATCGAACCTATAGCCTCGCAATAAGGCTGCCTGGTGCTTACTTTTGTGATTCTCTAAGAAGATGAGTTCGGAATAGGGCATCTTATGTTCCTTTAACCACTGAAAGGTCTCCTTCTTAATATGTTTCCTCGGTCGGGAGGTAACGATGACTATTCTGTGCTTCTCTCTTTTTAACTTATCTAAGAACTTCTTTACTCCTTTAATGGGCTTAATCTTTAGCCAGCCTCCTTCGTGGTAGAAGGTCTTCCAGAAGAGGCGCATCTGGTCATCTGTTAGCCCGGCACACTCCTCATACTTATAGGAAGTGATGTCCTTTTGTTTAAGACGGAGA
>JAUXAI010000051.1 GCA_030619985.1 bacterium | reverse complement strand
GGCATAGCAATGGCCAAGTTGGTTCCCATAAGAGAAAGGAAGAGGTCCTCCCAGGAGATTGTAGAGTCCTTGAGACCTCTGCTAACCTCTTTCCCCGGGGCAGAAGTGAGGTTCTCTACTGAGGATCCCCTGGCTGGCCTCCTCCTTGGAGGAGGGAAGCCCCTGACCATTGAGGTCTGGGGATATGACTTAGATCTTGGTAGAAGGCTTGCCCGGAAAGTGGCTGAGATCATAGGGAGGATAGAGGGAGTGAGGGATGTTGAAATTTCGCGCAAGGAAGGGAAGCCAGAGCTCCAGATAGTGGTAGATAGGGAGAAGGCTTCCCGATTGGGCCTGAATGTCTCGACAATCGGTAATACCATAAAGAACTTGGTGAGCGGCAAGGAGGCTACTAAATATCGGGAGAGAGGAAAGGAATACGATATCTCGGTACGCTTACGAGAGGAAGATAGAGACCAAATTGAGGACCTGGAGAAGATTTTTATCACCTCACCATCCGGGAAACAGATCCGGCTCTCAAATGTGGCAAGCATTAGAGAAAAGATTGGCCCAGTGAAGATAGAGAGAAGGGATCAGCAGAGGATAATAAAGGTGATGGGGAATATCTATGGTCGGGACCTGGGGAGTATTGTAAGAGAAGCAAAGGAAAAACTTGAAGGACTTACTATTCCGTCTAACTTCTTCATAAGGTTTAGTGGGGAGAGGGAAGAGCAGGAGAAGTCCTTCAGGAACCTATTATTTGCCCTTATCCTGGGAGCAATCCTGGTCTACATGGTCATGGCCTCTCAATTCGAATCATTAAGAGATCCCTTCATCATCTTATTCTCTATTCCCTTTGCCATGATCGGGGTAATATGGGCCTTACTCATTACTAATCAGATATTTACCGTAGATGCCTTCATTGGACTCATTATGCTGGTAGGGATTGTGGTGAATAACGCTATCGTCTTAATCAGTTATATTAATATCCTGAGGGGAAGAGGTTATAGTGTGAGGGAAGCGGTCACCCTTGGCGGTAGAACGAGGCTTAGACCGGTCTTAATGACTACTATTACTACTGTTTTTGGATTACTTCCCCTTGCTCTCTTACGAGGGGAAGGTTCAGAGTTCTGGAGGCCATTTGGTATCACCATCATCGGTGGATTAATCGTTTCTACTTTGATCACTTTGGTTTTTGTTCCCACCCTTTATTCTATCTTCGAAGAGAGAATAAAGAAGGTAACAAGTTAATAAGTTGACAAGTTGATAAGGAGTAAGAAATGAAGATGGTTCTGATTGTCTATAATGCGGCCATTGAGGAAGAGATGATGGAAGCCTTGCAAGAAATCGGGGTTGAGAACTATACCAAGTGGGATAGGGTATTGGGAAAAGGTCCTATCTCAGGGCCTCATTTTGACTCTGACGTCTGGCCGGGAGTAAATAGCATGTTAGCCATCGCCGTAGAAGACGAGAAGAAGGATAGAATTATGGCCAAGGTAAGAGAATTAAAGTCAAAAGAATCTATTGCCAAGGAAGGAATCGGGGCTTTTGTTCTCCCTTTGGAGGAAATGATTTGAAGACGCAGATTATCGCAGATTAAAACGCAGATGCCGGATGCGCTTCGCTGGCATCCGAGAGAGCATGAATATCAAGCAATGACCGCAGAACAAATTAGGGGCAAGATAAATTTCTTGCCCCTTTTTCTTTTTGAGTCTCTTCTGTCAGATATGGCACAAGCATGATACTGATCGATGCGATGGAAAGACGGATGACTTTGGTCTTTTTGGCATAAGATACAAGTGGTGACTAAAATTCGAATCTCACCCCCATTATCGTCTGCTTAGCCTCATAACCACCGAAGCGAGAGGCATTCTCCCGGTAGCGGTACTGAGTAAAAAGACTGGCATCCCCCTTCTTGCCGCAGAACCTCACTCCGGCCTCCATAGTATAGTCCCCATCTGTATTGGGACCCTGCAAGAGACGAAGGTTGGCTAAGAGATAGGGGATCTTTCTCTTATGCCTCAGGATATCCCACCTTGCTCCAGCCTCTGCCTCCCAATCATAGTCATAGTTTGCGGTATTGGCATACCCCCCTGCTGAGACCTTCCAGTCAACCTTCTTCAAGAATTCAAAATTCCTCTCAGAATCAAAATCTATTCCCTCATTTGCATATCCCAGTTTCATTCCCCGGCTCTGAAATCTGGTTCCTATTAGTTTATATCCCTCTGTAATCCCATCATGGGCCTTGCCGTCATGCCTCGACCAGTGGCGGAAGAAGAGATCTAAAACATTTTTATCAAAATCTATTGCTAAACCTGGTTCTAAGGAATAGCCGAGGTAGTAGGGCTTCTGATTCTTTGTTGAGGTATTTATCGCTAAGCCAGTATTTAGGAAAGCAGTCAATCTATCCCTTCGGTAGAGGTCCAAGTTGAAGGCCACATCGCTATCCCAGCCAAACTCATCACTCCCCAAGATCTTGGCATAGTGGCCCCCGACATGTAACTCGGGAAGGAAGGGAGAATTCCTTCTAAAAGTAGGCACTAACTCATCACCATGGGTCTCCAGGCGTAGACCGGTGAAGAAAAGATTTGCCACAGAGCCTTCCCACCTTTCGAGATCGTATTGATGCCCGTACTCTATGAAGGGGGTGAGGTCAAAATTCTTCAGGTGAAACCTCACTCCAGACTCTACGGTGAGGTTAGGTTTCAGGTTGGAATCAAAGGTAGCGCTGAGATTGGTCAGGAGATAGGGAATCCCGTTTCGATACCTTAGGATATCGTATCTTATTCCTCCTTCACTTATTGCATAATATCTGCCGTTCCCAGAGGTAGTCACTGCGCTTAAAGAGGCCATACCATTGAACTTATTCAGGAACTCAAACTCCTTTTGGGAATCGAAATCTATCCCCTCATTCTTATACCCCAATCTCATCCCCTTCGTCTCCCACCTTGCTCCTACCACATCCCAGAGCCTGGACTTGCTTGTTGTCCTATCCACCCAATTATGACAGATGTGCGTATAGAAAAAAGAGAGACTACTCTTCTCCCACTCCTGCCTCAATCCCAGATAGGTGAGCTCATGGCAGGTCTTGTGGGGATCGTCCTCACTTACTCTATTACTTCCTAAGATACTCTCATCCTCATACTCAAAGAAGAGGACCTTGTTTCCAAACTTAAAGAGATCTATATTGACTCTTCTCCTGAACCTCCAGGCATAACCTGGCCAGTTATGGAAGTAACGACCCATCTCCAGGGCCATATTTGCCCGAGGGATGAATTCGACCTTCTTCTCTCCCTCCTTAGCCCAGATTGGGAAAGGAAAGAGAAGCAAAGAGATGAGAAGTAATAATTTCCATCTCATATTTGACCTTTCTTTAAAATTAATCATACCATGTAAAATGAAGAATAGCAAGCCCCGTTAGAGATAATGCTACAATACGAAAGCCTTGCCGCAAAGCGGCAAGAACCTTGTTATTCGGGCTTTCTTAGTAGAGGGGGCAAGCGAATGCGCGCCCTCATAATAAAGTAAGAGAGCACGGTCGTCCAAGGACGACCTTTCTCTAACGGGGCAAGTTGCCTTTTTCGAGATATTATAGTATACTAAAAGAGGTCTCTGATTACACCGATTATAAGAAGATTACACCGATAAAACCTGTTTAGAACATCTGTGTAATCGTCTTTAAAAATCTGTGTAATCAGATTGCCGAGTGGAATGAGGCATGTTTTGAATAAACCGATAAGGTATCTATGGCATCTTCTGGGAGGATTACTTCTTCCCACAATCTATTATCTCACAGATAAGAGAATTTCCTTAGTAGTCTTTGGGATTTTCTTTATTTTCTTCTTTTTGGCTGATTTTCTTCGTCTTCGCTACCCAAGATTTAACCAGTGGACACTTAAATATTTAGGAGGGATTATTAAGGAGGAAGAGAGGAATAGGTTCTCTGGTAATCCTTATTACATCTCTGGTGCTTTTCTATCCGTCTTATTATTTGAAAAGGGAATCGCCATGGCCAGTCTATGTTTCGTAGCCTGTGGGGACCTGGCCGCCTCCGTTGTTGGGAAGAAATATGGAAGGATCAAAATAAAAAAGAAAAGCCTGGAAGGAGGACTGGGATCCTTACTCGCTTGTCTCTTAATAGGGATCGTTCTCTTAGTTTTAAGATTAAAGTTAAGTTTCGGTATTCTTCTCATTGGCGCCTTGACAGCATCCATTGTGGAACTATTCTCACCAGGAAGGAAGGACAATCTCACCATTCCTCTATTCAGTGGACTAATCATGCAGATTATGAGGAGCATTGGGAGACTAGGATGAAGATTAAACCAGTTACCTCTGATTCCTTAGGGGTGAGGTTCTTAGCCTGTTATGTGGAAAGGAGCTATGGAAGGAAGAGAAGAAGTAAAATGCAAGAGGTGTGGGAAGAGGTCTAAGCTAATCTCTCAGAATATAGGCTACTGTGTAGATTGCATTAGGAAATTTCCAGATGAGGTCTTGCCCCAGATAAAGGAATTACATATCAAGACCAGAGAGGCCTTTCATCTTCCTCTGGAACCACCGAGGAGTCCAGAAGGGGCGAAGTGCTCAATCTGTATTAACAAGTGCCAGATAGGAGAGGGAGAAAAAGGCTACTGCGGACTGCGCTTGAATAAAGAAGGAAAGTTAATCAACTTAGCAGGGACCAAAGAGGGGGCGGTGGTAGAGTGGTATTATGATTCCCTACCTACGAACTGCGTTGCCGACTGGGTCTGTGAGGGAAGTAAAGAGATCGGCTACTCTAACCTGGCCGTCTTCTATGGCGCCTGCACCTATAACTGCCTCTTCTGCCAGAACTGGCACTATAGAAATTTGCTCTCTAAGATGAACCTACGAAGCGCCCAGGAACTAGTCGATGCGGTGGATGAGAGAGTGGCCTGCATCTGCTACTTCGGAGGGGATCCCACCCCCCAGTTAACCCATGCCTTAGAAGCCTCTAAGTTAGCTTTGGAGAAGAAGAAAAACTTAAGGGTCTGCTTTGAGACGAATGGAAGTATGAATCCTGAACTCTTAGAGAGGGCGGCCAGATTGAGCTTAGAGAGTGGGGGATGCATAAAGTTTGATTTGAAGGCCTGGGATGAGAACCTCCATATCGCATTAACCAGCGTGAGCAATAGACAGACTCTAAAAAACTTTGAATCTCTATCCAAACTGATTGAGGAGAGGCCGAAGCCCCCTTTCTTAATCGCCAGCACTTTACTTATTCCAGGATATGTTGACGAAAAGGAGGTTAGGAATATCGCTAACTTCATTGCTAAATTGAATCCTGAGATTCCCTATTCTCTACTCGGCTTCTATCCCCACTTCTATATGAAGGATCTGCCTACTACCTCTAAGGATCATGCTTATCGCTGCCAGGAGGTCGCCTTAGAAGCGGGATTAAAGAAAGTAAGGATCGGGAATCCTCACCTCCTTTCGGGAGAATACTCTTGAAGTTCGATTCCTTCCGGGCCTCTTTATTGAATGTAATTATCTTAAGCATTGTTATTATCAGCGTCATTTCTTTCACCATCCAGCATAAGGTCTTGATCGGTCCGGCACTAATCGCTTTAGGGTTCCTCCCCTGGATTCCCTTGTGCGTTTCTGGAAGAAAGATAAATACTGTAGCAGCGGATATTGTCTTCGGCACCATAGATACCGGGATTTTAGGTATGGCTGCTTTGATCGGGGCAAGTTTTGCTGGAGTGTTGGGGGCCATTGTGGGAGGGGCAGCAGGGGATGCCATTACTGATGCTTTCGCTGGGTTATTTGAAGGAAAGGTTGCCGAAGTTTTAAAGAGACGCGGAATAGAGCAAGCACGCACCCCCCTGGGGAGTTCCATGGGAAAGATGTCGGGTTGCCTCTTCGGGATTGGGATAGTATTGACCATTGCCTGGAGTCTAATAAAATGAGAAGGGAAGCCATTATCATAAAAGGAGCAAAGGAACATAATCTCAAGGATATCGACCTTGAGATTCCCAGGAATAAGCTGGTGGTCATTACTGGGCTATCAGGTTCTGGAAAGAGTTCCCTGGCTTTCGATACTCTCTATGCTGAAGGGCAGAGGAAGTATGTGGAATCTCTCTCTGCCTATGCTCGTCAGTTCTTAGAACAGTTGAAGAAGCCAAATGTGGAATCCATTGAGGGCCTTTCTCCGGCCATCGCCATTGAGCAGAGGAAGGCCGGGGCCAATCCCAGGTCGACCGTGGGGACCATGACTGAAATCTACGATTATCTGAGACTGCTCTTCGCCCGGATCGGGGTGCCCTACTGTCCCAAATGTGGGAGGGAGATCTCTCCCCAGACAGCACAGGAGATCACCGACCGAATATTGGAACTACAGGAGGAGACCAGGATTCAGATATTAGCCCCTCTAATAAAAGGAAGGAAGGGAGAATATAAAAAATTATTTGAAGATATTCAGAGGGAAGGGTATGTGAGGGCCCGAGTGAATGGTAAGGTTTATGACTTAGCAGAGGTTCCCTCTTTGGATAGGTATAAGAAGCATGATATCGAGGTTATTGTAGATAGGCTAATAGTAAAGAAGGGAATAAAATCCAGGCTCGCTGACTCTGTGGAGACTGCTCTGAGGTTGGGAAAGGGAATCGTAGTAATAAAAATCAAAAATCAAAAATCAAAAATCAAAAATCAAAAATCTGAACTTTTATTTAGTGAACACTTCGCTTGTATAAACTGCGGGATCAGTTTCGGGGAACTATCCCCCAGGATGTTCTCCTTCAACTCCCCTTATGGTGCCTGTCCGGGATGCGATGGATTGGGAATAAGGATGGAGGTCGACCCGGATTTAGTGGTTCCTGATAGGAATCTCTCTGTCTATGAGGGAGCCATTCTTCCCTGGAGCGAGCCCATCACTACCAGGAGGCATAAGTGGAAGTATGCTGCAGAGAGGTACTACTTTCAGCAGTTAGAGACTGTGGCAGAGCATTATGACTTCAGTCTTCACGCCCCTTGGAAGAACTTAAAAAGGAAACAGAGAGACATCCTTCTCTATGGCTCGGGTGAGGATTATCTCGACTTCCGTTTAGAGATGCATGGGACGACCAGGGAGTTCTATCGTCCATTTGAGGGGATAATTACTCAACTTGAAAGAAGATATCATCAGACGGAATCAGAGTATGTGAGAGAGGAGATAAGGAATAAGTATATGAGAACCCGTTCCTGCCCGGACTGTAAGGGAGCCAGGCTGAAGCCGGAGAGCCTGGCGGTTACCGTGGGAGGGAAGTCCATTGCCGAAGTCTGCGTCTTAAGTATTAAGCAAGCCCTGAGGTTTTTTAGCAATTTGAAGTTGAGCAGGAAAGAGGCCCTGATCGGAAGGGAGGTAATCAAGGAGATAAGAGAGAGGTTGAACTTCTTAGTCAATGTGGGACTAGATTACCTCACCATCGATAGGATGGCGGGAACCCTATCGGGGGGTGAAGGTGAAAGGACCAGGCTCGCCACCCAGATAGGGAGTGGACTGGTGGGTGTATTATATATTTTGGATGAACCCTCCATTGGCCTCCATCAGAGGGATAATAGGAGATTATTGAATACTCTGAAGGCCTTAAGAGACTTGGGGAACACCGTCCTGGTGGTAGAGCATGATGAGGCGACCATAAGGTCTGCAGATCACATCATCGATCTGGGTCCAGGTGCCGGGAGGCATGGGGGAGAGGTAGTAGTCACTGGATCAGTAGAGAAGGTCATGAGATGCAAGAGGTCTCTCACCGGAAGATATCTTAAAGGAGAGTTGAAGATTGAGGTGCCGAAAAAGAGAAGAAAGCTGAAAGGGAAGTATCTGACTATTGTAGGTGCTAGGGAGCACAACCTAAAGAATATAAAGGTTCCCATCCCCTTGGGTGTATTTGTCTGTATTACTGGAGTATCGGGAAGCGGAAAATCCACCCTGGTAGATGAGACCCTATATCGCGCCTTAGCGAGTAAGTTTTATAAGTCAAAGGAAAGGGCTGGGAAGCACGACAGAATAGAGGGCCTAGAGAATATTGATAAGGTAATCATCATTACCCAGGATCCCATTGGAAGGACCCCGCGTTCTAACCCAGCAACCTATACCGGGGTCTTCACCCCCGTTAGAGAACTATTCTCCCAGATTCCAGAATCCAAGATGAGGGGATATAGGCCGGGGAGGTTTAGCTTTAATGTGAAAGGAGGAAGGTGTGAGGCCTGTCAGGGGGAAGGGATAATAAAGATCGAGATGCACTTCCTGCCCGATGTCTATGTCTCCTGCGAGGTCTGTAAGGGGCAGAGGTTCAATAGGGAGACCTTGGAGATCAAGTATAAGGGAAAGAGTATCGCAGATGTCTTAGATATGATCGTTGAGGAGGCCTTAGAATTCTTCAAGAATATCCCCAAGATCAAGCATAAGTTACAGACCTTATACGATGTAGGATTAGGATATATGAAATTGGGCCAGAGCGCCACCACCCTATCTGGGGGAGAGGCCCAGCGGGTGAAGTTGGCCACAGAACTTTCTAAGAGAAGCACGGGCAAGACCTTCTATATCTTAGATGAACCAACCACCGGACTTCACTTTGCCGATATTCAGAAACTATTGGATGTTCTCAATCGCTTGGTTGACGCCGGGAATACGGTCTTAGTCATTGAGCATAATCCGGAAGTGATAAAGACCCCAGACTACATCATCGATCTGGGGCCAGAGGGAGGAGAGGAGGGGGGCTTTATTGTTGCCTCTGGCACCCCAGAAGAGGTGGCCAG
>JAUXAI010000045.1 GCA_030619985.1 bacterium | reverse complement strand
CTGGCAGCCACCATAATGGAGGAGTCCTTCTTTTCGCGTAGAGCACTGGTGGGCAGCTCATCCATCTCCACTACCTGAGAGGCATGAATAATAGAAAGAGAGAGCCCTTGAGTAGGATATTTGGCTAACTTCTTCTTTACTTTCTCTTCATCCCCGACCAAGATTACTTCTAAATCCTTGTATTCTCTGAGGGCTTGGATGGCTCCCTCAACTATTACTCCCGGAGCCCTATCCCCTCCCATGGCATCCAGGGCAATCTTCATCTATTTCTTCTCTTCCTTCTTGGGAGGGATGATCTCCCGGCCCTCATAGTAGCCGCACTCGGGACATACCCGATGGGGAAGTTTTGGGGCCCCACACTGGGGACAACGGGATAGGTTAGGACGATCTAATTTCCAGTGCGCCCTTCTCTTATCCCTTCTCGACTTAGAATGTCTTCTCTTAGGTAATTGTAAAATAATAACCATGCCTTTAAGAAGCGCCATTTCACTCAAAGGCTTCTCTTTAAAGGCGAAGACGAGCATTCCCGCTATTAGCAATAGAGCGCCTGTTATGATTATCCTACTAATGTTTACTTTTTTCATATTTACTCCCTTTTTAGTTTACTTTGTCATTCTATCAGAATGAAAAGATTTGTCAACCCCTCTATTGGGCTTGGAGAGAGGTAATGGCTACCAGATTGATGATATCTTCAACACTACAGCCCCGAGAAAGATCATTCACCGGTTTTGCCAGTCCCTGAAGGATGGGGCCAATGGCCTGAGCGCCGGCCAATCTCTGGACCAACTTATAACTAATATTTGCAGAATTCAAATCAGGGAAGATTAAGACATTTGCTTTTCCTGCAATGGAACTATTGGGAGCCTTTTGAGAGGCTATCTCAGGAATGAGGGCAGCATCTGCCTGAAGCTCACCATCGATCAAGAGGCCTGGTTCTTTCTCTTTCACTATCTCCGTTGCCCTTGCTACTTTATCTACTAATTTATGCTTGGCGCTTCCCTTAGTAGAAAAAGAGAGCATGGCTACTTTCGGTTCGCACCCCATTAAATCCTTTGCCGTCCTGGCCGAAGCAATAGCAATATCTGCCAATTCCTCCTCATTCGGATTAGGGAGGATGGCGCAGTCAGCAAAGATTAAGGCTCCATTCTTCCCAAATTTCTCGTCCTTTAAGATCATAAGGAAGGAACTCGATACTTTCTTCACTCCGGCAGCGGTCTTTATAATCTGTAAAGCGGGTCTCATGGTCTCTGCCGTAGTATGGGCTGCTCCGGATATAGAACCATCTGCTTCGCCTTTCTTAACCATCATGGCTCCATAAAAAAGAGGCTCTTTCATAGTGGAAAGAGCCTCATCCTTGCTTATTCCATTTTCTTTTCTAAGTTCACAATAAGTGTTTGCATAATCCTCTAATCTCTCTGATTTCTCTGGCTCAATAATCCTTGTTCTCCCAATATCTACTTTTAGCGATTGGGCTATATCTTTTATCTTTGACTCCTCTCCCAGAAGGATTATCTCTGCTATGCCCTCCTTTAGAATCTCTGCCGTTGCTTTAATGGTTCTCTCTTCCTCACCTTCAGGAAGAACAATCCTCTTGGGACTCTTCTTCGCCTTCTCTCTAATCTCTCTCAATAAATCCATTATCTGTTTGCCTGTTTTCCGGTCCGCCAGTTTGCCAGTTTTAAACCGGATAACTGGTTAACTGGGTAACTGGATAACTTTTTAGCGCTTAGTGTCCTTAGCTAATTTCTCCTTCAGCTTCTCCTTCACTATCTTGGGAACCAACTCGCATAACGAGCCACCGAAACTCACTACTTCCTTAATCATGCTTGAGGAGAGATAGGAATACTTGGCAGAGGGCATCATGAATACTGTCTCAATTTCCTTGCTCAATTTTCTATTCATCAATGCCATCTGGAACTCATACTCAAAGTCGGATATGGCTCTCAAGCCTCGAATAATGGTCTTTGCCCCAATCTTCTTGGCATAATTGACCAATAGTTCATCGAAACTATCGATCTTTACATTCTTGAGATCTTTAGTGACCTCTTTTAACATATTAATCCTCTCTTCCATACTAAAGAGGGGCCTCTTCTCTGGATTCTTCACTACCGCCACTATTAGCTCATCCACAATTCCTAAGGTGCGCTTTATCAGATCAATATGACCATTGGTTACCGGATCAAAACTTCCTGGATAAACAGCAATCTTCTTCATTTTTACCTCCTGAACACGAATCAACGCGAATAATAGATTGCAATAAATGAAATACTTGACGCGAATTATCACGAATATAAATTGGGGTTAGATCTTTACATTTAAAATATTCTTTCTTATTCTTTCGCGGCTTTGATTCTTTTAAGGTCTCTATAGAGGAGAAAAGGAAAAAGAATAAATAAGGACCAAAACAAGGTATCCGGAATAGAAGTAAGTAGGCTGATTATTGGTTTCGTTTTGTCTTGGACTAAAGAAGTGAAAGTGGCCTCTCCCAAGCCACCCTTCACTAACTGGTATGAAAAGAAAAGAAATAAAAAGAGGAGTGAAGAAAACAGAGTATAGGTAATAGAGGAAGCTAAAAGACACCAGAATACCTTCCCCCAGTGTCCAGAAACCAATTCCTTGCTTCTCCCCAATGCGCGGGAACCTTTGACTTTTTCTATAACGACAGTATACCCGGCAAAGGCAAACCAAACAAAAAAGATAAACCCTGGAATAACAAAAAGAAAAACACCAGCAGAGACTATCAGTCCGGCTAAAATCATAGTTATTATATAAGCCCAGAATCGAGAAGGAACAAGTCGGTAAGCCTTTCTTGCGGAAATCTGATTACCCCGAAAAATACTATCTATAGCATTGATTAAGGCAATTGTTATAAAAGCACCAATAAACAACCCCACAAGATTAAGCAAATTAACGACCAATAGATTAGTACGGTGTACTAATTTTAATTGATAAAGAAAGAATTTCACTATAGCAAAGGGTAAATAAACCATAGCCACGATACCCACCAGAAGTTTCCAATGCTTTAGATAAAAACGCCAACTGCTCTGGATAAGTTCTCCCGCCCCAATTATTTTCTGCTTCTCTATTTTCTTTATCTCCTTTGAAACGCGAACCAACATTTTTACTTTTAATTTTTTATTTTTTACTTCCTTACTTTCTGGTAGAAAGTAAGGGCGGTGTCTCCGTATCTCTCTTGCCTAATCTGAATTAGTGAGCCAATTTCCTTATCTAAAGCAAGGGATTTGTGGTGCTCGGCAATGACCAAAGTGGGAGTTTTCAATATATCACTTTTTGCCAGTGCTTGCAAGGTATTTTTTACTAATCTACTTTCGTAAGGTGGATCCAGAAATATGATGTCGAATTTCTTCTTTTCTTTACTCAGATTATCGAGGCTCTTGAGGACATTATTCCGTGGTATTTTAAGACTTTTTTCAGGGTGCAGAAAGCCTAAATTGGTACGGATTAATTTTATAGCAGAAGGATGGTTGTCAACGAAGATGACCTCTTTCGCTCCACGGCTTAAGGCTTCAATCCCGATCTGGCCGCTTCCCGCATATAAGTCAAGAAAACTTGAGCCAACAACCTTGTTACCCAAAATATTGAATAATGCTTCCTTCACCCGCATTGGGGTAGACCTCATCTTCACACTCTTCAGAGTCTTTAGCCTCCTTCCCTTAAACTCTCCCCCAATTATCTTCATTTTACATTGAACATTGAACATTTTGCATTTTGCCTGTCTGCCGACAAGGTAGGCACTTTGCATTTTTCATTGATCTTCTTTCCCATTTTCTTACCCTCCTACTCTCCTACTTTCCTACTTCCTTACTTTCCTACTTATAATCCTCGATTAGAGAGAATGGAGAATAGTAGTCAAGTTACAACGGGCACAACTCACCCGTTTGTTTCCACAGTAGTCGTTAAATATCTGGTAGAGGGCCTGCTGATGACGGGCACTATCTATCTTCTTTCTGCCGAAGAGGTGGTGAGTAACAAACTTAGTAATGCGATCATTTCCTGAAGAGGGTTGGGAGGTATAGATACGGTGCAATATTCTTTCCAGCCTCCGATCTTTCTTCTTTCGAGCATAGGCAAACATGGCCGGGATAAGAGCGTTAACAAGGATAATAACCACCCGTTCCTTTCCTATGAGTCTTACTGGTCTCTTTTTTCTCCTGCCTCCCCAAGTATAACGGTAGTTCCAGTAATCCTTCTTTTCTGGATTAAAAGTCCCTAATAGATATTGAAGTAAGGCCTCCTGATTAACTATGGCTTTCTTAACGAGACTAAAGATATTTCTATTGGAGTATCTGGCTAAGAAATGGCTCATTCCCGCTATCCTCCGACTGGGGAGGTTGGCCGGTCTCATCTGTAGAGACCTCCATCTCTGGGGCTCCATCGCTCGGGTCTGAAATCTCCCAGACATTCCTTCCCAGAGTTCTCTTAATTTCCGGAGATACCTTATGGTCTCCCGGTCATATCCTTTCTGAGGCTTTTCAGGAAGTAACCCGGAGACTCCAAAGAAGAGTGCCTGAAGGCTCTTCACCTTCTTTTTAGCGGTTCTCTTTTGCAATATATTTCGCACGTCCTTAACGCTTACTCTCTGGGCCAATTCCAGAAACTCTCCCTTCAACCCCTTATATCCCAGGCCAATCATAATCCCCTCATAGAGGGACTCCTCCCAACCAACCCTATCTGCCCTTTTTCTAAAGTATTCTGCCTTCTCTAAAATACGGGCATCCCCAGCTAAGTTGAGGAATTGGATTATTCTTTCTGGGTCTGCCTCTTTGATCTCTGGATAGCAAGGACCAAAATCAGCGCTACTGGCTAAGGGATACTTCTCTGGACTGATGCTTTCTTTAAGTGTCTCTAAGTCATTAGAAAGATGAGAAAAGAGAATTAACTGGGGTATTGCTTTACCCTGTATGTCCTGAATAGATTTTTTATCTCTATCATCCCATAGAGCGATATGGAGGATGATCTTGCCATAGCGGGGGTCTCTATGGTGACCGTGACTCTTCCAGTCTGAGGTATAGACATGGGCCTCGATCTCACCCTTCCATCGTTTTCCTTCTATCTCTATCTCTGCCTGACGAAAGTCTGCTCCTTCCCCGGTATTCCACCATCCAGGCGAAATAATCTTTATTCGCCGGCCATCCAAGGTTTTGAGCCTATTCTTCTTAATTAACTGATCCAGCCAGATGCACCTCACCAGCCTCTCTGAAACCCTCTCTGGTGCCTTTTCTCTTACCAGTAGTACTTCATCCCGTAAGTGGTAATAGCGATCAGAGAAATAATGCCCTTCTTCTTCCATCTCACCGTTCTCTATCCATTAGTGGCTAATTTCCACCCTCGACAATTTATGTTCTCAAATTTGATTTAATTTTTAGTGCTTGGGTTTAGGAAATATCTGTTTTTGATCTGTGCCGTCACTATTCATTATCCAAACAGTCTTATTTTTTCTTCGAACAAAAATAATCTTCTTACCATCTGGTGTCCAGGCTAATCGCGGAAATAGGTAATATTCCTCAGAGGTTAGTTGTTTCTTTTGCCCGGTAACCAAATTTATCTTCCAGAAGCCACTTTTGTCTTCGTTATAAGAAGCACTGAAAATTATTTCTTTGCCATCAGGTGACCAAGCAGGAAATCCAACATATTTATTAGCAATAAGCTCTCTGCGCTCTGAGCCATCACTTTTCATTATCCAGAGGGCTCGCTGTCCTATAGCCTCCGAAGAGAAAGAACGAAAGGCTATTTTCTTACCATCGGGTGATAGGGTAATACCTTTCGGACCCTTTAAGTCAGTAGTCAACTGCTTCTGTTTTTGATTATCTATATTCACTACCCAAAGGTTATCATCGTGGTCAAAGAAAACTTCCTTACTATTTGGTGCCCAAGCTACATCCAAGAAAGAACTTACTTTAGAAACTAAAACTTTCTGTTCAGAACCATCAGAGTTCATTATCCATAAGGCTTGGGAAGGAAGGATACCCTTATCGAATTTTTCTTCCAACTCTTCCTTTCCTTCAGGCGTTACGGAAAAAGCACGTCTTATAAAAATAATTTTTGTGCCATCAGGGGACCAAAAAGGCGTGTTATCTGTTATTATGTCAGGACCTTTGGACTGGGTAAGTTGTTTTTGTTCCTTTCCATCAATAGTCGCTGTCCAGATAGAAAGACGATCGTTTCTAAAGGTAATCGAAGAAAAGGCAAGCCTCTTGCTATCTGGGGACCAGGTAGGTGATTGCGTCACGCGAGTTAGACCTTTTACTAGCCATCTCGGCTCTGTTCCATCTATATTCATTATCAAAATATTACCACTAGTTCTTAATGGTCCCTTTCTCCAAAAAATATTAAGGGCTACCTGTGTTCCATCTGGAGAGACGACAGGCCCTTTAAATAGGGAAATGCCTATTATTTCTCTTTCCCAAAACCATCCCTGCCAAAAAATAGCTAATACAAGTGTTGCTACGGCTATCAAACCTAAGATACTTCCTCCAATAATAAGCAGTATCTTTTTAATTTTCTTCATCTTTTCCTTTTTTCTTATTTTGTTATTCGCTCATTCGTGCGCCTAAAGATCCGCAAGGGTCTTTAGTAGATGAGTATAGCGAAGCGCTCATCGCCATGCGAAAGTCCTTATTCCATTCGTGACAATTCGCGTTTACTTTATTTGCGTAAATTCGCGTTTAGCTGATTTCCAGGCCTCCTTTGAATTTTGAGAGGAGGCTCTTTCTTATTTGTCTATGCTCTGGTCTTTCTAATTTTGGATCCTTCCTTATGAACTCAAAGGCCTCCTGGCGGGCGGTCTCTAAGAGCCTCTGGTCTTTTAAGAGATTGGCGATCTTTAACTCCGGCAGGCCATGCTGTCTGGTGCCGAAGAATTCACCCGGCCCCCTTAATTCCAAATCCTCTTCTGCGATCTGGAAGCCATCCCCGGTCTCGGTCATCACTTTTATCCTTCTCTTGCTCTCAAATGTCCTGGGAATGGCGAACATCAGACAGTAGGACTGGTACTCTCCCCTTCCAATGCGGCCTCTCAACTGATGGAGTTGGGCCAGGCCAAAGCGCTGGGCATCCTCAATGAGCATGATAGAGGCATTGGGGATATCAATCCCCACTTCAATGACCGTAGTCGAGACTAAGATGTCCATCTTCTTATTCTTGAAGTCAGTCATTATCTTTTCCTTCTCATCACCAGGCATCTGGCCATGAATGAGACCGACCCTGAGGTTAGAAAAGACTTCCTTCTGAAGGTGCTTCTGCATCTGGGTGGCGGCCTTTAACTCCTCCATCTTCTCTGACTCTGATACTAAAGGATAGACGATATACGCCTGACGCCCCTTCTTTACCTCATTCTCAATGAAGAGGTAGATATTCTTCCTCTGACTCTGGGGAACCCAGTAGGTGGCGATCCCCTTCCTTCCCGGGGGCATCTCATCCAGGACAGAGATGTTCAGATCCCCATAGACGGTTAAAGCCAGGGTTCTCGGTATGGGGGTAGCGGTCATTACTAAGACATCGGGGGTTAGGCCCTTCTTTCTCAAGGCTGCTCTCTGTAATACCCCAAACTTGTGTTGCTCATCAACGATGATTAATCCCAGTTTGGCGAACCTTGCTGCCTCCTGAATCAAGGTATGAGTTCCGATGATGATGTCGACCTTTCCCTCCTCTATCTTCTTGCGAATCTTCTTCTTCTCCTTCTCACTCATACTCCCAATCAACAGTTCTATCCTTATCTTTAAGGGAATTAAAAGTTCTTGTAGGGTTAAATAATGCTGCTGGGCTAAGATCTCTGTGGGGGCCATAATCGTTCCCTGATAACCATCCTCAATGGCTTTTAGCAGGGCATAGACGGCGACTACAGTCTTTCCGCTCCCCACATCTCCCTGAAGGAGCCTGTTCATGGGCTTATCTTGTTGCATATCGGAAATAATCTCACTAATCACCCTTCTCTGGGCAGAGGTGAGTTCAAAGGGAAGGAGTTGGGAGAACCTCCCGATGAGTTCTCCAGGCTTCCTATACCTTATCCCTTTTCCTACCTCCTCCAATTTCCTCTTCCTTAAGGCAATCCCCAATTGTAATAGAAAGAATTCATCGAAGACCAATCTTCTTCGGGCATCTTTATAACTTGCGCTACTTTTGGGGAAATGAATACTATTTATTGCCTGGGAGGTTTTTATTAGTTTGTTCCTCCTTCTGATGTCAAGGGGTAGGAATTCAGGCAAGGAAGCGGCATATTCATCGAGGACTCTTTTGATAATGGTTCTTAAGTACTTCTGGTTTATTCCCTCTGTCAGGTTATAGACGGGAACAATCCTTAAGGTATTTAACAATTCCTTGCCTTCCTCAATTATCTCGTAGGCGAAGTTCTTGATCTCTACCTTCTTATATTTCTTTTCCACTGTTCCACTTATGGCTATTTTCGTTCCCTCTTTCAGATATTCTATTAGGTAGGGTTGGTTATACCAGTCGGCATAGGCGATCCCGGTTCCATCATCAATAGCTGCTTTAATGATCTCCAATCCCTTCCGAGGTCTGATGACACTCCTTACCTTAATTACTCCCTTTATGGTGGCGTACTCTCCATCCAAGAGGCCTGCGATGGGCTTAGGACGGCTGCGATCAGAATAGGTTCGGGGGAAGTAATATAAGAGGTCTTGAATGGTCTCGATCTCCAATCTATTCAGGATGCGCACCCTCTTGGGTCCCACCCCCTTTACATATTGGGCAGAATCGGATAGCTTGGTCATACTCTCCTCGCTTAGAGTGTGGAAGTAACCAGTAACCAGCGAACAGTTTCAGAGTAACCAGTAACCAGCGAACAGTAACCAGTAAATTCTTAAGTAATCGGTTTTTCTACTGTGAACTGTAAACTGGTTACTGTAAACTTTGAGAAATTGCTTGCAAAAGTTTTTTTCTTATGTTATAGTATTATCCGTGCTAATCCGTATTAAATCTGTGATTATCTGTGTCTATGAGGTGAAAAATGAAAGTCTGTGCAATATGTGGAAAAGGGATAAGGTCAGGTCATAAGATTAGCCATGCCCATAAACTATCCAAGAGAAAGTGGCATCCCAATATCCAGAGGGTAAAGGTGATTATGGGTGGCACGGTCAAGAGAATCTATGTCTGTACCAAGTGCCTCAAAAAGGGAAAAGTTAAGAAAGTTATCTAAGACACGAATTGACGCGAACTGTAAAGCGAAAAACTGTAATACTCAAACACGAATCTACACGAATAAAGAAGACGCAGATAAACGCGGATAAAACCAAAAGATTTTATTTGTTTTTTAAAAGGTCATTCAGATCTTCAACTATTCTTTGAGGATTGACATCGTTAATCCTGGCGATGGCCTCAATAGTTTCTGTCAAGGCCCCCATAGTAAGAATATGCTCCAAGCCATATTTAGCAAATACTCCCCTTGCCTCAGGATGCATCTCTAAGGCTTCACCGATCAGGGTATATTTAGTGATTCTCATCTTTAGAAAATTCTTACTAAAACTAAGATTATCATTACTATTCCCAAAATAACCTTAGTAAGGATACCACCAATCCTGCCCGTGAAGGTTCCCCAGCCTGCTCGCAATGCTTGAGCAGGCTTCTTCTTTACTATTAATTCCATAAGAAAGGCGCCGAGAAAGGCGCCAATTAATAGTCCAATTATGGAACCGACAAGAGGAAGAATTCCCGTTCCCACTATCCCGCCCAGAATCCCTCCTACTATCGCTCCAATAATTCCTGCCTTTGAAGATCCAAATTTCTTCGCTCCAAATATTCCGGCGAAGTATTCCATCAATTCTCCGAAGAGAGCAATTCCTAAGAGAATCCAGATTAAAGTTTGGGTAATCTGAGTGAAGTGGGTAATTACCCCATATATGAGACTCGCTAAAAAAATGACGAATGTTCCCGGGATGCCAAGAGGAATAGCAAACAGGGCAGCCACTAAGATAACGATGAAGACAATATTTCCTGCAAGATGCATAATTTCTTGGGTATCAGGATAGACGCCAGACAATCTGGCTAGATTCTTCGCGATGCTCAGAATACAGGGTATCAGGAAATTCTCGCTTATCTAATGACCTGATGACCCGATCTCCTG
>JAUXAI010000023.1 GCA_030619985.1 bacterium | reverse complement strand
ATCCTGAGGCAAGAGAAGATCTAGGTCAAAAGTAGCCCTCTCTACCCCGTATAAAACAACAGCAACTCCTCCAATAACGAGATACCTCAGCCTTCTTTTATTAAACGCTCTGATAATCTTTTTAATTTCTTCCTTTTGGTTTGCCACGGTCTTATCGCCTTCCCTAACAGTTGGTTGAATAAAAATACTTTCTCCAGATTTTCTGGATAAAGCTTTGGTCTTAGATGCTTCCTTCGTCTATTCAGTTTAAGATATTTTTCACTCCTCATCTTCCTATCTCAACCCTAGAATGGGGATCAGGTCCCATTGGATAGTAAACATCCAACGGGATAAATCTTGACCCCGAAGGACAAGCCCCGAAGAACAAGTCTACGGGGTAAACCTACGGGGCCCTGCACCGTATGGTTCAGGGCGGGGCAGGCCCCGAACCAATCCCTCTAGGATGCTACGGGGTAAACATTTGACAATAAATAAGTTCTGAAAAATTCTTCTTCTCTTCATTTTACTTCTATATTTCAGCGTTTCTTTCGCTTAATTTTTCTTAGTTTGAGCAAATATTTAAGGTCTTCCAAATCCTGCGGTTTTCCCGCAGCCCTTTTCATTTTGTTCTTTTAATAATCTGAGAAGGCCTTCAGTGTCCACTTTTCTTCCTGTCTACCGACAGGAAGGCCCGCCTGCCGGCGGGCCCCGTAGATATGAGAATTATCAACAGGGTAGAGCGATCATTTACCCCGCTCGCCCCGCCTGCCTCATTAGAGCACTCTTATCTCTAATGGGAAAAAATGGACAATAACCAATCCCACCTCGTAGGTGGACAAGGGTTTTTCCATGGGATATTTTGGAACTATTGGCAAATTTTTAAAAAGGACTCTGAAAAATCTTCAGAGCCCTCTGATTACATAGATTTTTAGGATGATTACACGGATTTCTTCGCCGATAGCTAATCTGTGTAATCTTGTTTTTAATCAGTGTAATCAAAGATTTCTGATTTTTCAGAAATCTCTAGATGCTGTCGGAGGTAGCGAAGTCTTCCTGATTCTCCATGGTCTGTTCGTCAGTGATGGCCTCGGCTATGGTCTCCTCTTCCTTCCCTCTCATAAAGAGCTGCAATAGGAGATAGATGATAGCCCCTATTCTTCTTATTCCTTTAGTCCTTTTCTTTGTCTCCTGAACCTTCTCTCTCCATCCCTCTCCTAAGAGCAATATCAGGGGAATACTCTTTATGGCGAGTTTGCTCTTTTTGACCATCCCGGCGATTGGCTTCTTCTCCTCAGAGATGCGGGCGATAAGCATGATGAGGAAGAAGGGCAGAAGCCAGAAGAAACCGAAGAGTTTTCCGGGAGAAAGGGGAAAGACTGGTGGAGTGGCCACCCGATTGATATTAAAGGTCACCAGGATAGCACTCCCCCAGATGACGAAGAGGTTTCCTAAGGGGTTACTGGCCTTTAAGAACCTTCCCCCTTCCAGCCTCTTATGCATAAAGGGCCAGGCGATATTGGCTCCCATGAAACCCGTGAAGTCGAATAAGAGGTGAGAGAAGTAGCCACAGGTAATGACCGCCCCATAGATCCAGGCCTTGGCAAAGGAGCCTAAGACCAGGCCCATAATGAGCCAACCCAAGAGGCCATAGATTAGCCCTAAGGTAGCGGAATGGCTCCACTGTCTATGCCAGGGAAGAAAGACAATATTCACTCCCTCTTTCTTTTTGGTAAATAAAAAGGAAGGACCGTTGAAGATATCTATGGAAGAGGGTCTTGCCTGGGCCATTAATATCTTACACTTTGCCTTGCCCCTTCCCTCTTTTGGTCCAGTGAGTTCGGTTCCTTCAATATGCACGGGGAGCTGGGACATAGAGACCACCGATCCTAACTTTACCATGGTCTCATTCTTTTCCACATCATAGCCCACCTGATACTGTCTCCAGTTATCAGCCCCCATCTGGATGGTGTGCATCTGAAGGGTGATGTTCTTTCCCGTATCCCAGCATTCATTGATAGCCTCGGCCATCTTATCCGCCACCTTCTGGGCATCGATAGAACTTGGGTTGCGGGAATCGAGAAGATATTCCGGGGTTGCCGGATCGATGATGTAGTCGTTCTTGGCTAAGAACATGGCAAGTTTGAAGTCCTGGGTATCAGGCAAGATGCCGAATAGTCCTCCCAGGAGCAGGATAAGGGAACTGGATTCCATAGACATATGCATGGCCTGGGTAAAACAGGTGGCGGTCGCCACCCCAGTACAAAAATGAGTTAAACCTTTCATCTTTACCTCCTCTTAAGGTATCGTTATACGTTGAAGGGTTGCGCTGCTCGTTTCGTCTTACGTCTTACGGTTGCGTTGTCTTTCCCGATAGACGTTTGCCGATTAACGATACGAGTCGCGCAACCGCAACCGAATAATGTTTCTTACTCGGCGATTCAATCGCCGTTAGATGATTTTCAGGAAGTGTAGAACAGGAACACCTAATCCCGCCATATTGAGAAACATAGGAATCAAGAGAATCCCCAAGCAGTTCATCCTCCGGGAATGCCACATAACCGGAACCAGTCCAATGCAAGTGGCCACCAGCATGATGAGTAACCCCATCCAACTCGCCATAGCCAGGACAATGGCAAATAAAATGAAGGTGGTGATAATGGAAACTAAGCGATAGTTTACCCTGGTAATTAGCTTAATCATAAAACGAGAGAGGGGTAAAAGAAGCAGAAAGGATAACCCACCACTTATGGCCATTACCGCCATAATGCGCCAGTAGTCAGCAATGGTATATGCCGTGTAGTAGGGCTTGAGCATCCAGGCCAATCCTCCCCTGGTAAGATGATTCAAAGGAACAATGAAGAAGAGGAGAAAAGCACCTACGTAGTATAAGGTCTTACTTACGCCTTGAGATAAGACGAAGATCCTCTCATCCCTTTGAGCAAGAGCATGGCCCGATAAGAGGCCTCCTACTCCTCCAGTAACCCCGGGCATAAGGGCCGCAAAACCCCCTCCTAAAACACCCGCCACGGTACCCTTAACAATATGAG
The DNA here is from genome assembly GCA_030619985.1 of bacterium. Lineage (GTDB taxonomy): Bacteria > UBP18 > UBA7526 > UBA7526 > UBA7526 > JAUWXM01. Next base: position 14,318 of record JAUXAI010000023.1, on the reverse strand, counting down.
AAAACCCAACATCAACTGAGTTTCCAATATACTGTTTGGGTATCTCTGTTCTGGAGATGATATTGGTAATCACCCAGGGAACAGCAAAGAGACCAACAAAGGCCGGCATCAGGGATTGGAAGGCTTTTTCTACCGGAAGAAGGGTCCGATTCATCACCATCAGTCCCAAGAAGCCAGAGAGAATCAAGGTCAAAAGGCCTGCTCCACAGGACTTCAGTCCCTCCAGTGTCCTCCCTAAAGCGGTCTTGGCTCTCAGGGTGGCTTTTGGCCATTCTGAAGCAATGATGTAGACAATGATCAGGCCTAAGATCCAGAAAAGGTGAGGACTGATCAAATTCTTAACATACTTCATGAGGCGAAAGCTAAAAGGAAATAGAACCCATAGGGCAACTATCCCACTTATCCCACCGATCCCAGTCAAAACCGCTGCCTCATATCCCTTACCCTGCAACATATACTTCTGTCCTGGTAAGACAACAAACATGGCACTCTCATCTGGCGCTCCCAGGAAGAGGGCGGGCAAGGTATTTATTATGGACCAGGAGACAACCAGGGCCATAAAGAAGACCGCCACATACACTGCTGGGATAAGGTCAAGATGGGCTCCCCACCACAGGATAAAGAAACCTACCACATTATAGACGTGTAATGCGGGAATGAGGGATAATACCCCAGCAATCAAGGTACCTAGAAGGGTCCAGAAAAGAAGATAAATAAATTCCATTTCTTACCCCCTTTCTCCAATTAGACTTATATCCTCTGGCCAGAAGATTTTGATGCGCATCATTCCCCGATACATGGTTACCTTACCTCTTACCGAGATCTCAGCATCAGGGGTAGTAACCAACCTATCCACTCCCCTCTCCACCTCTGGCCAGTAGACTACCTCAATCTTTGCCGTCTCATCTGCTATTACCAGTACCGTAGGATTCGTCCTTCTTCTAAGAGTTAGGACCTTCCCCTCACATTCTACCATCTTCCCTACCCTCTCACTGGTAATGAGACCAATATTGAGTTTGGGGATTTCCTCTTTTGAGGTGAGGACTTCTTTACGGATAAGCCGGAAGATATCCAGTCTAACCAGGGTGAGGCTTCTCCTTCCTCCCTTCACATATACCCGGGCAGCAAGATGCACCTTATCCCCTTCCCGAGGCACTTTCTTAATCTCCTTGAGTTCTTTGTAGAGCCACTTATGGGCCATAACCTTAATCTTTCCCGTCTCATCCTCTACCCAGAAGTACAAATTGTTATACTTGGTGTAAGGCTCATACTTTACCCCTCCAAAACACTTTACTAAACTACCTGCTTCTTTGGGATAGATATCCTTGATCTTGGTAAGGGGAAAGATAGCCGGCTTTATCTTAAGGTTCTGGGCACTCTGTAACTGTAAGGAATTACCATACTGGTCACTTACCTTAATGGCCCCTATTGCCTCTACTTCGTCTGCCAATTTAGGGAATCTATTTAGCCTTTTAAGATCCTCAGTGATCTTACCAAAGGAGGTAATCTTTAACTCTCCCGTGCCATCATCGATGGTAAAGTTAAACATCCCCCTCTTTGTCGGTGGTTTTACCTTCACTACTCTTCCCGAAACCTTGGCATTGGCAAAGTTCATGACCCCGGTAATATCGGCTACTTTTACTACCGGAACAGAGATGACTTGGGTGGTAACCAGATACAAGATCACCAATCCCACCAAGGCCATCACGATGGAGCCATACTTAAAGAGCCTTAGGGAAAGGCGATGCTTAATGTGGGCTCCACAGTAGGGGCACTTGTAATGGGCTCCCACAAAGCGACCACAACTGGGACATCTGATCTCTTCTTCTACAACCATAATTCTCCCTCCTTCCTTTCAACACAGATTTACACAGATTGATTACGGATTAGCACAGATCACAGATACTGGATGCTTGATTCTGGATATTAGGAAACTCGGATAGACGCCAGACAATCTGGCTAAATTCTTCGCAATACTCAGAATGTAGGATTTGGAAATTAGGATATCAGGCACTTCGTTTCAATGCAAAGTGCAAAATTAGCAATTAGCAGTGCAAAATTAACTGCTCACTCATTTTGCATTGTTGTTTATTCCCAGTTTCCTCCGCCCCAGAGGGGCGAGACCTCGCCTCTGGCGGGCAATCTCCTAATCACCAATAACTGGTAACTTTCTCCTGAGGCCTGTGACCTGTATTACTCTACAGTAATCAGGTCCCTCCACTTCGCCAGGGTCTTGGGTCCCACTCCTTTTGCCTTGGTGATATCATCGATCGAAGCGTAGGGTCGAGCAGCGATGATTGCCTGGGCCTTGGCTGGTCCCACTCCAGGAAGGGCCTGAAGCTCTGCACTGGTAGCAGTATTGATGTTGACCTTTGCTCCCGGAGCAAGGGGCTTCTTCTTGACTGCCTTTGGTTTGCCAACCACCTCTGTGGCACCCTCTACAGTAATCAGGTCCTTCCACTTCTCCAGGGTCTTGGGCCCCACTCCCTTTGCCTTGGTGATATCATCAATACTGGCGTAGGGTCGAGCAGCGATGATTGCCTTAGCCTTGGCTGGTCCCACTCCGGGAAGGCTCTGGAGTTCTGCACTAGTAGCTTCATTGATATTTACCTTGGCCTGAATTAGGGTCGCTCCAAAGATTAGAAGACCTAAAGCAAGTACCAGAATCAATCCTCTCTTCATTCTTCTCACCTCCCCTCTTAAACGCTGATTGCCGCTGATTTTTTTATCTGCGGTCATCTGCGGTCTTTTTCTGTGATCATCTGTGTCTTTCCATCTGCGATAATCTACGTATCAGAACCATCTCTTCCTACGGCAGTAGACGTAAATCAGGAATCCGGTTAAGCAGATAATGCCCCAGGCGAAGAGGTAGCCGAGGCGCCACCTGAACTCTGGGATGAAGACAAAGTTCATCCCCCACAGTCCGGTAAGAAAGGTCATGGGGATGAAGATAGTGGCCACAATGGTCAGTACCTTCATGGTATTGTTCATCTTATGAGAGAGAAGGGAGAGATGGGCTTCCATTACTGAGGTTAATAACTCCCGAAAGGTCTCGATCATACTATGGATCCTGATCAGATGATCGTGGATATCCCTATAGTAGACGGCCATCTGAGGATGAACGAAAGGATAGTCCCTTCTGCAGAAACGGGCGATGAGCTCTCGTTGGGGAGCCATGACCTTCCTCAGGGAAATAATGTGTCTCTTATAGGAAAAGACCTTATTTAAAAACTTTTCTGGCTTAGCAGTAGAAACAGTGTCTTCCAATTCATCTATCCGGTCCTCAATAAGGTTCAGGATATAGAAGTAGTTATCCATAATGTCATCTAAGATAGAATAGAGGAGGAAGTCGCATCCCTTAGAAAGTATTTCAGGATTTTTCTTTAACTCCTCCATTATTTTATTTATATTCCATATCTTTTCCTTATGTAAGGTGAGGATGTAATTCTTCCCTAAGATAACGTCTATCTCTCGGATGCTCAAGGGTTCCTCCCCTCTCTCTTCCTTATCCTTATAATAGTAGACAGAGTGCATGATCATGAAGAGGTAATCCGGGAACTCATCAACCTTGGGCTCTTCTTGAGGAACACGGCAGGCATCGATCACCAGAGAATGGAGATAGATGGCCGCTCTTAAGAATTCAAAATCTTCTTCACTGGGATCGAAGAAGTCAAGCCACAGGATGTTCTTCTCATTCTTAAGAAGTTTCTTGACCTTCTTAAGGTCGATCCCGGTCTCTAACTTTTTACCTTCTCTTAAGAGAAAGGAAGTAATCATCTCTTCACTCCTGAACACAGATTAACACAGATGGCAACGCAGATTTAAGCAGATAAGCCAAAGGTTACGTCAGAGGGTTACGGCAACGAAGCCCGCCCCTCGCTTCCTGCTCGGGATACTTCACTTCGGCGAGGTATCCTGAACGAAGTGAAGGGCAACCGATTAACGTAACTTGGAGCCTAATTTACTTTACAGTAACCAATGGTCTCAATTTTTCCAGGGTGGCAGGTCCGATTCCCCTTACCTTAAGTAAATCGTCAACTGTAGCATAGGGCCTACCAGCGATGATTGCTTGGGCCTTAGCTGGCCCAATCCTAGGGAGGGTCTCTAACTGGGGGGCAGAAGCGGTGTTGATATTTATCCTGGCCCCTGGAACCACTCTCTTCTCTGCAGGAGTTACTCTCTTCGCTGGAGGCTTCTTTATCACTGGTGCTGCACCCAGGAACTGGATATCAGAAGGCTCCTTGGGCTTTATCTGTAGCCCTCCTTTATAGAAACCGATCTGGCCAGTGACCTGGATGGAGGTGCCGATCTTGAGGCTTTCTCTCCGGGGTAGGCGCTGGTATAGGCTCTTCCAGATGAGAACATCTATGCTTCCGGTGCCGTCGTTAATCCGCAAAGTGCGGCCCTTCTCTTCCTTGAAGACCTTGATGCTTGTTATCTTTCCTTTGAACCTTGCCCTCTGCCCCACGTTCGCCCGGGTCATACTCCCAATAGAGGAGACCCCTGGGGCGGGAAGAGCCGGCGCCTTCTTTTTCGGAACCACTTTCTTTTCTGGAACTACTTTTTTCTCCGGGATACCTCCGCGCACCGTAACCAGAGGTCTCAACCTCTCTACAATCTTGGGCCCGATCCCGGGCACTCTCCTCAGATCATCAACTGAGGAATAGGGTCGACGGGCAATGATGTCCAGGGCCCGAGCAGGTCCTATCCTGGGCAGGGTCTTAAGCTCAGCAGCAGAAGCAGTATTGATATTGATCTTCTCCTCTTCAGTGAGAACCCTTACATAATCCCATCTTTCCTCCAGTGGCGGAGCCTTCCTCTCTGTTACTACCTCATAGGTCTTGCCATCTGTAGTAATGGTGACCATCCCCTGATAGTCTGTGCGATATATCTTAGCTCCCGTAGCATTCAGCCTATCCAGGGCCTCTTTAAAGGGGAGTTTGTGCTTATTGCCTTCTCCTACACTAATTGTCACCACCTGAGGCTTGACACAATTGAGGAACGGGGTACTACTAGAATGGGCCGAGCCATGGTGGCCAGCCTTTAATATAGTAGACCTTAGTTCATTACCATATCTACTAATCATATCCCTTTCTGATTCCTTAGCCGCATCAGCAGTCAACATGAAAGAGACATTTCCGTAGGTAAGTTTTACCACAATGGAAGAGTTATTGGCATCGCCATAGTTCGGGCCGCCACCTACCACCTGGGCGGTCACTCCCTTACCAAAATCGAGGAATTCTCCCACCTTTGGCTGGCGATACTTTATCTCCCGCCTGGCCCTCACGGCCTTTAAGAGGTCTTGATAAAGGTAAGTAGTCCCAGGCCACCCGGGGTCAAGGAATTCTACAATCTCAATGGGGCTTTTAAGAATATAGATCAATCCTCCGATATGATCAAAGTCCGCATGGGTCATGATTATCATATCGAGTCTCTTGATCCCCTTCTCTTTCAAGAAAGGAAGAATGACTGTTCTTCCCTTATCCTTGCTTATATATCCTGGTCCTCCCATGCCACCATCAATCAGGATGTTTTTCCCATCTGGGGTGGTAATGACCGTAGAATCCCCCTGTCCAATATCTAAGTAATAGACAGTAAGGGGCGCTTGCCGTCTAAAGGCATCTACCTGGCTAGTAAGACTAACTAAAAGAAGGGCAACGGAAAGTGGAATCAAAAGCCATAGTTTTTTCTTTATCATTTCTCGCCCCTCTTTAAAAGTTCCTCTTGTAATTTCTTAATCTCTTCTCTTCTCTCCTTCTCTCTTTCCGGATTTATTCTGAAGATAATGTCCAGTACGTTCCCTTCCCTCGTCCCTTCTGGGAGATACTTCAAGGGAATATTGACTACCTCCCTCCATTCTGTTTCCACCACCGCTAAATCTCCTTCTATTCTATCGACCACTCCTTCGCTCTTCGATTCCTTCATCCCGTTAGACCCCCTTTTTCAATTTACTAAGTCTTTTTTAAGTACTAAGTTAAAAGAATCTTAATCTGAAAAGGGAAGCACAAACTCCTGGTACTGGCCGGGATGGTATTTCCTCTTATTGTCACTCTTCGGACTCCTCTTCACCCTTATTGGTCGAACACCTGCTTCCCTGGCCTCTGTGATATCTGAGTCACTATCTCCGAAGTAGGCAACAAATCTTTCCTTCTCTAAGATGGATGACTTATTTCTCTCGAAGTAGAATTCCCGGGCAAGCCACTTCCAGTTCTTCTTCAACTCCTCCCCCCCATATCCCTGGCGAGAAGTGATGATTACTGCATCATAGCCTAGGGCCTTATAGACCAAGGCAATAGTCACCGGGACCAGTTTCTTCTTATCCAGATGGAAACTACTATTCACTACCCTCCAATATTCCTCTGAATAGGGACGTTCTCCACTCTTATTAGCCACTCTAAAAGATGGGGTAGAGAAGACTAAAGTATCATCGTAGTCAAAGCCCACCTTCAGATCTCTAATATTCACGGAAGTGAGAACAACGGCATAGATGCAGACAACGGAAAGCAAGGTAATCTTAACTCTTCTCTTCATCCTGACCCCCCTTGCAACCGCCGAATCACAAGACGAGTTGGATTAGTATATTAGGTGGATTAGGATATTAAGTAAATTTTTTAATCCAACTATTCCAACTAATTTACTAGTTTCACTATTCTCTTCTGCGATTCTGCGTTAATAAAAAAGGTCAGTCTTGCAGACTGACCTTAATCAAAAACTTCTGGAGAAGATTTTTTCTGTAACTCTTAATTAATGGATATAAATTTAGCACCGAACTTACCCCCTGGGCAGGGCGATCTCAAAGCGCTACTCTCCTCATTGTAGAAATAGTATATCACTTCATTTATTCTTTGTCAAGTTTTTTTATAGTGGTATTTATAAAAGAGGTTAACAATAGATTAGAGGGAGTCTTAATATGAATTATTCCTATTATTTTTTATGGCTCAATAACTCAAGCATATACTTAGCGATGTCCATGGTGGAGATGATACCCACCACCTTCTTCTCCCTTAACACGGGTACCCTATGGATATGATTCTTGACCATGAGCTCACATATCTCTTTCAGAGGCGTCTCCTCATTTACCGAGATCACCTCCTTAGTCATGATCTCCTCCACCCAGACGCGATACTCATAGGGAAGGCGGAAGGCATAGTGCTCTACCTCCTCTCCCCTTATATCGTAGATGGAGAGGAGGTGCTTCTCTGATATGATGCCCACCATCTCCCCATCCTTATCTATTACTGGAAGGCCGGTGATCTTATTCTTCTTCAGAATCTCATCCGCCTCTCTGATACTGGTATTATGGCTTATGGTAATTACTTTCTTGGTCATGATATTCCTTGCCTTTATTTCTTCCATTTTTTACCCCCTCAAATTAAAGTTGATAAGTGAATAAGTTAATAAGTCAGTGAAAATTTTCTATTTGGTTATTAGAAATCGGATATTGGAAATTAAACCCCCAGAATTTATCCTCACTTTCCCACCTGCCCATTTTCTCCTATTCTCCTACCGATCACTGATCATTGATCACCGGTTACTTCTAACTATCTCTTAAAGGCCTCACCCGACTTGGTTATAGCCACCTTTGCTGCTAAGGGGCCAAACAACTCATTCAGAGCCACCCCAGCCAAGACGACATTAGTAATAATTGTAGATATTTCCGAGAAATTGGGATTCTCTTGAACGAGGAGAATGAGGCCAATGGCCACCCCTGCCTGGGGTACCAGACCCAATCCTAAATATTTCTGTACTGATCTTGAAGCCTGGGCCAGCCGGGCTCCTATCCCAGCTCCTCCTATTTTACCCACTATTCGAGAAATAAAGTATATTCCTCCTAAAAGTCCTATTTTCAATAAGAGGTGAAGGTCGAGATGCATACCGGCAATGGTAAAGAAGGCCACATAGATAGGGGGCTCAATGCCCTGGATAGAACCTGCCACCAGATGAATCTTCTTGGAGACATTGGCTAAGGTGAAGCCCAGGGCCATATTGGCCAAGAGGGAAGATAGATGATACATAGTGGCCATTCCACTACATACCATGACCATTCCCAGCATCACTATCAGGGCCCCACTCCTTCCCCTTACCAAGCGTAAGAAGAAAAGAGAAATCAGGGCCAGGAGAGCACCGAGGATTAGGGAGCCCAGTATCTCTAATAGCGGGTGGCCTAAAACAAGAAGAGGGGATAGCTGGCCACCTCCTCCTGCCAGGCCATTCATAATGCCATAGACCATACCAAAGATTATGATACAGAACCCATCATTTAAAGCAACTACTGCTAAGAGGGTATCGGTGAGTGGGCCCTTGGCCCGATATTCATTCATTATCGCTAAGGTAGCTGCCGGAGCGGTAGCGCTCGCTATGGCTCCTAAGAGTAGGGCCAGGGGAAGAACCCCAAGCAATGCCCCTTCAGGGTTTAACCCACAGAGGGAAGGAAAGAGTAGCCCAAATATTAGAACCGTGAGAGAGACAAAGAAAAAGGCTCCCAGGGATTCTAAAGGAGCGATGTAGAGGATATTTTTCCCTAACTCCTTTATCTTCCTTATTTTCAGCTCACTGCCTATGGTAAAGGCGATGAGGCCCAGGGCCAAAGTGGTTATTCCTCTTAAGGAGAGGAGTATCTCCTTCTCCACTAAGCCCAGTACTGAATGGCCTACTATCACTCCCGCGAATATATAGCCCGTCACTGCAGGGAGCTTCAGACGCTGGGCGACCTTGCTCCCTATGAATCCAAAGATAAGAACCAGGCCCACTGTAGAGATGACAGGCATCTCATGGATAATTTCTCTTATCAGGTTCAAAAACTCCATCTCCTCTCCTTAGTTATTCTCTTTATTTTAATATTATAGCATAAGAGATTTAAAAAGACAAAAAGTTTTTCTAATCAAAGCGGAGACTGAGGTTAATTTTATCTGAAGATCAACGACCGCGCTCTTTGTCTGAAGACCCTTATGGCTTCTATGATTACGAAGAAGGCAAGGATTAATAGAACAATGGAAATAGACGCTAATAGGTATTTTTTCTCCTTTCTCAATACCTAAAAACTTTGAAGCATCTCCTAAATTAACGAATTACTCTCTTATAAATCCCCCAACGATGGAGATGGATTCCTGGCAATAGGTGCACTTTCCATTCTTGATATGGTATTCAAGGATGGAGTAGTTCAGTCTTTTGATGAGTAACTTACCACATCTGGGGCAGTAGGTATTCTCTAGTTCATGGCCGGGAACATTTCCTAAATAAACAAATTTTAGTCCCGCTTCTCTTCCTATTCCCTGTGCCTTCTCTAAAGTGGCCACTGGAGTAGGAGAAAGATGGGATAATTGTAGGTAGGGAATAAACCTGGTGACGTGCCAGGGGGTATCCTCTCCCAAGTTTTTGTAGATCCAGGTAGCGATCCCTTTTAGTTGTTCCTCATCATCACTATGTCCGGGAATGATATTGGTCACGATCTCAACATGCATTCTCCACTTATCCTTTGCCCTTTTAGTTACTTCTAATATGCCTCTGAAGTCATCCACGTTGGCAAGCCACCTATAGAATTTATTAGAGAAGCCTTTAATATCTACCCGAAAGGCAGCAAGGTAAGGCCCGATCATATCCAGAGCCTCTTTAGTAATATAGCCATTTGTTACATAGTTAGAGAGGAGTCCCTCTTTCTTAGCAAGTCTGGCACAGTCTAAGGTATATTCGAACCATATGGTCGGCTCATTATAGGTGAAGGATAGACCTTTACATCCGTTCTCCTTTGCCAGCCTTACCACTTCTTCTGGAGAAATATACTCTGTACTTTTGAGTTTTGCCTGCCCCGTAGGGAACTTGTTCTCCTTCGGGGAGTTTTGATTTTTAATTTTATAATGTGCGATCTCCCAGTTCTGACACCCAAGGCATCTGAAGTTACATCCCAAAGTGCCTAAGGAGAGCCATTTACTTCCTGGATAGAAGTGGAATAAGGGCTTGATCTCAATGGGAGCGATATGCCTGGTGGAGACCTCCCCATAGATCAGGGTATAGAGTTTACCATCCCGATTCTCCCGGGTAAAGCAGTAGCCCATCTTTCCTTTAGAGATAATGCATCTCCTCTGGCAGATATTGCACTGTACACTCTTATTCTTTAATTTCTTATAGAGTCGCGCTTCCTTTATCATACGAGCTTTTTGGACGGACAATAATCCTTTACGGGACAGAAGGGACACTTCTTCTTTCTACAGAAGTCCTTTCCCAATCTCACTAAAGCAGCTTCCAGGGAAATGAACTTTCCTTTGGGTGCCATCTTCTTCAGGTCTCTTAAAATAAGAAAGCCTCTCGCTTCGCTCGAGAACCTTGTTTTCTCGCTTCGCTCGAAAATGGCAGAGGATAGATCCTCTTTGGTCAGACCCAAATTCTTAGCTGCCTGGATGACCAATTTCCCAGGTAGGGGATTCGCCTTTTGCCAGATTCCCCTGAGTTCCCTTAAGAAGATATTAGTAGTTACTTCTCCAATTCCCTTCCCCAGTTCCTTTATCCTTCTCTCCAGATCCCTTGCGTCTTTTGCCTTTAGATGGAGCCTATTCAGATCCCCTCCATATCTCTCCCTTAAATTCTTCATTATCTCCAAGAGTTTGGTTGCTGTCTTGAAGTCATATCTCACATAGCCCCCATCATCAAGTATCTTTACCAGTCCATCCCAGCCTGTAATAAGAATCTTTTCTGGAGTCAGGACCTCCTTCTTCTCGAATTCTTTATAGGTATTTAGGACTATGGTCTCCGAGATCCTTGCCCCGAAGAGAATGGAGGCTAAGAACCATTTGAAAATCTCGTCTTTATCCTTCAGATTAATGCCTAAACTCTGAGAGAAGTTTATCCCTAATCTCCTCAGAAGAACTTTAATAACCGGCTTCATAGTTCTCTTCTTACCAAAAGCCCCTTGATACATCAAGGGGCTTGGTTAAATTTGGCGAACCGTTAAGGAACGGAAAGTATTTATGTTGTCCTACCAGTTGCTTCACAGAGACGTTCTAAGCGAGTCCAATTGTCGTCAATCTCTTTTTGAATTTCAGCGAGAATGGGCTTGTTTTGTTCTGTAAATAAGTGTTTGAAACGGCCCTGGGTCTTCAAGAACTCTTTTACAGGTTTTCTCTCTTTTGGCTTGTGAGTGAAGCGCCAGATGCCTTCTTCCACTTCAATCAAGGGCCAGTATCCGGTCTCCACAGCCAACTTAGCAATCTTAATGGTATCTTCCTGGGGATATCTCCAGCCCCGATGACACATGGCGAGGACATTTATAAATGCCGGTCCTTCTACGTTAAAAGCCTTCTGGGCCTTGGTCACCAAATCATTCCAGTGAGAAATGGTTCCCTGGGCAACATAGGGTATTCTATGGGCAGCGACAATTGCTGTTAAGTCTTTCCTGAATTGCACCTTGCCCGGAATAACCTTGCCTGCTGGCGCTGTAGTAGTGGAGGCACCCTTGGGAGTTGCCCCAGAGCGTTGCACGCCCGTATTCATATAGGCTTCGTTTGTATAACAGACATAGACAAAGTTATGGCCGCGCTCCAAAGCGCCAGATAGGGCCTGCAGTCCTATGTCGTAGGTGCCACCGTCACCGCCAAAGGCAATGAATTTAATCTCTTTTTTTATTTTACCTTTTTTCTTTAATGCCCGGTAGGCGGTCTCAATACCGCTTATGGTGGAGGCGGCATTTTCAAAGGCGTTGTGCATAAAAGGTATCTTCCAGGCGGTATAAGGATAAATTGTAGTCGCCACCTCCAGACAGCCAGTAGCGCATACAACGACGAGGGGATCCTCTGTGCCCATCAATACCTGGCGCACGGCAATGGAGGCCCCACAACCAGCACAGAGCCGATGTCCTGGTCCTAATCTTTCGGGAATCTTTTCCGATAACTCCTTAATATTTACCATTATTCAAACCCCCTGCTTCATCAGTAAAGATGAATCGGCGAATGGGAGAAGCGGTGAATCGGAGATTTTCTCCGTGTCTCCGTTTCTCCGTGTCTCCGTTTCAACATCTCCACAGTCTGTGTCTTGACTACCCTCTGACACCCAAGTAATTAATAGACTCAATTACTCTTTTCTCTTTGACAATCTTTTCCAAATCCACAAATACAGATTTAATCTGTTCGGTATTAATGTCCCTTCCGCCGAGACCATAGATATAATTAACAGTCAGTGGCTTTTTAGACTCATCAAATAAAGCAGAACGTATCTCTGTAAACAAAGGTCCTCCCTGATTAGAAAAAGATTCGCTTCTGTCCAGTATAGCCACGGCCTTAAGTCCACTTAGGGCCTGAACGATTTTTTCTTTGGGGAATGGCCGGAAGAACCTCGGTTTTAGCAAGCCAGCCTTCTTGCCTTGTGCCCGCAACTCATTCACCACCACTTTAGTTGTACCCGCGGTAGAGCTTAAGGCCACCATAGCTACATCGGCATCATCCAGTCTATAGGTCTCAATAAAATCGTATTCAACCCCAAAATGCTTCTTGAATTCAGCGAAAACCTCAGGGATGGCCTTCAAGGAATTCTTGATGGCCTCAGACTGCTGGCGCTTGTGCTCAAAATAATAATCCTGCAAATCTAAGGGCCCATAAGTAACAGGATTATCTACATCCAAAAGCGAATGGCGTATCTTGTATTCACCGATAAAATCCTTCACCTGTTTATCGTTGTAAACCTTCACCCCTTCCACAGCGTGGGAGGTAATAAAACCATCCTGACAGACCATTACTGGAAGCAAAATATCCTTATGCTCGGCAATTTTTACTGCCATTATGATATTTTCATAGACTTCCTGGTTGTTCTCGCAGTAAATCTGGAGCCATCCGGAATCTCTTGCTCCCATTGAGTCTGAATGGTCACAGTGGATATTTATGGGCGCAGAAAGGGCACGATTGACCACGGGCATCACAATAGGAAGCCGCGTGGATGCAGCGATATAAACAATTTCCCACATAAGAGCCAAACCATTGGCTGAGGTAGCGGTCATGGTGCGCGCGCCAGATGCGGCGGCACCCACGCAGGCGCTCATGGCACTGTGTTCCGACTCCACGGGAATCATCTCGGTCTGCACAAGACCATCAGCTACAAACTGGGCAAAGGTCATGACAATCTCTGTCTGGGGAGTAATGGGATAGGCGGCCAGTACATCTGGCTCAATCTGACGCATGGCCTCTGCCGCTGCCTGATCCCCCATTAACGCTATTACTTTACTCATCTCACTCTCCTAATTCTTATTCTCTCTCCATCTTAATACATTTCACCGGACAGACTGCGGCGCAAATTCCATCACCCTTACAATGGTCATAATCAAAACCCACCATCTTTCTATCTTTTACCAGAATAGAGGAATCCGGACAGTATATCCAGCACAATAAGCAATGGGTGCATTTCTCCTCATCACGTACCGGCTTAAAAGTGCGCCAGTCGCCGGTCTTATATTCTGCAGCGCTGCCCGCCTTATCAATCACTCCCCCAATAGGGATCTCTTCCCAGCCCTTCTCTTTCATCCATAACCTCTCTTTCGTCTCTTCGTTGTTAACCGGTTCACTGGCCAACTGGCTAACCGGCCAACCTTATGCTATCTTAACTTCTTGATAAGCGCGCTTAATGCCAGTAATATTTGCCTTAGTTTTCTCTTCACCGATCTTCTTTAAGAATTTTGCTTTAATTTTTTCATATAAGGTGTCCAATTCTACTAAAGGAGCAATTTTTAAAAGCGCTCCTAACATGGGCATATTGGGCATCGGCTTACCCAATGTATCCAGGGAAATTTTCGTAGCGTCCACTGTGGCCACCTTGCCTTCTTTGAAACCGGTTTTCTGGCGCACCGAATCTATCGACTCACTAGTATTTACCAGAAGTATTCCTTTATCGCTTAAGCCCTCCACTATTGCAGGGCTTACCAAGGTAGGATCAATTACTACAACATATTCGGGGTTGGTTACGCCACAATGTAGGTTAATGGGCCGTGTACTAATTCTGTTATACGTCCTAATAGGCGCACCGGCGCGCTCTGGGCCGTATTCCGGGAAGGCCTGAATATATTTTCCGGTATCGAGAGACGCTTCCGCTAAAAATTGGGCAGCGGTCTTCGCCCCTTGCCCCCCTCTACCATGCCACCTTATCTCAATCATTATTAAAACTCTTTTCTTCCCTCTAAGGACTTGGCCAAGGTTTCTTCATCTACATACTCTATACTCCCACCTACGGGAATCCCATGGGCAATTCTGGTTACTTTAATCCCTGAGGGCTTAATCATTTTTGCTAAGTACATGGCGGTCATCTCCCCATTGGTATTGGGATTTGTGGCCAGAATGACCTCAGAT
>JAUXAI010000069.1 GCA_030619985.1 bacterium | reverse complement strand
GACTAAGTAGAGATAATACCTCTTGCTCTGCAAAAATATAATCTTAGACTTTGGACTTTGGACCTTGCCTGCCCCGTAGGCTTGTCCTTCGGGGGACTTTGAACTACCCAAGCCCATTACTATGCCTGCATTTATAAAGAGGATGATAGGAATAGCTGGAGCATGGAGGGGAAAGTCTACCAGGCTATGGATCAAGACTCCCATTATTCCTGCTATCAGACCGATAACTAAGCCATACTCTTTTTTGCCCTGAAGGCTCTTTAATAGTTCTTTTGCTTTTCTGAAGAAAGCAAATAGGAGCCAGATGAATATTCCCAGAGCAAATATTCCCGCCTCAGAAGCAAGCTGCAAGTATTCATTGTGAGCAAAGGAAGCCTTCTTCCCGAAGCGGGCAAAGACCCCTTCTACTGGAAAGCTATATCCGGAAAAGGCATCCTTAAAAGTTCCCAGGCCCGTGCCCAAGAGAGGATGGTCCTTAAATATGGAAAGGGCGGTTTTCCAGATAGAAATCCTGATATAGGCATAAGGATCCTTTCCTCCTACAGTTATCAGGCGAACTAATGGTGAATTAGTTGGGGTGGGAAGAAGGCTGAAAATAAGAATGAGCAAGCCCAATGCTATTAGGGCATAGCGCTTACTTTTTAAGGCCCCAAGGAATATAACGATCAAGGCTAAGCTCAGGAAGGTCCCCCGAGACCTGGTAGTTATGATGGCAAAGAGAAAAAGGACGAGCATTATTCTCAGAACTATTCTTTTACCCCTTCCCTCTCTCTCGCCGAATAGTAATATCCCTGAGGCTAAGGAAAAAGGAATAAGTAGAAAGCTGGCAAAGATATTTAGATTGGGGAAAGTAGAAAAGGGTGGGCTGAAATTGTGGATAAAGAATTCTATGAGGCCATATAGGGCGACAAAGACACTTACTCCCCATACGCTCAAGATTAGTTTTTTAACTTCTATTTTACTTTTGATATTATTGACTAGCAGAAAGTATATCAGGGCATAAGAGATGAGGCGATAGAGAGCGCTTATACTGTGATGGATATTGATTGATTTTATCAGTGAGAGAGAAGCGAAGAGAATAAAAAAGAGGATGGGGAGATCCAGTGGGGTTCTGGTAAACCCCGCCCCTGTGCACAGGAGCGGGGTAAAACTGAATTCCCTATCCTCTTTTATCCTGATCAGCCAGATGGCTAAAGTAATTAAGAGTATTAAGTAAACGGAAGTTATAGCCCAGATGGGGAGGGCGGCTCTGAAGAGGGGGCTGAAGAGAATAATGGCCACCAAGCCCAAAGTAATGAGCCGCTCAAAAATCATTTCTTCTTAAGGTAAGAAATTGCTGCCTTTAATCCTAAGAGATAGCTATCCACTCCGAAGCCAGAGATCTGACCTACTGCTACAGGAGCAATCAGAGATTTATGGCGGAACTCTTCCCGGGCATAGATATTGGAGAGGTGAACCTCTACCGTCGGTATCTTTCTAGCGACAATGGCATCTCTTATGGCCACACTGGTATGGGTATAGGCAGCAGGGTTGATGACTAAGACATCTTCTCTGGAATTACTTATCTCCTCCACAATCTCTCCTTCATGGTTGGATTGAATGGTCCTGACCTCTACCCCTTTCTCTTTTGCCAAGTTTTGAATCCTTTTATCGATCTCAGCCAAGGTAGTCTTACCGTAGACCTCCGGCTCCCTGGTGCCCAAGAGGTCCAAGTTTGGCCCATGAATTACTAATATCTTCATTCCGTTACCCCCCTGCAACCGCAAAAACGCAAAATTCAACTTAAAGACGCAAAATTAAATAGTTATTTCTTGCAGGACTTCTTTTATTGCTTCTGGCGGAACATCATCCCTTATCTCTACTTTGCCTATCTCGGTCGCTAAGATAAACCTTATCCTCCCCTCTTTTACCTTCTTATCTCTACTTAAAGCCTTTATAATCTTTAGGGGATCAACATCCTTTACTTTCGTGGGAAGCCCTGCTCTTTCCAAGAGTTCTATCTGGCGCCTTTCCCCTTCTTTATTCAGAATTCCCATCCGATGGGCAATCTTGGCTGCTGCTACCATCCCAATAGAGACCGCCTCCCCATGGCGATAGATTTTATATTTTGTTAATACCTCTAAGGCATGACCAATGGTATGGCCATAATTTATCATAGACCTTATCCCCTTCTCCTCCCTCTCGTCAAGGGAGACTAACTCCGCCTTAATCCTAGAGCAGGTGGTAACTACTCTCGTCAAGACATTCAGATCGAATGCCTTTATTCTATCTATCTTCTCTTCCAGATAACCAAAGAATTCCCTATCCTTAATTATCCCATACTTAATGACCTCTGCTAAAGCAGCGATAAGTTCTCTATGGGCCAAGGTCTTTAATACCGCAAGATCGGTATAGACCAGTTTCGGCTGATAGAAGGAGCCGATGAGGTTCTTCCCCAGAGGATGATTCACTGCCACCTTCCCTCCGATAGAGGCGTCCACTTGGGCAAGTAGGGAGGTGGGAACCTGGATGAAGGGGATCCCTCTCATATAGGTAGAGGCAACGAAGCCTGCTAAGTCTCCGATTACTCCTCCCCCTAAGGCGAGGATGAAGGAATACCTATCCCTCTTATGCTCTAAGAGTTCATCGTATAATTTAGAGGCCCATTCTAAAGACTTATACTCCTCACCATCAGGAATCCGAGCAATGGCCACTTCGAAGCCTTCCTTCGCTAAACTATCTTTTACCGTATCCTGATAGAGATCTCCCACAAGAGGATTGGTAATGATAGTTGCCTTCTTTCCCATGTCATATTTTGATAAGATTTTTCCAATGTCCTTCAGATTCCTGCTATCAACCAAGATCTTATAACTTCTCTCACCAAGATCTACTCTTATCTCCTCCATTTTCTCCTCACTCTGTTTGGACACAGATTATCATGTTTCAGTTAATAACAGTTAATAGCGGTTAATATTAGTTAATATCAGTTGCAGTTTTTCATGCAACCGATTTTAACCGCCCCTCGTTTTCACTCGGGACTAGGCGATCCTGAATGAAATGAAGGACCGTTGATAACAGTTGTTAACCGATATTAACCTCTTTCTGCATTATCTGTTTACATCTGCTATAATCTGTCTGAGTCTTAGGTACTTTAAGATTTTTTCTACCACTTCCTTCACAGTTAAATGTGAAGTATCGATGATATAGTCTGCACTCTTCTCATAGAATGGTTTTCTATAATCTAATAGTTTTTTGATTCTCTTTTCTCTATTTACATTCTCTAAGAGAGGACGATAGGTTTCCTTCTCTGTCCTTTCCCTGATTACCTCTGGAGAAGCCCAGAGGCAGATAATGACTCCATTTCTTTTTAAATTAGAAATATTTTCTCGATCCAGGACTACTCCCCCACCTGTGGAGATGACCTGATCCTTCCCCTGGGCAACCTTCTTTACCACCTCTTTCTCAAGTTTCCTAAAATACTTCTCTCCGAACTTCTTGAAGATCTGGGTAATGGTAATTCCTTCTTCCTTCTCGATAATATCATCAGTATTTGCAAACTCAAGATTTAGTTCTTGAGCCAGCCTTTTCCCAATAGCGTTCTTTCCTGCTCCCATAAAACCAGTCAGAACAACATTCTTCATCTTTATTTAAGGTACTTCAGGTAACCTGCGTAGTTTCTTTTCATCTCAGAAAGGCTATCTCCCCCAAACTTCTCCAGCATGGCATTAGCTAACTCAAAAGATGCCACTGACTCTCCAATAACTGCTGCTGCTGGAACTACACAGACATCCGATCTTTCAACAGTTGCCTTAACTTTTCTCTTGGTAATTAGATCTACTGAGGAGAGAGGTTTCTGGAGGGTGGAGAGGGGCTTCATAGCTACTTTTATCCTTAAGGGTTCTCCATTGGTTACTCCTCCTTCTAATCCTCCAGCATTATTTGTCTTACGATAGAAGCCTTTTCTCTTCTCATAGAATATCTCATCCTGGACCTCTGAGCCGAGAAGTTCACTCGCCCTAAATCCTAGTCCGATCTCGACTCCTTTAGCTGCCGGGATACTCATTAAGGCCTGAGCCAATCTACCATCCAGCCTCCGATCAGGATGGACATAACTTCCCAAGCCTATAGGCAGACCAGTGGCAATGATTTCAAAGACCCCTCCTAAGGTATCCCCCTTTCTCCTTGCTCTATCGATCTCTTCTGCCATGAGTCTATCTGCTTCTCTATCTGGGCAAGAGACTTTAGAATCATCTGCCTTTCTTTTAATCTCGCCAATCTTTAGACCTTCCACTTTCGCCTTTACACGACCGATCTGGATAACCTGACTAATGATTGAGATTCCAAATTCAGAGAGAAGGATCTTGGTTATAGCACCTATCGCTACCCTGGCTGCTGTCTCCCGGGCAGAAGCCCTTTCCAGAACATTTCTTATATCATCCTGATCATACTTCAGGACTCCTACCAGGTCTGCATGGCCCGGTCGTGGCCTGGTCACCTTTCCTTCTTTGCTTGGTCTGACGGGATCCATAACCGATTTCCAGTTCTTCCAGTCTCGATTAGGGATGGAAAGAGCAATGGGGCTTCCCAGGGTTTTTCCTCCCCTCATTCCGGATAGTATTTGAACCCTATCCTTTTCGATCTCCATCCTCTTCCCTCTTCCATAGCCTGCCTGTCTTCTCTTAAGTTCTTTATCGATTTTAGCTGGATTTACTCTTAAGCCAGAAAGCATACCTTCTAGAATAGCAACTAAAGTCTTCCCATGCGATTCACCAGCGGTCAAATATCTCAGCATCTCTTTCCTCCTATTAGAATACTTTCAGGTACCAATCCAGTATTATTCGCCCCTTAAGAATGGTCACCAGGGTAGCCAGGGCGAGATAGGGCCCAAAGGGAATGAATTCCTTCCTCTTCTTCCAGGCGGCCTTGAAGCTCTTAGTGGTAAATAATTTCAAAAGCATGAGAATAATGCCTACCACAGCGCCCACAAAGAAGGCCAACAATAGTGTCAACAAGGTAGGTTGCCAGCCCAAGAAGGCACCAATCATGGCCCCCAACTTTATATCTCCTCCTCCCATCCCTCCTTTGCTCAAGATAGCGATGGCCCACAGGATTCCCCCTCCTGCCAATATTCCTAAGAGAGCGTCGATAAGGGAATTAAGTTTCGGGATATGAGAGAAGAGCAAAGGAGCCTGGTGCTGGACTATGAGGCTTGCTAAGAGGCCAACTACTATGCCGGGATAGGTGATCCTGTCCGGGATTAACTTATGCTCAAAGTCTATGAAAGTAATGGCAACCAATGCCGAAGCCAAGAGGAGATAGATGAATAAATTTCCTGGATGAGAATAATAGTTGAAGTAGAAAAGGGCGAAGATAGCCCCGGTTAAAAGTTCAACTATGAAGTAGCGTGGCGATATCCTTTTCCCGCAGTCTCTGCATCTTCCTTTGAGGAGAAGATAACTTGTCAGGGGGATATTGTCATATCCCCTAATAGGGGC
>JAUXAI010000044.1 GCA_030619985.1 bacterium | reverse complement strand
GGTCCTTGCGGGAGCGATTTCTTTTACGAAGGTATCCTCATTTATGACAAAGGAAGCAAACTGGGTCCTCAGGACCGGATGGTCAAAGTCAATGGTATAACTTATCTTGAGCCCTTCATTTGGTAGAGCAATGAGATAGACGTCTTCCTTCACATAGGAAACAGGCTCTTTTAACTTTAAGTATTCTCTTTCTTTTTTCTGCTCAGCGATCCCTGCTTCTTTTAGGGCTTGCATAAAGGGGAGGGCGCTTCCATCCGCTGCCGGTACTTCATCCGAATTTATCTCAATAATTAAATTATCAATGCCCAAACCGGTCAAGGCCGCCAAGATATGTTCTACACTCTGTATTTTTAGTTCACCTTCTCCGAGACTTGTTTCTCGAGAGGCTTTAATTACCTTGGTAATTTCTGCTATCATCTGGGGCTTGCCCTCAAGGTCCACCCGAACAAATCTTACTCCACCATCTACGGGCGCAGGTTTGAAGGCAATCTTTACCTTCTTCCCAGTATGTAGACCGATCCCAGAATAACTAACCTCTTTCTTAATCGTCTTCTGATATTCCATAAAACTCCTCAATCTTAAGATACAATAAGCAAGATACAATCATCAAACAAATTCAAATATTCAGATTTCAATACCCAATGCGCGTCGCTGGCATTGGAGAGAGTATAAATAGTTAAGCATTGCCCAAACTTTTCTGGCTTCGGCAGATCTGGTACAGACAAATTGTTTGGTTCATTGGTTATTGGGTTATTGGTTATTGTTTGTATCTTGTATCTTGATGTTTGGTTATTAGTCACTCTCTTCTTTCTTCTTCTCCAATTCCTCAATCCTTTTCTTCAATTTTCGAACCAATTTATGTAATTCTGGTAGCCTCAAGATACTGGCCTCAATCTTCTTTGCCTGAGTATGGGGCCTGGCTGGATAACCAGAAACGATGGTGTTGGAAGGGACAGACTTCAGTACTCCGGCCTGACCGCCCACTATCGCTCCATCCCCGATCTTTATATGGCCCACCACCCCTGCCTGACCCGCCAAGGTAACTCCTTTACCAATCTCGGTGCTTCCTGAAATCCCCACCTGGGCAACGATGACCGAGTCCTCCCCAATGACTACATTATGGGCGATCTGGACTAAGTTATCTATCTTTACCCCGCTCTTTATCCAGGTTTTTCCTAAGGTTGCTCGATCGATGGTGACATTGGCTCCGATCTCAACATCATCCTCAATGACCACCTTCCCAATCTGGGGAACCTTATGCTGCTTTCCCTCATGTGGGATATAACCAAAGCCATCAGAGCCGATGACTGCCCCGGAATGGATAATTACTCTATTACCGATCTCTACCTCCTCCTTAATCATCACCTGGGGATAGATGATACAGTCCTTCCCTACCCTGCTTCCTTTCCCTATATAGACTAGGGGATAGATTATGGTATTATTTCCAATCCTCGCTTTTTCTTCTATCACAGAGTGGGCACCGACGGAGACCTTCTTCCCCAGATCCACCCCTTTTGAAACGATGGCCGAGGAATGAATTCCTTCACTGGGTTTTTCGTGAGGAATTAAAATTCTCATCACTTGACTAAAGGCGAGATAGGGATTCTCCACCTGGATAAGGGGAACTTTCGCTTCCTTGACTTCGCGGGAGACGATGACCGCTGAGGCCTGAGTAGTTTCTAAAAGGGGAAGGTGCTTTATATCGCTAATGAAGGTGATTTCTCCTTTCCTTGCCTCCTCTATTCCCGCTACGCCCTCTATCTCAATACTCGCGTCCCCTACTATCTCTCCTCCAATTTGTTCCGCTATTTCTTTTAGACTCTTCTTCACCCCGCACCTTCCCATTATTCACGATAAATCATATTCTCAGCTACACCCCCACACCTACTAAATTGTAAAACCAATGAATTAAACGAAGGTGCGGGGTTTATACTTTTCCCCAATCTATCTGCGTTTCCCTTTATTCAATACTTTTACCACCTCATCTGTGAGATCCATACCCTCCCCTCCATAGAGGATGCTATCCTTCCTCAAGATGAGGGTATATCCTTCCTTTTCTCCAACCTTTTTAATCACACTCAATATTGCAGTAATTAGCTTCTTGGTCATGGCTTCCTCTTTCCTTGCCAGATCCATCTCCACATCCCTTACATACTTCTGAAGGTCGAGGATCTTCTGATTGATCTCCTGGGCCCTCTTTAATCTCTCTTCTTTAGAGAGGAGGGCCTCCTGGGTATTGAGTTCTTCTCTTAAAGAAGTAATCTCATTCTCTAATTTAGTAATCTCCTTCCGGCGCGCGTTAATTTCCTTATTGAGCTCCTGGCTCGCTTTCTGGGTCTCAGTATACTCATCGAACACCCGGTCCATATCCACATAGCCCACCTTAGCCAAATCCTCCGCCTTTCCCTGAGAAACCAAGAGAAAGAATAACATCCCAACAATACAACCTACTCTTTTCATCATCTCACTCTCCTTTTACACAGATTATCACAGATTGTTCACAGATTGACACATAGATCACAGATCTCATGTCTATTATACTATTAATTCGTGTATATTCGTGTCTTAATTGCTCCCGTTTTCACTTTACAGTTCGTGTAGTTTCGTGTTTTAAAAGGATTGCCCAATACTAAAATAGAACTGGCTATGGGAAACACCAGCCGGAGGATCAATGGGCCTTCCATAATCGAAGCGTAGAAGCCCCATAGGAGTATGGAACCTTATTCCCGCTCCATATCCTCCCTCAATATCTTCAAACTCTGGGTTTACTCCCCTTGCCCAGGTATCCCCGCCATCAACAAATAAGACCCCTTTTAATCTGTGATATATTGGGAAGCGCCACTCCAGGTTGGCCACCATCATCTTCACCCCTCCAATGGGATCGCCATTGGCCGCCTTGGGACCGATATCGGCATACTTCCAGCCCCTCACGGTATCCGCCCCCCCAACATAGAACCTCTCAAAGATAGGAACATATGTGGAGTCATCGAACTCCTCAACATATCCCGCCCTGAGGCGCAGGGCAAGAACGAACTTCCAGAAGGTCTTGAAGTACCACCGGGAATCCAATCTATACTTTAAGAAGTCAACGTCCCCTCCTAGGGGGCCACCAGCACACTCTATAGATAAAGAGTTATAAGAGCCCTTGCTGGGATCGAAGATGTAGTTCCTGGTATCCCGTACCAGGCTGGGAGTGAGAGAAGAGAGAAATTTCTTCCCTTCCTCTCGGGTAATGTCAAGGGGGGCATCACTCTCTACTTTATAGACCCTTACCCTCTCCCCCTTATAGTTGAGGTACCACTTGGTGAAGTCGGTTATGGGATGGCCGAAGGTGATGTCACCCCCTCTCCTCTCAATATCATAGCTATCCCTGACCCTCGTCTTATGCCAAACCCCAGTAGAGAAGTAGGTGGGGGTATTGAAGAGCCAGGGGTTGGTGAAGCGCAGATTATAGTTCTGCCTCTTTCCTCCAAACTCCACAGTGGCAGAGGCCTGATACCCCCGGCCAAAGAGGTTGATCTCAGAGACCGAGACCTGGCCAACCGCTCCATCCACACTGGAATATCCCATCCCTAAGTTCAGGGTTCCGGTCTTCTTCTCCTTGATATCGAAGACCAAGTTTATGATATCCGGTTCCTTTCCCGGATAGGTATCGATTTTCACTCCTTCTTCGCCCTCGATGTCCAATCTCTTGAAGTATCCTAAGTTATATAACTTTTCCTGGCTTCTTAGTATCTTCTTATAGTTGAAGACCTCTCCTTCTCCGATGACCAGCTCCCTCCTTATCACATAATCCTTGGTCTTTTCATTCCCCGTGATCTCGATCTTCCCGATATAGGCCAGGGAACCTTCCGTGACGTCCAGGCTAATGTCTATCTTCTCTTCCTTTTCATCGATCTTCTTAGTGGGCTCTACGCGGGCAAAGGCGTAGCCCTTATTGTAATATAGGGCGTGGACTTGGAAGAGGTCTCTATCGAACTGTAGTTCATTATAGACCATCCCCTCCTTCAGGACCACCTCCTTCTTGATCTCCTCATCGGTGAATAATTCATTGCCCGAGATGGTCAGGCTCCCCATCTTTATCTGGGGACCTTCTTCGATTAAGATAGTGATGAATATCTTTTCTTCTTCATAACTAATCCTATGATCTGCGATCTTTGCTAAAAGATATCCTCTTGTCTTATAGAGAGTAATTATCCTTTCTAAGTCTTCTTTAAAGACCTCCTCATCAAACTTTCTCTTCTTAGTCTTCATCACCCTTCTGATCTTCCTGTCAGAGAAGACCCTATTTCCCAGGATCTCGATCCTCTCTACCTTCAGTTTCGGCCCCTCTTTGATATTAAAGGTAACATTTACTTTCCCCTCTTCCTTATCTATCTTTACCTCTTCCTGAACCTCTGCCTGATAATACCTCTTCTCTTTGTATAGAGAGAGGATCTCCTCTTTGGCCTCCTCTATCTTCTTCTCGCTATAGACCTCGTCAACCTTCAGCCCAATCTCTTCTAAGAGAGTCCCTTTTCTGATCTTCTTATTTCCCTTAAAAATTATCTTTCCAACTAAGAATCTCTCCTCAACAATGAACTTTACTTTAATCCCCTCTTGAAAGGGGGAGGTATCGATCTTGACATCAGAGAAAAAGCCCAGTCTATAGATTCTCTTCAGGTCTTCTCTCAAGGCAGAGAGAGAGTACTCATCCCCCACCTTGGTTTCTGCTGCCTTTAAGATTCTTTCCCGGGTAATGTTCTTATTCCCCTCAACCTCAATGGCTTTAATAATCTCCCCTTGGGCCCTTGCTCCGCCAGTAATAATCGTCAGACTAAAAATGACAAGGATGAGGCCCTTTTTCACCTGGCTACACTTTTTCCTGTCCGCTTTTAGCGGTCGGGGCGGTCGGACGGGGCTTTCCCTTTTCCTTGAAGGTCAGCCTATTCTCCTCAAGATCGACCAGGATGGTAGAGCCCTCCTTGAACCTCCCTTTTAAGAGTTCACTTGAGAGGGGGTCCTCAATGAACCTCTCAATATTCCTCTCCAATGGTCGGGCACCAAAGGCATAGGTATAATCCTTTGTCCCCTTGATGGCATCGTACTCCTTGGTGACCAGGAATTCCCTGGCCTTATCAGAGAGTTCCAATTTTATTCCCTTCTTATCCAACCTCTTGCGTAGTCTCTCAAGCATGAGTTCCGAGATTTTGGTTAGATTATCCTTGTCCAAGGGATGGAAGACGATGATCCCATCCAGTCTATTCAGAAACTCTGGGCGGAAGGTATTTCTCATTTTGGAGAGGACGTTCTTGCACATCTTTTCATGGGAGATTTCTTTTACTGCCTCAAAGCCCGGGGCCCTTCTCATGATATCCTCAGTCCCCACGTTACTAGTCATGATGATGACTGCATTCTTAAAGTTTGCCGTTCTGCCCAGGCTGTCCGTCAATCTCCCTTCATCCATAACCTGCAACAAGATATTAAAGACGTCCGGATGAGCCTTCTCAATCTCGTCTAAGAGAATTACAGTATAGGGCCTTCTCCTCACCGGCTCTGTGAGCTGCCCCGCCTCCTCATATCCCACATATCCTGGGGGAGCCCCAACCAGTCTGGAGACCGTAAACCTCTCTGCGAACTCACTCATATCGAAGCGCACCATGGCCTTCTCATCGCCAAAGAGGGACTCAGCAAGAGTGCGGGCAAGCTCTGTCTTCCCTACCCCGGTAGGACCAGCGAAGATGAAGGAGCCGATGGGCCTCTTGGGCTCCTTTATTCCTACCCGAGCCCTTCTCACGGCATCAGAGACCGCTTTGAGAGCTTCCTCTTGACCAACTACCCTCTTGGCCAGCTCCTCCTCCATCCTGGTCAGCCTCTCCTGCTCATCCTGAGTTAGCTTAATGACCGGTATTCCGGTCCACTTGGAGACGATATAGGCGATATCATCACTCGAGACCTCTGGTTTCAAGGCCTTCTTTGACCTCTCCCACTCCTCCCTGGTCTTCTTCAACCTCTCCTTCAGTTCTTTGACCTTGTCTCTATATTCTGCTGCCTTCTCAAACTCCTGGGCTCTTACTGCCTCTACCTTTCTCTTCTCTGCCTCCTCTACCTCCTTCTCCATATCCTTGAGATGGGGAGGCATGGTGGCCTCTGCTAAGCGCGCCCGGGCGCTGGCCTCATCGATCAGATCGATGGCCTTATCAGGGAGGTTCCTATCAGAGATGTATCTCTCGGATAATTCTGCGGCAGCTTTCAGGGCTTCTGGGGTTATCTTTACCTTATGATGTTCCTCATACCTGCCCTTCAATCCCTCCAGGATCTTCTCTGTCTCTTCCACAGATGGCTCATCAATGAAGACCTGCTGAAATCTCCTCTCTAGGGCTCCGTCCTTCTCAATATACTTTCTATATTCACCTAAGGTTGTGGCTCCTATGCACTGCAGTTCCCCCCGGGCTAAACTAGGCTTTAGGATACTTGAGGCATCGATGGCTCCCTCTGCGGCACCAGCCCCGGCTAAAGTATGGAGCTCATCGATGAAGATGAGGATGTTTCCGCTCCTCCTGATCTCCTCCACCACCTTCTTCAATCTTGCCTCGAACTCACCCCGATACTTTGTCCCGGCGACCATTCCTGCTAAGTCAAGAGCAATCATCCTCTTATTAGCTAATAGATCGGGCACTTTTCCAGAGACAATTTTCTGGGCTACCCCTTCTGCGATGGCTGTCTTTCCCACTCCCGGCTCACCGATCAATGCTGCATTATTCTTCGTTCTTCTGGCCAGGATCTGGATGATCCTTTCTATCTCATCCTCCCTTCCAATGACCGGATCGAGTTTCCCTTCCCTCGCCAACTGGGTCATATCCCTTCCATAGGCGTCCAGGGCCGGAGTCTTAGAGACCGCCTTGGCCTCCTTTTTCATTCCCGGCATTCCAAATATCGGAGGAAATCCCTTGGGCATCTCTTCTTCTGGAGCAACCCCTGGAATCTCAGGGGCCTCGGGAGGAATCTCTGGCTTAAGAATCTCCAGTATCGCCTTCCTCGCCTTCTCCAGGTCAACCTTTAGATTCAATAAGACCTGGGCCGCAATTCCTTCCCCCTCACTAATCAGGGCTAAGAGGATATGCTCTGTCCCCACATAGTTATGTCCTAACTTTCTCGCTTCTTCAACTACAATTCTCTCCAGGACTTTCTTCGCTCGAGGGGTGAAGGGGATTTCTCCCATCTTTAGGGTCGCAGCACCTTTGGGAACCATCTTCTCCAGTCCCGATTTTACGGACTCTAGATCGACACCGAAGCCCTTGAGTATCTCAACCGCTACTCCCTCTCCCAATCTCACCAATCCCAACAAGAGGTGCTCTGTTCCCACATAATCGTGACCCAGCCTTCCCGCCTCTTGACGGGCAAGATTTATGATTTTCTTTGCTCTCTCAGTAAACCTTCCATCCATTTCAACCTCCTCTTTTGCTTAACAAATATGAGGTTAATATCGGTTGAAAACTGTTAACATCGGTTAAAATCGGTTACCTCATTAAAAAGCAACCGTTAGTAACTGTTATTAACCGCTGTTAACTGATATTAGCTGATTATTACTCACTGCTTTTTATTCCCAATTTACTTCTTATAAATGCTGCTCTCTTCACATCCCTCTCTGGAGCGCTTAACTTCTTGCCTGCTATCTCTTGAAGATGGGCAGGACGAGTGAGGATCAAGAGTTCATTTAAAGTAGGGATATCTATATCCTTAGCCAGGCCGATGCTCGTCCCCAGGCGCAGCTTAGAAAGAAGGGTCAGGGTCTCAGCAGAACTAATGGTATAGGTGCTACAGAGCGTTCCATAGGCCCGGGATACGCTATCTCTCACTCTTTCCTCCAACTGAGTCAGAAGCCTCTTTCTGGCTCCCTTTTCATACTCCATAATCTCCCGGGCAGCCTTCTCCACGTGCCCCACAATCTCCTCTTCACTCTCACCCAGACTTATCTCATTTGAAACCTGAAAGAGATCCCCCTGGGCCTGGGTTCCCTCTCCATAGATGCCCCTCACCGCCATATTTGCTCGGGAGACGGCATCCAAGACCTTGTTAATCTGTCGGGACATAACTAAGGCGGGAAGATGAATCATGACCGAGGCCCTCAGGCCCGTCCCAGTATTTGTGGGACAGGCAGTTAGGTATCCATACTTCTCGGAAAAGGCATAATTCAATCCCTTCTCCAGTTCATTATCTATCTTAGTCGCTAATCTCCAGGCTTCAATGAGGTTCAGTCCCGACTCTGTCACCTGAATCCTGAGATGGTCCTCCTCATTCACCATGATGGAGATAATCTCTTTATCTCCGATAATGACCGCCCTCTCCTTTCCCTTGCCTTGAGCATGCTCCCTTGAGATTAGATGACGCTCCATTAAGAACTGGCGATCGATATCATCTAGTTCTTTAAGATTAATTATAAGAGCATTCTTCAGATAACTACTTGTCTTAGCTTCTTTCGAAACCCTTTCTACAATCTTGGCTAAATCTTCTTTCTTCGCCCAATGGGTAAAGGAGAAGTCAGCCAAGTTCCGGGCAAGTCTCACGCGGCTTGAAATGACGATCTCCTTTGACTCCTCAAGCCACTGACTAATCTTAGAAGCCATCTCCTTGAATCTCATTTCTTCTTCCTCTTCTCTAAAACTCTTATCTCGTCTCTCAAATGGGCTGCCTCTTCATACTCTTCTCTCTTAACTGCTTCCTGAAGCTTTTTCTTCATCTCTTCGATCTCATCCTTAGGGATCTTCACTTTAACTGGAACCTTGGAGGGAACCTTTCCCTTATGAATGATACTTCCGTGTATCCTTCTGAGCATGGGCTCCAACTGTTCCTTGAACGTCTCGTAGCACTGACTACATCCCAGCTGGAATGTTTTCCTGAAGTCGCTGTAGGAAAGACCGCATCTGGGACATTTGATTTCCTCTACTTCCGGGGGCTTGATCTTCTCTTCAAAGGGGGCAAAGAACTCGGTATGAAAGGAAGGGAAATCAGAAAATATCTTCGAAAAGAGATCGGGGAAAGAGGGAAAGAGGGATTCCATCTCCTTCTTTATCTCACCAGTGACCTCCTCGGCACATTCATCACAGAGGTGCATGACCGTGAACTCACCACCCACGATCTTTATTACTGGTACTGTGGCCTCTTCCTTCCCACATCTCTCACACAGCATTTTTCCTCCTCACTATCGCTCGGATAGCTCACAGTAACCAGTGAACAGTAACCAATTAAAACGAATAAAAAGTCTTGTTATCTTCATTTTTCACTGCTAATTGTTAATTTTACATTTTGCATTGAATTTTCTGCTCTTTTACTGTTCACTAGTTACTGGTTACTTCAATAAATAGGTGTTCCCTCTCTCTGAGTGAGTTTCTTGAACCCTTCTCTCAGTTTAAGAGTAATCTCCCCTGGCTTTCCATCCCCGATATTCTTGTCATCTACCTTGACTACTGAGATGACCTCTGCTGCTGTTCCGGTCAGAAAGCACTCATCCGCCTCATACAATTCCTTAACGGTGAAGGGCAACTCATGTGCCTTAATTCCCAAAGTTTCTGCTATTTCTAGAACGGCATCCCTGGTGATTCCTCTTAAGGCCCCCATCTCTGTAGGGGGAGTAATCACCTCTTTATTTCTAACAATAAAGACGTTATCCGCAGTGGCCTCTGCCACATAGCCCTCAATATTGGTCATAATTCCCTCTGCCATATTTGCTCTATTCACCTCAATCCTAGCCAGGATATTATTCAGATAATTTAAGGACTTTATCCCTGGATTCAGGGCCTCCCTAATATTTCTCTTTGTTTTGGTAACTATTACCTCCAATCCATCCTTATAAAACTCCTCGGGATAGAGTTTTATCTTATCAGTGATGATGAAGACTGTTGGTCTGGGACATTTTCTGGGATCGAGACCTAAGTCCCCTATCCCCCTGGTAACCACCAATCTAATATAGGCATCCCTTAACTTATTGGCCCTCAAGGTCTTCAAGACCGCTTCCCCCATCTCTTCCTTTGATAAAGGAATCTTTAGGGCAATAGCCTGAGCTGAAGCATAGAGTCTATCCAGATGCTGTTCCAATCTGAAGACCTTGCCATCATATGACCTTATTCCTTCAAATACCCCATCTCCATATAAGAGCCCATGGTCATAGACCGAAACCCTTGCCTCCTCCTTAGGGATCAGTTCTCCATCAAAATAGACTAACATTTCATCCCCCGGGATTAATCTCTTTTTT
>JAUXAI010000054.1 GCA_030619985.1 bacterium | reverse complement strand
TGGCTTTATAGGAAAGGGGGGAGGGAAATTAAAGAACTTAGTAGATCTTCCCTTGGTTGTCCCCTCAGACGATGTTCCTCGGATTCAGGAAGTACATATTACCATAGGCCATATCATCTGCCATTTGGCGGAAAAGGGGCTCTTTAAATGAAGAAGAGACTCGTTGAAATTGTAAATAGATTTAACAAAGCAAAAGTGCTTGTTATCGGGGATGTCATGATGGATGAGTATATCTATGGAGACGTCTCCCGCATTTCTCCTGAGGCTCCGGTACCAGTGGTCAAGGTTATGAAAGAAACCTTCATCCCCGGAGGAGCAGCAAATGTGGTGAGGAATATAAATTCCTTAGGAGGGAAGGTCTATCTGGTAGGAACTATAGGAAATGATCCCTTGGGAAAGAGACTGAAGAAGACCTTGACTAAGAGCGGGGCAAGCACTCAAGGACTGATCATCGATAGGTCGCGCCCCACTACTCAGAAAACAAGAATTATTGCTCATAGCCAGCAGATGGTGCGCATCGATAAGGAGAAGACGGATTCCATTGCTTCTCATATAAGAAAAAGACTAATGAATGCCCTCCATAGATTCATCAATCGGGTGGACATTATCATCGTATCTGACTATGGCAAGGGAATAATTACTCCTTCCATACTTAAGAAAATCTTTTCCCTAGTAGAAAAACATAAAAAGAAGGTAGTTATTGATCCCAAGGTGGGCCACTTCAAGGACTATCGAGGAGCCACCATCCTCACTCCCAATAAGAACGAGGCCCGGGTTGCTTTAGGAGGGATCCTGACCGAGGAAGAAAGTATCCATTCTATTGGCAAAAGACTCTTGAAAGAATTGGACCTTAAGGCCTTACTCGTTACTAAAGGAGCAGAGGGGATGTCTCTCTTCCAGAAAGATAAAAAGGCTATCGATATCCCTACCGTTGCCCAGGAGGTGTATGATGTCACCGGAGCCGGGGATACGGTGACCGCCGTCCTTGCTTTAGGCCTTGCTGTGGGAGCCAATTTTCTATCCAGTGCCCGAATTGCTAACTTTGCTGCGGGAATAGTGGTAAGAGAAATTGGGGCGGCCACAGTTAGTAAGAAAGAGCTTTTAAAAAGAATGAGAAGCGGATGAAGAAGTTAAAGATATTAGATGAGTTAATGAAAATAGTCGAAGGGCTGAAGAAGGAGGGTAAGAAGATCGTCTTCACCAATGGCTGCTTCGATATTCTACACCTCGGCCATATAAGATATTTAAGAGAGGCGAAGAAGTTAGGTGACACTTTAATCGTCGGCCTGAACAGCGATAATTCAGTGAGATCCTTAAAAGGTCCTAATCGCCCCCTGGTTAAGGAAAAGGATAGGGCAGAAATCTTAAGCGCTTTAGAAGTAGTGGATTATATTGTTATTTTTGATGAATCGACCCCCAAGAATTTAATTGACAAAATCATTCCCACTGTCTTGGTTAAAGGTGGAGACTGGAGAGAAGAAGAGGTGGTGGGAAGGGATACGGTAGAAGCCCATGGGGGAAAAGTAATTATCATCCCGGAGGTGAAAGGCTATTCAACAAGCGCCCTCATCAATAAGATTCAGAAAGCAAGTTAACAAGGATACAAGTTGACAAGGAAACAAGTTAACAAGGACTTATTAACTAATCAACTTGTTGACTAACCGACTTATCAACTGATTGCGCCTAAAGGAGCAAGAAGATGAAAGCCATCGGTGTCATTCCCGCAAGGTATGGTTCAAAACGTTTTCCTGGCAAGCCTTTAGCAGATATCTCAGGAAAGCCTATGATCCAGCATGTCTGGGAAAAAGCATCTCAGGCAAAAACTTTGGAAAAAGTAATTATTGCTACAGATGATGAACGTATCCTGAAAAAGGCAAGAGAGTTTGGGGCAGAAGCAGTCTTAACTTCTCCTTCCTTGTCTTCTGGAACAGAGAGAGTGGCGGAAGCAGCAAAGGATTTAGATGTTGATATTGTGGCCAATATTCAGGGAGACGAACCACTCATCGAACCCCAAGCGATAGATGAAGCAATCAAATCTCTAGTTGATAATCCCAAAATTCCTATGGCCACCTTAGCCTATAAAATAGCTAAGAAAGAGGAAATAGAAGACCCCAATGTGGTCAAGGTAGTCTTTGATAAGGATAACTTCGCCCTCTACTTCTCCCGCTCCCTAATCCCTTATTCTAAGCTCCAGGATCCAAGATCCAGGATCACGGCTTATAAACATCTTGGTCTCTATAGCTACCGAAAAAATTTTTTATTAGAATTTGCCCAGATGAAACCAACTCCTTTAGAGAAAATAGAGGGCTTGGAACAGTTGCGCGTTCTGGAGAATGGCTATAGGATAAAGGTAGTGGAGACAGAATGCGATTCTATCGGTGTCGACACTCCAGAGGATTTAGAAAAGGTAAAAGCAATGATTAAAAGAGAGCGAAAATGACTAAAGAGATTAAAGTGGGCAAGATTAAGATTGGAGGAGATAATCCTTTGGTTTTGATTGCTGGGCCCTGTGTCATTGAAACAGAGGAGCAGACCTTTCAAACAGCAAAGAGACTAAAAGAGATTACCAGCGAATTGGGAATACCCTTTATCTTTAAATCTTCCTATGATAAGGCAAATCGGACATCGCTTAAGTCCTATCGCGGTCCAGGCCTAAAGAAAGGCCTTGAGATCTTAGGAAAGATAAAAAAAGAGTTGAACATTCCTCTTCTAATTGATGTCCATGAGAGAGAAGATGTATCCGTAGTTAGTAAGGTAGCAGATATCCTACAGATCCCCGCTTTCTTATGTCGCCAGACAGACTTCGTCTTAGCCGTGGCCAGGGCAGGAAAGCCGGTGAATGTTAAGAAGGGGCAGTTCTTAGCTCCCTGGGATGTAAAAAATGTCATTGAAAAGATTGAATCAGTGGGGAACAAAGATATCCTGTTGACAGAGAGGGGAACGACCTTTGGTTATAATAATTTAGTAGTTGATATGAAGTCCCTGCCTATCATGCGTTCCTTCGGATATCCAGTAGTCTTCGATGCCACACATAGCGTTCAACTTCCCGGGGGAGTGGGGATAGCAACCGGTGGAAATAGGGAGTATGTTCCCTATCTTGCCCGAGCAGCGGTGGCCTGTGGGGTAGATGCCCTATTCCTCGAGGCCCATCCCGATCCAGATAAGGCATTATCCGATGGCCCCAATATGCTGAGGTTAGAGGAAGTGCCCAAACTTTTAAAAGAGGTGAAAGAGATAGACAGGATAGTAAGAAAGTGAGAAAGTGAGAAAGTGGGAAAGTGGGTAGTACATTAGTTGGATTAGTTGGATTGGGTGGATTGGTGAAGGATGAAGGACGAGGGACGATTTGAAAGCAACCGATATTAACCAATATTAACCGTTATTTCTGAGTGTTAACGAAGAAACAAGGTTCTTGAGCGTTAGCGAAAGGCTTCCTTATTAACCGATATTAACTGTTAGCAAAAATGTTCAATGTAAAATGAAGGAGAGTAGGATGAGCATTAGAGATGCCAAGAAGGTATTGGAGATAGAGTCAGAAGCGATTAAGAATTTGATAGAACAACTAGATGATAACTTCTCTCAAGCGGTAGAGCTGATTAGTAAGTGTAAGGGAAGAGTGATCGTCACTGGCATGGGGAAGAGCGGACTCATTGGCCGAAAGATCACCAGCACCCTATCGAGCACCGGAACCAGCGCTTTCTTCATCCACCCGGTAGAGGGGATGCATGGGGATATGGGGATGGTCATGAAGGAGGATATTGTCCTTGCTCTATCCTATAGTGGGGAAACGGAGGAGATGAAGAAGATCCTGCCCCTCATAAAAAGGCTGGGAGTGAGACTAATTACTTTTACCGGAAATCCAGATTCTTCTTTGGCTAAGGAATCGGATGCGGTCTTGAATGCTAAAGTGAAGAGAGAGGCTTGTCCCTTCAACTTGGCACCCACTGCCTCCACTACGGCCATGTTAGCTTTAGGCGATGCCCTGGCCATTGCCCTCTTGAACAAGAAGGGATTCAAGGAGGCAGATTTTGCCCGGCTTCATCCTGCAGGAGTAATTGGAAAAAAGCTATTGTTGAGAGTGGAAGATGTTATGAGAAAAGGGGAGGAGAACCCCTTGATAGATGAGGATAAGAGAGTGAGGGAGGCCTTATTCGTCATGACCTCCACCAGACTGGGGGCGGTGAGCGTTGTGAATAAGGAGGGGAAACTTATCGGCTTCTTTACTGACGGAGACTTGAGAAGACACCTCCAGAAAGACAAAGATCTTTTAGAGAGGAAGATCTCTTCAGTGATGACCAAAAAGCCGACCACCATCACTAAGAGAAAGCTGGCCACAGAGGCGGTGAGAATTTTACAAGAGAAGAGGTTTGATAATATACCGGTGGTGGATGAGGATAATTGTCCCATTGGCATCGTTGATGAAAGGGACCTCTTGAAAGAAGGCATCGCCTGAAAGTGAGCAGGCGAGCAGGTGGGAAAGTGAGAAGGAAAATATCGCAAAAAATACAGGAGAAAGCAAAGAAGATTAAGATGATCATTATGGATGTCGATGGGGTACTAACAGATGGTTGCATTATTTTAGGGAGCAAGGGAGAGGAGTTAAAGAACTTCTATGTTCAGGATGGAGTGGGAATCTATCTTGCCCTACAGAAAGGGCTGGTCATAGCATTGGTCAGTGGGCGGAGATCTGAAGTGGTGAAAAGAAGAGCGGAGGAACTAAAGATAAGCGAAATCTATCAGGGAGTCTCTCTTAAGATAGAAATTTATCATAAGCTCTTAAAGAAATATGGTCTGAAAGATGAAGAGATCGCTTATATCGGCGATGACCTAGGGGACATCCCTCCCTTAAGAAAGGCCGGCCTAGCCCTCGCTCCAGCAAATGGGGTGGAAGAGATCAAAGACATCGTTCACTATGTTACCCGGGCCCCTGGAGGAGGGGGGGCGGTGAGGGAAGCAATAGATATTATCTTAAAGGCCAAGAAGAAGTGAAGAAAATATTATCAGGGCTTGTCATTTTAGTCTTTGTTTTGGGGGGCTGTAGTTCAAGGTCTCCCCTTTCCCGGGTGGCAAATGAGATCCCCGTCCCCCAGCAGAAGTTAGAAGACTTTAGACTCATCGCCACAGAGGGAGGAGTGAAGACCTGGGAGCTGGAGGCCAAGGCTGCCCAGATCTATGAGAAGATAAAGAAGACCTATATTCAGGACTTCAAGACCTCCATCTATGAAGAGGGAGAACTGGCCTCCGTCCTTTCTGCCCGGAGGGGAATCCTTGACATGACCACCAATAATATGGAAGCTACGGGGAATGTAATCGTGACCTCGACAAAAGGCTCGCGCCTGGAGACAGAGGAGCTTCACTACCTATCCCCTACAGGAAAGGTGACGAAGGGGAAGTTTATCACTGAGGAATTCATCAAGATCACCGAGCCAGATAGGATAACCACAGGTTATGGTCTGGAAATAGATTCTGACTTGGAGAATGCGAAGATAAAAAGGGATGTCAAGGTAAAGGTGAAGGCCTTAAGTGCACCGTAAACTGATCTTCCTATCTTTGATTTTTGTTCTTTTTGCCCTTCCTTCATGGGGGACGGAGAAGAAAGGTCCCCCTCTGGATATTACTTCAGATGAGGTAGAGTATTCTAAGGTGAAGGGGAAAGAGGTGGTGGTATTCACTGGCCATGTGGTTGCTGTTCAGGGGACTACTACTTTAAAGAGTGATCAACTAAAACTCTTTCCGGATGAGAATAAGGCGGTTGCCGAAGGCCGGGCCTGGATGAAGGACGAGAAACAGAAAATGATCTTAACAGGTGAAAGAATAGAATACTATCATGATAGAAGGTACGGAATGGCAACAGGAAAGCCAAAATTGGTCAGTGAGAAGGAAAACTTTACCCTGACCAGTAAGAAGATAGAGGCCTTTCTACCAGAGGATAGATTACGGGCCGCGGGAAGGGTGAAGTTAGTAAGAAATGATGTGGTTGCCACCTGCAAGGTCCTCGATTATTTCGACAAAGAGAGAAAAGCCGTCTTGACTGGTAATCCTGAGATAAGAGAAAAAGAGAACTTGGTCACTGGGGAGAGAATAACCCTGTATGTCGATGAGTATCGGGTGGTGGTTGAGAATAAAGCAAAAATAAAATTTAAAGCATCGGAATTTGAATAAATATAGAAGAAAGGATTCAAACAGATTGCAGCAGATGCAAACGGATAAACCATCCGTCTGAATCCGCTCAAATCCGTATGCATCCGCATTTCGCCGAACATAGTGAGGTATATTTAAATACAAAAGGAGGAGTGGGGTGAAGACCCTAAAGATCCAGGGCTTGGTCAAGACCTACAAGAGAAGAAGGGTGGTAAATGATATTAACTTAGAGGTGACGGAGGGAGAGATCGTTGGCCTCCTGGGTCCCAATGGAGCAGGAAAGACTACCACCTTCTATATGATCGTGGGGCTGGTCAAACCAAATCGGGGGCAGATACTTATCGACGACTTCGATCTTAGTAGACTGCCTATGTATAAGAGGGCGAGAAAGGGGATCGGTTACCTTGCCCAGGAGCCCTCCATCTTCAGGAAGCTCACTGTTGAGGAGAATATCCTGGCCATCCTGGAGACCCTGAACCTGACAGAGGAAGAGAAGGAGAAGAGGCTAAAAGAACTCTTGGCAGAACTCAATCTCTCCCCCCTTGCCAAGAACAGGGCCTATACCCTCTCTGGTGGAGAGAGAAGGAGGGTAGAGATCACCAGAGCTCTGGTTACTACCCCTTCCTTCATTTTACTGGACGAACCCTTTACTGGCATCGATCCCATCGCCATTGCCGATATTCAGGAAATCATCTTTCAACTCAAGAAGAAGGGGATCGGGGTCCTGATTACCGATCATAGCGTGCGGGAAACACTGGCCATTACCGACCGGGCATATATTATGTATGAAGGGGAAATTCTTATCTCTGGCACCTCTCAGGAACTGGCGAATAGTAAAGAGGCCAGAGAAATCTATCTTGGCGAGAAGTTTACCTTAGAATAAACGCTAAAGCGTTACAAGGGTAGTTTACGGTTGACGGTGCACCCGCTCCCCCGATTCATCGGGGTCGCTGTTTACGGCAGATTTAAGACGGTAAACGGTAAGCAGTTAACCGTTAACGATACCACCTTAATAGGAGGTTAAAGGATGAATCTAACCATTACTGGACGGGGAATAAGGATAACTGAACCTCTGCGAAGTTATATTCAGGAGAAGGTGAGAGACATTTTGAAGTACTTTGAAAACCTGGTGAGTGCCCATGTCACAGCCATCGTCACCAAAGAGCGTCAGAGGGCGGAGGTGGTCATCTACGGGGATGACCTCACCTTTAAGGCCGTCCAGACCTCACCCGATATGTACGCCTCTCTGGATGGAGCGATGGCTAAGATAACCAGGCAGGTCAAGAGGCATAAGGAAAGGATAAGCCATAGGGGGAGGCATAAGCCGAAGCACTTTGGGGCAAAGATGAAGGTTATCACCCCCTCTGAGATGAAGAAGGAGAAACACGAGATCATAGCGAGCAAGAGATTCGCCATAAAGCCCATGACCCCATCAGAAGCCGCAGAGCAGATGGAGCTATTGGGTTATAATTTCTTTGTCTTTTTCAATCCCACTACAGAGCAGGTCAACATTGTCTATCGGAGGAAGGATGGAAACTACGGCCTCATCGAGCCAGAGTTCTGGTATTAGGTACCGGAACCTTTGGCGAGCGGAGCGAGACAAAGTTCTTTGACTTAGAAATTTTAAAGGAGGGATATGCAGGAGAAAGAGTTGGTCATAGAGAATAAGGCCGGCCTCCATGCCCGGCCGGCGGCGCTATTTGTTCAGACGGCCAATAAGTTCGCCTCCCAAATAAAAGTGGCTAAGGAGGGCCAGGAGGTAGATGGTAAATCCATCATGGGGATCATGATGCTTGCTGCTGGGAAGGGAACCAGAATAAAAATAAAGGTAGAGGGCAGTGATG
>JAUXAI010000013.1 GCA_030619985.1 bacterium | reverse complement strand
CCATACCCACCTTATCTAAGGGGAAGGGGATCTGGTTCTGGGCCTCGAACTTAATTACCTGATCTAATCTCTCCCTTGCTCCAGAAGGGAGTCTCAGGTGCCTTATGATCACTGACTGGCCAGGGACAGCGATGACCGCATCCTTGACCTTTATCTCATTCTCTTCTAATAATCTCTTTATTCCCTCAATGACCCTGGCCCTCTTCTCCTTATTCTCTATGGCCGGGTCTAAGTGGAGCTCCACCATCCCGGCATTGGCCAGCTCCACCTCCTCCTTGGTCACCTTCAATAGAATGGCCTTTATGGAACTGGTTCCAATGTCCAGGCCAAGGACCGCCTTTGCCTTGAGCAATGGCTTGAATAAAGAAATCTTCTTCAAATCTTCACCTGCTTTGATTTAGATTGCCATTTTTCATTTAGAAACTCTCAATCTTTACCTTTCGACTTTTGAAGTCGATCGTTGTTCGAAAATGTTGCAAGAAACTTAAGCCTAATAGACCTTCTACTTCTACAACTTCTGGGATATCATGACATATTACCTTAACCTTTGTTGCTTTTAAATCGGAAATAGTGATACGGTCTACTTCAAATAACGGGACCTCAATTACTCCATTTGCGGTAACAATTGAAGCACGACGAGAAACCCTTGCTGGATCATAACCGATGTCTTTTGCGACATCCCAGGAGATGGAAGTATACATTGCTCCAGAATCAAGGATCAGATCTATTTCTCGAGAAGCTTTAGGTCCCCAAATCCTTACCCTGGGAATGATAATGGGTGAGTTTGGCCTTATTCTTATTTCCATCAGAACATTACCGCATACCCTGGCTTAACCATCGGGCCAGCATAGGTAATGTAGGCATTTTTGACCCGTTTATCCCTCAGAATCTGATGGAGAAGACGTCTATCTTTGGTATGGGCAAGAACTCTTCCCTCAACCTCCTTGCCCTTTATTTCTTTGACTACTAAAAAGGCTAACCATTCCCCTTTATATTTCTTCTTTGCCTCTTGAAGTTTCATCTTTCTACTCCTTCTCTTTATTCGCGTTGTTTCCCCTCTTTTTGCGTTTTTCAGTTAAGTTTTGCGCTTTTGCGGTTGCAATCTTCTTCAAATCTTCACCTGCTTTTTTTCCTTAATCGTTTAAATTCTTCCACAGTAAATCCTGCTTGTTTAATAAGTTTAAAGAGAAGACCTTTCTTTAAGTCTTTTACATGAAAGGGAACCACTATTCTATGCCCTGCATCATCAAGTAAGGTAACATGACTTCCTGTTTGATGATCAATCCTGAAGCCAGCCTTTCTTAATCGTCGAATAAACTCCTTTGGCTTTATACTGCCTAATCTGGCACTCATGCTGATATTCTGATTGGCACATCAACGAGGCCAAAGATTTCCTCGCTTTCTTTAGGGATTGGTTCATCATGTTTGATCAGGCTTTCACAATAGCATTTGATGGCGTCCTTAATCATTCTTTCTGCTTCTTCAAATGTCTCGCCCTGACTTACACACCCGGGAAGGATGGGAACGCTCACTACATATCCCCCTTCTTTTGCTTTCTCAAATACTACGGTAAATTTCCTAACCTTCTTTTTCTTCATCTTTTCCCCTTTTTAATAGATTATTCAGATTCTTATTTGCGTTCTGGCCTTGAGCAAGGATTTAAAGAATGTTTCTTCTTGACTACTTTGAGATAGCCAGAGATGGCCTCTTGAATATTTTTCAAAGCCTCTTTCTTAGTCTTCCCTTGAGACATACAGCCAGGTAACATGGGACATTCTGCAACATACCCTTCGTATTCAAAATCGTATTCTAATTCTACTCGAAATTTCATTTGACAGTTACCTCCTCTCATAATTCTTGGACATTCTCTCTCCATTATTCGCGTTGTTTCCCTAGGACGCGAATTTCTTTGTATTGCTTATTGTTGGGGTCTGTAGGAACGCGAATACTCGCGAATATTTGTGTTGTAGCCTTAAGTAATGGCTTGAATAGAGATATCTTCTTCAAATCTTTTTCCTTTTTAAAGGATTCCGCCGAACCCGACCTTCAATTTTCTGTCTATACGTAATAGCCAAGGTTTACCCCAGTTTCCGTTGGCCTTACTCACCTTCTGTTGTCTCCCTCTTAGTATCCTATCCTCCACCAGGAGGAGTAACGCCATCCCTCTTTGACCCCTGGTGTTATTTCGATTGTACCATGTTCTGGGTGGGCTGTGTCATACAAGTATAGCGCCGTGGTTCTCCATCGGTCTGGGTATTCCGATCGGATTATCAACCCCCACACAACTATACCCCGGTACGTCTTGGGATATCTTGAATATGGCCGGCTGGTTGCTGGTAACTCTTCCCCTTTGGCCAGATCGTAGATGTGGATAGGATTTTCCACACCCACGGGCGATTCGCCAGTATCGCTTCCGCCCGTGGCCCAAGCCACGATATTACCATGTATTTGAGGATAAGTGAAAGGTGGTTGTTGTGCATCAGCGTATGGCCAATTCTCCTCATCATACTCACCCAAACGCATTAACGTTGAGGTTGATAAATCATAGAGGTCAACATGTCCATAGTAGCGCCAAACGTTTTCTATTCCTGGGTTCTGAACGTATACTACTTTATCCCCAGATATATCTGGGAAATACTGGGCGACATAGTCATTCTCACCTTCATACGCATGGACTGCTCTATCTTCTCCTGTAGAGATATTATAGACACGAACTTCGCTTCTAGGCCGTTTCTGGACATAGACTATTTTACCACTATCTACCGCCACATTCCAGCACACTCTTGACCCAGTGTTAATAGAGGTAATATACTCCTCTTCTTTATTTGCCAAGTCATACCTGTAGATGTCTATCTTATAATACCACCCCTCATCTCCCGGGATTTTCTCTTCCCATGGCGCATAAAAAATATGCTTATCAGATACACCTCCTATCCACCCAACACCCGGCACAATAGGACCAATAACTAAAGATTCAGCCGGGTCTGGATTAAGAGGAGGATCTTCCAGGTAGTTAGGAACCCCATCTTTATCTGTATCTACTGATAAATCATACATATATATACCTTCACACTCGCCATATGTACCTCCAACATATATAATTTTATTATTGGCAATATACGGCAGCCATGGCATCCACGGACCATGAGTAGTACTGATAGGAATTCGGACTTCTGCTGGATCAGGATCAGGCCGATCACTATCTAAATAGTTAGGAACCCCATCTTCATCTGTATCTACTGATAAATCATACATATAAATGGCACTAGACTCCTCCCATACAATCTTCAAAGTTGTTAACCATATCTTTCCAACTACTGCCCCTTTCTCTTGGTCGCTTACTGGGGCCTCATTGCCTAAGGTTCCATTGAAGACCAAGATATAGTTGACCACCTTCTCTTGAGGTTTATTAAATCTAAATTCACCCTCATACTCTTTGCCCGCGTCTATCTTGACTCCACTCTGCTTTTTTAACTCTACATATATGCCATCTTTATTTTCATAAAGGAAGGTTAAAGTACCATCCTTCATATCTTCATCTGATTTATTGGTTATTTTTAATTCCCTTTCATTGGGAGCTCCACCCTCTACTGGAATTATTGTAGCATCCAATTTTCCTCGGAAGAAGTAGTTCAGAAGCCCTGCCGAATAGCCCACCACCCGGGGAAGTAAAAGTTTGGCATAACACTGATGACATGATCTATTCAGAGAATAGGCCTTAACACCGTATTTCTCTGTTTCAAAATCAAAGTAGGATTTGGCTGTCAGGCAGGGGTTGCCAAATTCAGCTCCCAGATAATTGTCATAAGCGTATCTTTTTAGATACTCTACTTTTACTGTTGTCGTTATTTCCTCTCCTGTATTTTCATCTGTGTAAGTTATTTCTTCATCCTTTGACCACCACATATCTGATGGTGTAGGTTTTAGGGGATAAAGGTATTTATGGTAATCTCTTATAGCATCAAAGTTTGTGTCCCGACTGAGGAAATTGTGGTTAGTGAATTCTGCTAAACCTTTGCCGAAGGTAGCAGAACCAATATTGGTATCCCAGAAATCATCGAAACTAACATATTCTTCAGATTCTGGTTTAAGTTGATCAAACTCTACTACAGGATAGCCCTCATAGATCAAAGGGGCACCAGGAGTGCAGTAGTGCTCATACATATCCCATCCTCCAGAACTAAATATGCGGGGTGGAAAATGATTGTCATTGCGCACATGAGCTGGAACAGCCATATCTTGTAAGAGATGGAGGACCTGACCTAAGGTTCTAAATGTTTTAGCAAAGTTCTCGTTTCTTACTTCCTTAGTCTCACTCGTCAAAGCCTTGTAATAGTACTCTCTGGCATCTTTCCATGAGTAATCGAACTCAATTTCTCCTTCTCCCTTTGCCCTTTTTAAAGCGTGATCCTCGGTTATCAACCATTCACGAAGATCAGTTAATCCAATCTCGTTTACTGGGTCATAAAAGTGAGTCCTCGCCCTTAATCCCATAGGTATGTCTTCCACTAAGCTGCCTCGTTCGATCCACCCCTGGGCTGTTCTCGTATTGATAGTGATGTCTCCGCCAATAGTTTTGTCGGGGCCCTCAAACTCTTCATTGAGGTCTTTTTTAAAGCCCAATTCCCTGTTCAAATAATTTGCCGTAGATAAGTTTGATTTGTTAATAGATTCTTTCGTTATTATAGGGTGGAGCTTTGAATTATAAGCATTTGCAGTTTGGACAATCACGGTCAGAGAAGATAGAATTAACATTAGAAAAATAGGTAGAAATTGCTTTATTCTCATTATTCTAAACTCCTCAGTGTAATTTAGGTGCAATAAAAAGTTTATCATACATCGTCTCAAAATAAATTGATAAAAAAGGCACTATCTTAATAATTATTATAAAAGTAAGGATAATAGCAAAAATTAAACTTAAACATTTTACTAATTTACTTTTCTTTTTTGTAAACTCCTTTATACTGCTAATTTCTAAAAAAACTAAAGCTCCAGTAATCATCCACGGTATACTACATCCAAAGAGGAAAAGAATAAGGCTATCGCCTACTAGATATCCATATAAAAGTCCTAATAGAGCCCCAGTAACTGCTCCAATAATAGTAAATCCTATAATTTTTGTAGAGGGCTTCATTATATTAGAATGTGTCAATTTTCCAGTTGTCGTTTTCATCTTTTATGAAGTAGATGAAGTATGCTTTTTCTACACCATCTTCTACTCTCTTAATAAAATACTCTGCCACATTTCCCTGAATAGCAATTAAATATATCTCTTCCATTTCATTAGCAATTCTGGGCAATTCATTTTTCAACAGAGTAAATATTTCTCTATACTTTTCCTTTGAGCCTTCGCTGAAGTGAGTTAAGGCATCTTCGATATTTCCTTCTTTTAAGGTGCTCTTCATATTATTCCAAACCTCTTCTGGAGGAACGGGGGGAAGGGGTTCCAGAGTAAAGGTAATAACCTCAGAGACTCCTTTATGTCCTGCCCTCTTTTCTGCTAAATAGGCAAAGGCCTGAAGGAAATGTTCTCCTAAGGAGAGGTCTTTTATATCTATGCTGAAGGTATGTGTCCCTTCCTTGATATTTGCTGGGTTTTCATACTCTGCTGCCAAGAGCCCATCGAGTCCAAGTTCAATATATCTCACGTTTCCTTTTCCCTTTTCTTTAGGGCCGAAGCTAACTACAACATTAAGTGTATCTTCACTAACTGTTGCTCCATCCTGTGGTGAGGTAATACTTACTTTTGGAGCAACATCTGGATTCTTAGATAATGAAACATTATTAGAAGATACTACTAAGGCTAAGCACAAAACAAAAAAGGTCGTTGCTATTTGTTTAAATATCTTCACTTTTCCCATTCCCCTTATAAATTATTTGAGATGCTTATCTGTATTTTCTTTATTCGCGATAATTCGCGTTTTTTCAGATTCGTGTTGATTCGCGTCTCCGCGTTTTCAATCCGCAAAGACCTTCTCTGACCAGTAGAGAACCTTTATATCCCCCGGCGTCCCATTCTGATCTCCATCCCGATCAACGACCGCCTCAATCTTTCGGGAAGCAAA
Organism: bacterium; assembly: GCA_030619985.1. Classification (GTDB taxonomy): domain Bacteria; phylum UBP18; class UBA7526; order UBA7526; family UBA7526; genus JAUWXM01. Next base: position 16,263 of record JAUXAI010000013.1, on the reverse strand, counting down.
GACGGTATCTACACTATCCTCAAGGTCGCCATCACTATTCCCGTCAATGCCCACCTTCCCTGTGGAGTAGATCCGGAAGCGATTCGTCCTCACGGTCACTATATCCCCGAAGAAACAAAAGTCATATCTTTTTATTGTTGGTAAGCCTCCTCCCGGGTCTACCATCATTATCTCCCCCCGATTGGCGAAGTAGGGAGTTCCCCGAGGGTCACCAGTATAAGGAGGTGTGGTATCTGGAAGTTCAATGTTTTCAAGATAGTCATCGTCACCGCCGCCTATTTCCCCATCTGGCCCCTTACAGGTTATCCCCCCGTCTGCTTGTCGTAGTCGGGTATCGATGATGGCCTGCCCCTTGACCACATCAATCATGAGGAGGCCTCTTAGGCCATAGAGGGTGGCAGTATTGATATTAATCGCTCCTTTGATGATGCCACTATCGTAGTTGCCCGCGGTCATCTTATCTGCCGCCAATATCATCGATGGAATGTTAACATCAACTTCAAGATTAACCTTACCAGGAGGATCATACCATCCCGGTGCTCCAATCCCTTGCCAATCGTCTATGTCCTCGGTCATCCAGGGATAGGGATCGGGATAGTCAGCAAACTTATCAGACGCAGTGGCTATGGCGGATGCTTCATCAGGAGGGAAGCCAATATCTTCTTCAAAGGTGGTTTGACCGGCGTCCTTAATCTCTATTCTTGGGCTACCATCGACCTGGGTATTCTGGTCCTGAGAATAGACGGTCATGTCGCTCTGCTGGCCCCGTGAGCCAACAGAAGGTGGATCCAGAGGGTTATCATATATTTTGCCGCCGGCCCAGAAGCCATCGTTTATTTTGATTATCCCATAGCCGCCGCCGGCCGTATAACCTCTCACCTTCTGTATCTCATATACCGTATCGAAAGGCTTATTCTCGACCCCGGTGCCTTCATATCCTCTATCCGTACCCCCCCAATCCTGGACGTCTTCATCCGAATCTACATAGTCCTTAATCCCGCATATCTTCCCCTGCCAGATAACGGATGGGTTTGAACCCTGATCCAGGCTCACCAGGAACTTTAACCCGGAACGGTTGGGATAGTTGAGGTTATACTTACTATTCTCATCCGATAGGTTTACGGCATAGGTTCCGTCTCCAAAGGTAAAGACCCGCTCATCCCAGGTGACATTTACATGATCGAAGCCCGTAGCAAAAGTGGTGAACCAGGCCTCGTAGAGATGGTCAACATCTCCCCCATCATTCTGGATCATGGCGATGGCATGGTCTACGCCGGCTAAGGCAAGATAGTGGGCTTTCATTCCATCACGGTAATTCTTGGCCATCTTCACCTCAGTCCTCATCATAAAGGCAAAGGAGGCCGCAACCACTAAGAGGATGGTCATTATCCAGAGGGCCATAATAAGAGCAATCCCCTTTCTCTCTCTAATCTCTTTAAATAACTTCACTCCGCACCTTCCTTACCTTCCAGAGAGATAGACATAGGTGGAGAAGGTCTTTGTATTTGGATATCGGGCACTCTCAGACTCAGCGGTAATGCTAATTTCCACAATCTTGGGCAACCCATCGGTCTCAGTCTTTGCCTCTAACCACTCGGTATCCCAGCTCGAGCCATCTGAAGAGTATCTGAAGCCCAGGCTTGTAATATGGGTAACCAGTTCCTTCTCCGAGCCTCCAGTAGTGATATTGTCATCCGGAACATTCTTCTCCTGTTTCCTCCTGAGGATGCTCGTTCCCAAGCGTCTATAGCCAATCTCGCAGCAGTCAAAGACCAATTCATTGGTAGCGAAGTTGCTATCATAATAATTTCCAATGGGTGCATGGGCGATGGATATGAAGTTCAGGGTGGTTGAAGTTCCATCGAAGTAGATGTCATCATTGGGAGAAAGATTATAGGTGGGGTCAAGGGTTATGGCACTCCGAATCTCCTCACTCATCCTATCTAAGGCGATGCGCATATTCTGATATACCTGGGTCCGGGCCTCCCCCTTCTGCCAGGCATCCATGGCCATCTTACAGACATTGTAGATGGCCATGCCTAAAAGGGCGGTGATGACCAGGGCCACCATAAGTTCCAGTAGGGTTAATCCCTTTTCATTCTTAAGCATAAGGACGCCTCTCTAAATCTATTTACTATAATCAGCCACATAGGTCTTGATCCCCACACAGCGCTGGCCACTCCTATCTCCCGGGCTCCCGCTAGCCGCTGGCCAATAGATGGAGAGGGAGAGATCCCTCAGGTTAGTTATGTAAGAGTTAACCGTCATCTCCCAGTCGAAATTATTATCTGGAGCAGCGAAAGTGCCGTTTGTAGTGGCTGCATCAGGATATCCCGCTGCCCTTATTTCCTCAATCTTCCTCTGGGCGAGCATGGTGGCGATGGTTGTCTCCTCCGCTAACTTGCTCCCTTTTATCCCCACGGGCATGACGCGTAAAAGGGCTAAAAGGGCAATGGAGAGGATGACCAGAGCGATCATGGCCTCGAGAATGGTAAACCCCGTTTGAAAATGAATCGGTGAATCGGTGAACCCCGAAGGAAAGCCTTTGGCTTCCAACGGGACAGGTCGGGGAATCGGTGATCTTCCCCCTTTTTCCCTTTCCCCCTTTCTCCGTTTCACAAATTCCTCCTTCCCCACCTGCCTTTTTTATTCGCGATTATTCGCGTTTATTACTTCCTTCCATGCTTTACAGTTCGCGTCTATTCGCGTCTCACCAGGAACTGTATATCTTCACCCGAGCAGTATCGTTATCAACAGCCACCTTGTATTGGACGCTTCCCGTTATCTTATCGTCAAGATAGACAACATAATCTGGGGTAGCCGGGGGGTCACTACAATTCACCACCGTCTCTTTCAAGGTGAAGGTTATTTCCACTTCTCCGCTACTCGTCCCATCGACATTGTCTATATCCACTGCCCTAGGCATCTTCTTACTCGCTCCCGGGCTACCATCTGTCTCAGTAGTATTATCGCTCATATAATCTTTTGCCAGCGCTCCTCCGATCACAACGTTCTCCCAGACCCCGTCAGGACCGGGACCATACTTTTCAAGGTAACAGTTCTCATTGTCCAGGTCAAGGACCAGGTTATAATATATCCTCTCGCTCAATGCCTTGCTACTGGCCAGTCTCATTAAAGAAGCGATATCCCGGGCAGCATTCTTGACGCTCGTCCTGCGGTAGGTCCCCTGGCCGTAGAAGAGTACCCCCCCCATGACAATGGCAATGATGACTACTACCACCATCATTTCTATAAGACTGAACCCCTTTCTATTCTTTAGCACGGTCTTCCCCAGATTAGTTGACAAGTTGATAAGTTGACAAGTCAATAAGTTAATAAGTTGATAGGTAAAAAGTAAAATTTTCATTTTGCATTGTTATTTATCAGTCCTCCGGGATTTCTTTGTAGTACAAGATTTTGCCTTCAATCGCCGGGGTAGCCTTTCCCCTGTTTATAATGATCCTGATCCTCTTCAGGGTCCCCTGACCGGATGGGGAGACATACTTTCCGGTTGAGATTATCTCAAAGAACTGGTCATTATGGGACATGGGAGGGCCAGTAGGACTATTGTTAAAGGAGAAGTTTGTGGTATAGGTCTCAGGGTCAGCACTGAAGTCCAGAGGGTCATAGGCAGTAGGGGTGACGCTTACTCCACAGATGGGACAGACATTTGAATCTATGCTCATCACTTTTCCGCCCATGGGACAGCCATTATGATTGGGACAGAGGCCGGGCTCATACTTCTCATCCGTCTCATTCCTATCAATTTCATTCCTTATCTCTTTCGGGGTAATACTTGCTCCACAGACGGGACAGGTGATAGTGGTGCTTGCCACTACTGCTTTACATTCTAATACTGGACACTGGTAGTGGTTATCCTGGTTTCCATCTACATCGGTATTGGAATCATAATTGTCGTAATCCACTCCCACATCGAAGTTATCCTTGATATTATCCCGGACATAGGCTTTTGTTATCTTATCTGAGCCAGAGGGATAGCCAAAGGCCCGGATATAGTTAATCAGGGTATTAAACTCTTCTCTGGTCCGCTCCTCGACAGTAGCGCCGGGAAAGTTTCCCCCAGCGGGATCGAGGTCTGTAGAGATGGTTCCGAAGTTGTCCTCGGAGATGCCATCCCCAGGGATGGTCGTAGGATTGCCTTGTTGGTCGCCATCATAACTATCCACACCATCAAAGGGGTTGTCGTCTGCTGTCCTCTCTATGCCATCTGCTCCAGCACGATAGGCAAGGATTGCTGTCACTACCCGGTCGATATTCGTCTCAGTTACTTTCAGTATGGCATAGCCAGGAGTTCCACTCTGATTCCTGCCAAAGGCAGCCTTCAGGGCCTTCTCATTTGCCGTATTGACATTTATGGGAAGACGGAAGGTGGTAGGGTTTGTAGGAAAGCCTTTATGATGTACCTTTGCCACCTGATGATAGACTGAGAGACTCTCTTCACTTATGTCATAAACGCAGGCTAATTCGTCAAGGGTCTCAAAGGGCCCATAAGTGCCTTTCTGATAGTTAACGATATTATTGACTTTTGTAGTGCCTATATCTAACTCTGGTGGCAGCCCATCCAGAAGGTTCTTCCAGGGACTATTATCTGCTAATGGGTTATTGAGGCTCACCTTCCCTGCTTCATCGTTTATCAATACTGCATAGTAACCAAAGATATTTCCATCCTCATCCGTCAAAGTAATCCACTTGGAATCCATCTCCCCATCCCCATCGTTATCAACAGCCGAGCCACTGAAGAAGGTCGCCCAATCCTCCTTGAAGGAGTCAATGGTAAGATCTGTATCCCTTCTTAGCCAATAGACCGCATGGTCTATCCCGGCCTGGGTGATATACATGGCCTTCATATCGTCCCGATGGGTTCGGGCGATGATGGGTTCTAAACGCATCATAAAGATGAAGGTGGTGCCGATGATGGCTAAGACGGCCAAGAGCCACATGGCCATAATCACGGCAACACCCCTTTCTCCCATCAGAAGCCCCCAGTTAAATCCTCTCCATAGCGGATGCCCGCCTTGACCATGGCGTGCAAGGTGGTCCCGGGATCGTTGGCATCTGTAGGATCGGCTTTGACCGTCAGAGTAACTTTTATCATCCCGACACGGGATGCCGGTGGTCGATCATTAAAGTAGAGATAGGAGACAATACCCTCTGTACCGGGCATGGCGGCAGTTATTGGTTGGGAACCAGCACTACGTAAACTATAACTTCCCTCACTTGTTTGATAAGGAGGATTGAGCACTCTCTTATAAAGGGTATAGGTCTCGCTCCCCACCCCCGGCTCACCAGAGTACCTGGAGAACTGAATCCTTTCCGCTCCTTCCACTCCATCTATGGGAGCATAGAAAGTAATCCAGCGGCCCTCCTTCGCTGATCCTCCTTCCCCGAGTTCAAAGACAACATCTGGTGCATCGCCACTCACATCGGGTAGGGCCTGCCTGATCTCATTCACCATTCTCTCAAAGGCAATTCTTGCATTCTGGATTAGTTCTACCCTTTCCTCTCCTGTCTTATAGGCCTTGGTTCCCATCTTAAAGACAGTATAGAAAGCAACCATTAACAGAGAAAGTAAGGCAACTGCGACCAGAAGCTCAACAAGGGTAACTCCCATTCTTTTTGAATCGGGGAATCGGAGAACCGGGGTATCGGTGATCTTTCCCCTTTCTTCCTCTTCCTGATTATCTGATAGCCTGATTACCTGATTACCGGTCACCTTCTCACCTGGTCACTTTCTCACTTTCTATATTTTATTACATCTTTTTCGAATAATCAGTAAAGAGAGTAACCAGCTTTACGCTTCGCTCCCCACCATAGGGCTTATAGAAGACCTCAACCGTTATTCTTTTGAGCCCGGGATCCGTGATCTCTACATTGTCAATGGTTGTTACCCGTTTGAATTCTGGATAGTCGGTTATTCCTCCGTAAGCCTCCGTGCCTCCCGCTATCTGACTCCATCCAGTATTCTTTAACTCCTCTATCTTTGCCTGGGCCAGAAAGGAGGCCACCGTGGTATCCTGGGATATCTTGCTTGCCCTGAGGCCAATGGGAAAGAGGTGCATAATGGCCAAGAGGCCAAAACCCAGGACAATCACAGCAACCATGACCTCCAGAAGGGTGAATCCCGCTTTCTTTGAATCGGGGAAACGGGGAGACGGGGAATCGATGAGCTTCTTTTTTTCTCCGTTTCTCCCCTTCTCCGTTTCTCCCCTTCTCCGTTTCATCCCTTAATCTTCCCAGCTATCATAGATTCTTGCCCGGGCTGTCGGGGATTTAAGCGTTACTTTATAGAAGTTCTTGAGCCCTTTGTCTTTTAACCAAACACTTCCCGCGGTAACCGTGCTTTTGGGTGAGAATTTATGATAAGCCGTCCCGGTGTCTGCTGCATCCATTGGATTTGGATCTGGAGTGCCAGGGTTCGATGCTTGGCCTCCCGTGCCTGCTTTGACCCGGGCGATGATTGCCATATCGGGGAGGGCTTGCTCCGTGCCAAAGTCCGGATTCTTTCCTGAAGTAATATAGATGGAATAGGATTGGACCCAGATGGTTTCATTATTACAGTCATAGACTGCAAGATAGGGTTCTCTCTCGGTAACCGCCTTCTGCCGGGCAAGGCGCATGATGTTCACCACATCCCTGGCCGCTACCCTGACGCTCGTCGTCTCCCTGAAATTCTTGAATATAGCAAAGGCCGCCAGGGCCATAAGAGCAATAATAAATATTACAGCCAATAACTCTATTATAGAGAAACCATTTCTTTTATTCATAATATAGAGGTTACGTTAATCGGTTGATAATTAAAATATCAAAATTTAAAGTGCAAAAATCAAAATTATATATTAAAATGCAAAATTTTTACATTTTGGATTGTCATTTTGATATTTGATTTTTGATATTTAATTTTTTAGCCGAAACTGGCCAACTGTTATGTATGATTGCCCCCGTCCCGATACATCGGGGCGGGGTTTTATCTTCAAATGGAAACCTCCCTGCCTCCGTCCGTCTCCGACAGACGGACCGTCTTCACCGGACTTCGACAGGCAGGCACTTTAAGGACTCTTGAACCAACCAGGGTTGACATAGACTGCAGAGTAATTAACAGCACCTTCATAGTTTCCACCCACGCACCAGAGGGTGTACACACTAGCTGTTGTAGTAGAATCGGCCTCATACTCATACGGATTATCCCAGGGATCATCTGGAATGTTGCCCGTGGCCCTTCTGAACTTCATGTAGGGTCCTGCCCAACCACTATCGCCGCTATCGACTGTCAAATCAGCGAGGGCTGCGGTCTCCTGGGTGCTAGCTGCAGCAGGCAGGGGATAGGTGTCGCAGTCCAGGTAGTACATCTCCATGGCCGTGGTCATGCTATCCAGGTCTGCCCAGGCAGCTCCCTCCTTAGCCTTCCTCTGCTGCATCATGAACCTTGGTAGGGCAACGGCAGCTAAGATCCCGATGATGACTACTACCACCATCAACTCAATCAGCGTAAAACCCTTCTCTCTCTTCATCTCTTCTCACCTCCTCTCATACGCAGATTTTTGTTTGGGCATACTGCGTTAGCGTATTAAACGCAGATTACCGCAGATTGGAAACGGATTAGCACGGATTTATCTGTGACCATCCGTAAAGAATCTGTGATTATCTGTGTATATAATATCATAGTAAATTTCTATTTGTCAAGGATTTTCTAGTATTTGCTGATTCTTACTTTTTAATTTTACATTTTGCATTTTGCATTTTTCAATGTTCCTCAAGGAGCCTCTCCATCTCCCTTACTACATCATAGTCAGAATCTTTTGCTTCTGCATATCCTTCAAGTCCCGTTCCAGGATAGAGGGCCTCCAGGATCCTTCTTCCTTCTGGCGACTAGCCTAACTTTAAGAAGGCTTTAGATATCTTCTTCACTAACTTCTTATCCAGGTCAGGTCTTACGGCAAAGGGCTCATTCGATATGGGTGGAGTGCGGGCAATTATCCTTAATTCCTCTATCTTCTCCGGCTCTTCCCGGAAGGTGCTCTTCCGGGCATCATCGAAGCAGGCCCCGGCAGCAAAGTTTTTATGATAGACATTCAAGACCACTCCATCGTGGGTCCCGGTAAAGAATACTCTTTTAAAGTCCTTATCCGGGCCAATCCCTTTCTTTAGGAGAAGAACCTTAGGATAGAGGTAGCCAGAGGCAGACTCCTTATCCGTGAAGCAGAAAGTCTTACCTCTCAAATCATTTAAGGTATTGATTCCAGAATCCTTCCTCACAATGATCATTGATCTGTAGGTAGCTGAGCCGTGACGGATGGGCTTCAGGATGGCGTAATAGCCTGCTCGTCCATGTCCCTTAACATAAGACTTGGGTCCCAGATGAACCAGATCATAGATCTTCTTCTCCATCCCTTTAATCATGGCCTCATAGTCCCTTGCGAACTGGAACCTCACCCTCATACCCAGTTCCTTCTCTAAGTATCTGATCAAGGGTTGGGACCTCTTTAAAAGTCTTACCACGTTCTCTGCGGGCACCCTTCCGATGACCAGGACCTCTTTCTCTTCTTTGGCCCTTGCCCTCTCTATCACTTGAGAAGGAAGAGGAGCCTTTATAAAATTGTAGTAGTAATAGCCCCCCAGGATTAGGGCCAGAAGAAGAATCAAAACAACAGGGATCAGCCACCTTATTCTCTTCATCATTTCCCCCCTTAATTAAGTTGACAAGTTGATTAGTTAATCAGTTGATAAGTCAAAAGTTGCTCGGTTACGGTTAGGTTGTTGGTTTGGTTGTTAGGTTAGGTAGTTGGTCTTTTAACACTTAACCCTTACCAAACCTACTACCTTGCCTTAACCCTTGCCCCTACTTTTATATTCCCCTACTCGGCAATTCCATTGCCGTTAGCCTGCCATGGCGCTCATCTGGAAGATGGGAAGGTACATGGCGATTACGATGAAGCCCACCACTAACCCCATGCCCAGTATTAGGATAGGCTCTAAGACGCTGGTTAAGGCGGCCACCGTAGTATCTACCTCTCGGTCGTAGGCATCGGAGACCTTTATGAGCATGTTATCCAGGGCGCCCGTCTCCTCACCCACGGCGATCATATGGACTACCATAGGGGGGAAGACCGGGCTCTTCCCTAAAGGACCAGCAATGGACTCCCCTTCCCTTATGCTATTATGGACTGCCACCATGGCCCGAGCTATCACCTCATTCCCTGCGGTATCTCTTACAATTAAGAGGGCCTGTAAGATGGGGACCCCACTGGTAATCAGGGTTCCTAAGGTGCGGGCGAACCGGGAGAGGGCGCTCTTCTTCACCAGCTCTCCCAAGATGGGTATCCTGAGTTTGATCTTATCTGCCTGATACCTCCCCCCCTCCTTCCTCACCCACATTCTGTAGACAGCAATCAGGACCAGGATGGCCAAGAGGTTCACCCACCAGAAGCCCCTCAAGAAGTCGCTTATCACCATCATGATCCTTGTGGGAAGAGGAAGGGTTAGAGCAACCTCCTCAAACATTCCGACGAAGGTGGGGATGATAGCAATGGTTAGGAAGAGGACTACCCCTACTCCCACCATAATGACCAGGGCGGGATAGACCATGGCCCCCTTCACCTTGGCCCTCACTGCCTGATCTTTCTCACTGAACTCCGCCAGCCGGGCCAGGACGACCTCTAAGACCCCTCCTGCCTCACCAGCCTTGATCATGTTAGTATAGAGTTTGTTAAATGTCCTGGGGTGCTTGGCTAAGGCATCGGAGAAGGTGCTCCCTCCCTGAACGCTCGCGCCGATATCTTTTATCTGGACCTTAAGATTGGGGTTCTCTGTCTGTTCGCCTAAAACAGTGAGGCTACGCAGCAGGGGAAGTCCAGAGTCGATGAGGGTGGAGAGCTGCCTGGTGAAGGTTACGATATCTTTTCCTTTTACTCTCTTGCCCGCAAACATTCCTAAGAAGGTATCTAATATTCCACCTTTGGTTACCTTCTCCTCTCTGACCTCCAGGGGGAGATAGCCCATGTCCCTGAGTCTCCCTAGGGCGAGCCCCTCATTATCGGCATCTAAGGTTCCTGCTACCTCTGTCCCTGCCTTATCCAGGGCATTATAAGCAAAAGTGGCCATCTCTCACCTCACTCTGTTCGGTACACTGATTATCACAGATATTAACACTGATTAGCACTGATTATCCGTGCCCATCCGTATCTCACATCCGTGCTAATCCGTGCTTTAAGATTGTTCTGGTTTGCTTTCTTCCTCGGGCGACTTCTCTTCCTCGGGTGGCTTTTCTTCCTCGGGAGGCTTCTCCTCTGGGAGGGTTTCTTCCTCTGCAGTAGTTGCCCGGGCAAGTTCCTCTATGGTCATCTCTCCCGCTATTATCTTCCTCCAGCCATCCTCGAACAGGCTGCCCATCCCGGTCTCCCTGGCCTTGGCAGTTATTGCCGATGTTGAGGCCCGGGTCAGAATTAGTTCCCTCAGAGGATCATTCATAATTAAAAGCTCTGCGATGGCGCTACGACCATGATAGCCGGTATGGGCACATTCCGGGCATCCCTTCCCTCTATAGAATTTGACCCCCTTAATATCCTCTTCAGTCAATCCAATATCCCTCACTACCCTGGGATCCGGAGTATAGGATTCCTTGCACTTCTTGCATATGGTTCTCACCAGCCTCTGGGCTAAGATGGCCTCTAAGGTGGAGGTCATTAAGAAGGGCTCGATCCCCATATCGATTAAGCGAGTGATGGCTCCCGGGGCATCGTTGGTATGTAAGGTAGAGAAGACCAAGTGACCGGTGAGAGAGGCCTGAACCGCAAGCTGAGCGGTCTCCAGATCCCTTATCTCTCCTATTAAGATGACATCCGGATCCTGGCGCAGGATGTGCCTCAGGCCCCGAGCAAAGGTGAGGCCTATCTTGGGGTTGATGGGCTCCTGGATGATCCCGTGGAGCTGATACTCCACCGGGTCCTCCAGGGTTATGATCTTCAGGTCCGGTCTATTTATCTTGGCCAAGGAGGCATAGAGGGTGGTGGTCTTCCCGCAGCCCGTGGGCCCGGTAACCAATACGATCCCGTTTGGACGATGAATGAGCTCCTTTAGCTGCTCCTCTATTCCTTTCGAGAAGCCGAGTTGCTCAAGTTCTACCATGATGGCTGATTTATCCAGGACCCTCATGACCACGCTCTCCCCGAAGATGGTGGGGAGACAGGAGACCCTTAGGTCGATCTCCCTCCCTCCCATGACGATCCTTATCCTCCCATCCTGAGGAAGCCTCCTCTCTGCGATATTGAGATCGGCCATAATCTTAAACCTTGAGATAATCGCTGCCTGGAGGTGCTTGGGAGGGGGGGCGATCTCATGCAATACCCCATCCACCCGATACCTCACTTTGAGAGTATCCTCAAAGGGCTCGATGTGAATATCAGAGGCCCGATCCTTTATGGCCTGCATCAGGATGAGGTTGACCAGCTTTATGATGGGGGCCTCAGAGGCCATCCTCTTGAGGTCCGCGATATCCTCCTCTGGTGCCTCCTCCATTACTTCTGCCACCACCCCTCCGCTCATGGACTCTATCATCTGCTCTACCGTCTCCTCCCCTACCCCATAGTACTTCTCTATGGCCTTCATCACCTCATCCTCGGAAGCGATGACCGGCTTCACCTGACCATCGATAATGAGGCGCAGGTCATCTAAGGCATGGACGTTCAGGGGATCAGCGAGGGCCACGGTCAAAACATCCCCCTTCCTCTCAATGGGCATTACCTTATAAAGATGGGCGAAAGGGGGAGAGATGTTATCTAAAATGCTCTCATCTATCTTATGATCCTTAAGGCTTATCACCTCCATGCCGAACTGCTTTCCTAAGGCATCTAATATCTCTTCCTCTGTGGCATAGTTATTCTTAATCAATATCTTGCCCAGCCTCTCATGGGTGCTCTTCTGCTCCTGCAGGGCGCGATTCAATTCTTCCTCTGTAATGACCTTGACTTCCTTCAGTATCTCTCCTAAGGGTCTTTGTTGAAAAGCAGGGGCAGGAGGAATTCTCCTTGGTCTTCTCTCTGCCATTATCTCTTCTCCTGAATGAGCTTCTGCATCTCTTCCTTATCGTGACACCTGGTCATCGTGTCCTGATAGGTTATCAGTCCCCTCTGATAGAGCTCGAAGAGGGACTGGTCCATGGTCTTCATCCCGTATCTGGTTCCGGTCTGGATGGCGGATAGAATCCGATGGGTCTTCATATCCCGGATCATATTGGCAATGGCCGGAGTAACCATCATGATCTCAAAGGCCGCCACCCTTCCCTTACCGCTTGCCTTGGGTAAGAGTTGCTGGCAGAAGACCGCTACCAGAGAGACGGAGAGCATCATCCTGATCTGCTCCTGCTGGTCAGGAGGAAAGACATCTATGATCCGATCCACGGTCTGAGAAGCAGAGTTGGTATGCAATGTAGCGAAGACCAGGTGGCCGGTCTCTGCGGCAGTGATGGCGGCCTCAATGGTTGCCAAGTCCCTCATCTCTCCCACCAGAATGACATCCGGATCCTGACGAAGGCCACGAACCAGGGCCTCGGCAAAGGAGGGGGTATCTATACCTACCTCCCTCTGGGTGACGACACTCATCTTATGGGGATGGTAGTATTCTATAGGGTCCTCGACAGTGATGATGTGGCGATCCTGCTCAGAATTTATGATATCGACCATAGTGGCCAAGGTGGTCGTCTTTCCGCTTCCCGTGGGCCCGGTAACTAAGATGAGCCCCCGCGGCCGATACAAGAGGTCCTTAACAGAAGCGGGAAGGCCCAGTTCTTCTAAGGTAAGGAGTTTGGTGGGGATGAGTCTCATAGAGACGGCTACCGACCCCGTCTGGCGATAGATGCAGACCCGGAACCTTCCCTGATCCTTGAAGGTATGGCCGAAGTCGGCCGATCCCATCTCCTTTATCTGCTCCTGGTATCTCTGGGGGGAGAGGGCCTCCATAAACGATTGAGTATCTTCTGGCTTCAGGGGCTTCGTATCCAGAGGATGTAATTTCCCATCGATGCGCAGTACTGGTGGCCGACCGACGTGAATATGTAGATCAGAGGCATTGCGATCCACGACCATCTGTAAGAGCTTCTCCACTTCCAACATCTCTTTACCTCCTCACTTCGTTCGTCGGAATTGAACAATGAACATTGAACAATGAACAATTGTTACTTGTTAATTGTTACTTGTTACTTGTTACTTCTTATTCGATGTCTGCCTGGGTTACCCTCAATACCTCATCAATGCTGGTCTGGCCCATGGCTACCTTCAGGAAGCCATCCTCCCTCAAGGTCCTCATCCCCTCCTCCCTGGCTCTTGCCTTGACCACAGTGGATGGGGCCTTCTCCAGGATGAGGTCCCTTATCCTATCAGTAACGGGCATGACCTCAAAGATCCCGGTCCTTCCCCGATAGCCGGTACGGGCGCAGGCCATACATCCCTTCCCTCTATATAATTTCCCTTCTTTCAGGTCTTCTTTTTTCTTCTTATTTAAGAGAAGTAGGTCTTTGGTGCTCGGCTCATAGGCCTCCCGGCACTCAGGACAGATGGTCCTTACCAATCTCTGGGCCATGACCCCGGCCACACTAGAGGCGACCAGGAAGGGCTTTACCCCCATATCCACCAGACGGGTGACAGCAGAAGGGGCATCGTTGGTATGTAAAGTAGAGAAGACGAGGTGTCCGGTTAGGGAGGCCCGGATGGCGATCTCTGCCGTCTCCACATCCCTTATCTCACCGATCATGATGATGTTCGGTGCCTGACGTAAGATGGAACGCAGGCACCTGGCGAAGGTTAAACCAATCTTGGGCCTCACCTGGGTCTGGTTTATCCCAGAGACGTGGTACTCTACTGGATCCTCTACAGTAATGAGCTTGACATCCGTGGTATTGATCTTATTGAGCGCGGCGTACAAAGTAGTGGTCTTTCCACTCCCCGTAGGCCCAGTGACCAGCATGATTCCATTGGGCCTCCTGATCAGGGAATCAAAGAGCTCCTCATGGTCGGATAAGAAGCCCATCTCCCCCAGGCCGAGCATAACAGATGACTTATCCAGGATCCTCATGACGATGCTCTCCCCGAAGAGAGAGGGAAAGGAAGAGACCCTCAGGTCAATATCCCGGCCCAGCATCTTGAGCATGATCCTCCCATCCTGGGGAAGCCTTCTCTCCGCGATATTCATTCCCGCCATGATCTTTATCCTGGAAAGCATAGGGGCCTGGAAGCGCTTTGGGGGAGGGGTCTTCTCGTGCAATACCCCATCTATCCTATATCTTATCTTAAATGTCTTCTCAAAGGGCTCTAAATGGATGTCGCTTGCCCTCTCCTTCAGGGCCTGTAGGATGATGAGACTGACCAGTTTTATGATGGGGGCTTCATCCGCGATCTCTTCTAATTCTTCTGCTCCCTCCTCCTCATGTATTACCTCTAACTCCTCCCCCATGCCAGCCACCATCTCTTCTACAGACTCCTCAACCAGGCCATAATTCCTCTCAATGGCCTTCATCACCTCATCCTCAGAAGCAACCATCCCCTTCACCTTACAGTCCAATAGAAGAGAGAGATCGTCTAAAGAGCGGATATCGAAGGGATCAGCCATGGCCACGGTGAGGGTCTTCTTGGTCTTCTTTAAGGGAATGACCTTATAGAGGTGGGCGGTCCTTGCTGAGATGGCCTTCAGGGCCTCCTCAGTGAACTTATAATCCTCCAATTTTATCCTCTTCATCCCCATCTGAGTAGCGATGAGATCCAGGATCTGGTCCATGGTAGCTAATTTCAGGCGCACGATGACCTTCTCCAGCCTCCCCTTCTCCTTGCGCTGCTCTTCAAGGGCGGTATTGAGCTGATCCTGAGTGAGGAGCCCGCTTGAGGTTAATATCCTTTCCATGGTTCTCTGTCTCGCCTCTACCAACTGACCACTCCTTAAAATTTGAATCGGTCAACAAGTTGACTAGTTGATAAGTTAATAAGGAAAATAGTTGGATTACACCCCTATTCTAACTAATCCACCTATTTCACTAACTTGTATCCTTATACCTTGTCAACTTTTCTTTTATGTTATCATATTTATTTACATTTGTCAAATAAAAGTAGTGACGCTATTAGCTGCGGGATCTCTTTAGTAGTTTCTCCTGGAGTTTTTTGATCTTCTCTCTCTGTCTCTTGGTCGCTTTGGCATCGTAAGTAATATCAATCCTCAAGACACTTCCCTCTCCTGCTCCCTTGGGGAGGCTCTTGGCAGGAAAGAGAACCTGAGACCTATCCTCAAGTTCGATGACCGCAATCCCCTCCTCAATTCTATCAATCACTCCTCTCATCTAACGCCTTCTTCAATTTGTCAAGGGTTACAGGGGGAATAGGGGCTACAGGGGTAACAGGGGTTAAAACCCTTGTCACCCCTGCTCTTTTATTATCTTCTCCAGAGCCTTTACTGCCTTTTCTATCTCTGGTTCTAATCTTGCTCTTCCTGTCTTTCGGCTATCAATGACTATGAGGGGGAGGGGTGAGGCCCCTTTAAGCCTCTCTTCAGACTCCAAGAGGAGTTCTTCGAAGTCGTCCTCTTTATAATAGGATTCCATAAGATCGGGAGGGACGATATGACTGTCCAGGTCCTCTCCCCCCTTTTCCTGAAACCTCTTGATATTCCTCTGATAACAGATCTGGTAGGGAGCGAAGATATAGAGGATGAGGGATTTTTTCAAAACCTCTGGAGTGAAATTATTTAAGGCCTGAAGGTAGTTATTCCGGGCAAACTCAACGAAGATCATCCTATTCTCTTTCTCTAATCTCTTCATCCTCTCATTCACTACCTTCAATACCTCATCCACAATGCTCCAGTCAGTGACCTCAAAACCCCCGGCTTTTTTCCTATGCCTCTTGAAATGGACATCCTTATCAAAGAGTTCTTTTAGGATGGGGAAGTCGTCTATCCTCATAAACTCCTTGGCTAGCCCTCGTTTTTTTAACCTCTCAGTGAGCATCTCATAGATTATGCTCTTCCCGCATCCTGGGCGACCTAAGAGAAGGATAAAGGGATACAAGATAGGCCTCACCTCGTTCGGCAATTTCACCCCGCACCTTTTAAATATTCAGAATTTCTTGAATACTTAAATAATGCCTTTATGAATGCTAAAAAGGTGCGGGCAAGCAGATTAGCAGATGAAAATCAAATATTAAATATTAAAAATTAAAGTTACATACTAAAATTCAAAAGTTTCTTAAACTTTACATTTTGATTTGTCATTTT
>JAUXAI010000003.1 GCA_030619985.1 bacterium | reverse complement strand
TTGTGGGCTCCAGAAGAGCCACGACTTATGGCCGGTTAACCGCCCAGAGGCTCTCCGCTCAACTGGCGGCCCAGAGAATAACCATAATAAGCGGTATGGCCCGGGGAATTGACTCTGAGGCTCACAAGGGCGCCTTGGCCGTAGGAGGGAGAACCATCGCTGTCCTAGGATGTGGAATAGATGTTGTCTATCCACCAGAGAATAGGGCGCTTGAGGAGAGAATTGCCTCATCTGGAGCAGTAATTACTGAATTTCCTTTTGCCACCAGGCCCTTTGCTGGAAACTTCCCTAAGAGAAATAGGATAATAAGCGGCCTCTCCATAGGAGTAATAATCGTTGAGGCCGCCCAGAGGTCGGGAGCACTCATTACTGCCCGTCTCGCCCTGGAGCAGGGAAGGGAAGTCTTTGCTGTTCCCGGCTCCACCACCTCTCCCTATAGCAAGGGAACCCATAACCTGATAAAGGAAGGGGCAAAGTTAGTAGAAAATATCGACGATATCTTAGAGGAACTGAGACCTTTAATTGAGATTCGCAAGAAAAAAGAGAACGGGACTAAAGGATTCCCCAGCCCTGTCTTGTCAAAGGAGGAAGAGATTATTTATAATCTGATAACTCAGGAGCCGAGGTATATCGATCTCCTCATCCAGGAGAGTAAGTTACCTGCCCGGAAGACAATGGTCGTTTTGACCAATCTTCAGATAAAGGGCCTGATTAAGGAACTCGCCGGAAAAAATTTTATTAGAAAGGAATAAGTCATGCGCAGTCGAATAATGGATATCATAAGTTTCATCATTAAAGAGGTCTTGGATGGAAAGGACCTCTTGGAGACCGAGACTGAGATCGTGGAGAGTCTAATGGATCAAGGATACAGTCTGGAGGAGATTAACTCTGCCTTTGATTGGCTATTCTCTTTGATTACCAAGGGGATGGCCAAGAAGAAGCTCAAACCCACTACCTCCAAGAGGATTCTCCATCATTTGGAGAGGCTGAAGTTATCCTCCCAGGCCTACGGACTCCTTATCAAGATGCAGGAATCAGGGCTCATCACCCCCACTCAGCAAGAAGAGATCATAGAGCAGGCCTTAACTTCTGGTGAGGAGGTGGGCCCAGAGGAGATAAAGAGGATCGCTGGCCAGGTGGTCTTTGGGAACTCCTATCATAAGTGGGAAGGAGACTTGGATTGATGGCCAAGACCTTAGTCATCGTTGAATCACCAGCCAAGGCAAAGACTATAAATAAGTTCCTGGGAGAGGAATACCTGGTTAAATCCTCTATGGGACATATTAAAGACCTGCCCAGGAAGGGGCTGGGAGTAGATGTCTATAAGGACTTTCAGCCTCGCTACCATATCATTCCCAAGAAAGCAAAGGCCTTAGAGAAGTTGAAAGAATTAGCGGATAAGATGCAGAGGATTTACCTCGCCCCTGACCCGGATAGGGAGGGAGAAGCCATCTCCTGGCACCTCTATAGTGAATTGAAAAAAACTACTAATGATGTAAAGAGGATCGTCTTTCACGAGATTACCAGAGAGGCCATTAGGGATGCTTTGGCCCATCCTCGGGAGGTGGACCAGAGGTTAGTCAACGCCCAGCAGGCGAGGAGGATCTTAGATAGGATCGTGGGCTATAAGATAAGCCCCCTGCTCTGGAGGAAGGTGAGAGGGGGGCTTAGCGCCGGGAGGGTGCAGTCTGTGACCTTAAGACTCATTTGTGAGAGGGAGAAAGAGATCAAGTCCTTCAAGCCAGAGGAGTACTGGTCAATTCATACAAAACTTCAGGGAAAGAGTAAAGAAATCTTTGAAGTAGACTTAGAGAAAATTGCGGATAAGAAGGTAAAAATTACTGATCAGATTCAGGCCCAAGAGATATCTTCTCAATTAGCGAAAGAAGAGTTTATTCTGGAGAAGATCGCTAAGAGAGAGAAGAAGAGGTTTCCCTTCCCCCCGTTTATCACTTCCACCCTTCAACAGGAGGCAGCAAGGAGGGTTCATTTTTCAGCGAAGAGGACCATGAGGATTGCCCAACAGCTCTATGAAGGCTTAGATATCGGGGGCGGGGAGATGGTAGGCCTCATTACTTATATGAGAACCGACTCCTTTAGAGTGGCTCAGAGTGCTATCCAAGAGGCGAGAGGGTATATCAGGAAGGAGTTTAATCAGGAGTGCCTTCCTCCTAAGCCGAGGTATTATAGGAGTAGGAAAGGGGCCCAGGAGGCCCACGAGGCCATTCGTCCTACTTCTTGCTATCGCACTCCAGAAAGATTGAGAGAGCATCTAACTATTGAACAGCAGAGGCTCTATGGTCTAATCTGGAATAGATTTCTCGCCTCTCAGATGAGAGAGGCCCTACTGGAGAAGAGGACCTTTAACATCAGGGCAGGAAAGTTTTCTCTATTCTGTTCTAATTCCCGGGTGAGATTCAAAGGATTCCTTTCTCTCTATCCAGAAGATAGGATTTTTAAGGAAAAGCTCCTGCCCGCTCTGGAAGAGAAGGAGACCTTAAAGTTATCAGAGGTTCTTCCCAGGCAGCACTTCACTCAGCCTCCTCCCCGCTACTCAGAGGCCAGCCTCATCAAGGTCCTGGAGGAGGAAGGGATCGGTCGCCCCTCAACCTATGCCTCAATCATGGAGACCATCAAGAGCCGGGACTATGTTGAGAGCCATAAGGGAAACTTCCATCCCACTCCCTTAGGGGAGACGGTTATTGAACTACTGGTCAAGAGCTTTCCCGATATCTTAAATGTCCGGTTCACCTCCCAGATGGAAGATAGGTTAGATAAAGTAGAGGAAGGAAAGGAGAACTGGATAGACCTCTTGCACTCCTTCTATGGCCCCTTCGCCTCTGACCTCTCCCGAGCCCAGAGGGAGATGAGATATGTAAAGAAAGAACTTGAAGAGAAGACAGATAAGATCTGTGAGAAATGTGGCTCGCCCATGGTCATAAAATATGGCCGTTTTGGAAAATTCTTAGCCTGTTCCAACTTCCCTAAATGCAAGAATTCCCGACCACTCACTCTGGAAATAAGATGTCCTAGGAAGGACTGTGATGGAGAGGTAGTCCAGAGGAGGACCAAGAAGAGAAGGACCTTCTATGGCTGCAGTAACTATCCAGAGTGCAACTTCTTTTCCTGGGATAGACCAGCAGGTAAAGGTTGCCCGGAATGCGGCTCTTTTTTAGTTGAAAAATATAGTAAGAGTAAAGGAAGATATCTTAAGTGTGCCAATAAAGAATGTTCCTATAGTGAATAGCGATCGGTGAAATAGAGGTTTACAGTAACCAGCGAACAGTAACCAGTCTTTTCTATTCACTGTAACCTGGTTACTGGTTACTATCCGAACGAAGTGAGGAGCAAATGGAAGAATATATTGCCAAGTTTAGCAATTATCTAAAAGGAGAGAAGAACGTCTCTCCTCATACCCTGAAGAGTTACTCTGCTGACCTCAATGACTTCTTGAATTTTTTGAAGAAAGAAAAAATACCTCTTAAAGTGAGATATATCGATCACTTGACTATTAGGCGCTTCTTAGCTTCCTTACAGAGGAGGGGGCTTTCCCACGCCACCATGGCCAGGAAATTAGCCACCCTGCGCTCCTTTTTTAGATTTCTCTGTAGGGAGGAGTATCTGGAGATCAACCCTGCCCTGGGAACGAGGACCCCCAAAATCGCCAAAAAACTTCCCAAATTCCTGGCGCTTTCAGAGGTATTTGCCCTTCTCGAGTCTCCAGACGAGAAGGGCATCCTGGGCCTGCGCGACCGGGCCATCTTAGAGCTCCTCTATGCTACGGGAATGAGGGTGAGTGAACTGGTGGGACTGAATGTGAATGATGTCGATCTCTTGGGAGGGGTGACCAAGATATGGGGTAAGGGAGGGAAGGAGCGCCTGGCCCCCTTTGGCACAGAGGCTACCCAAGCCCTCCATAATTATTTAAGGAGAAGAGAGACCCTTCATCCAGGAGAAGGGGAGAGGGGACTCTTTTTAAATAAATCCGGTGCACGAATATCGGCAAGGAGTATCAGGAGGCTTTTAGATAAGTATATCAAGAAAGCCTCCCTCTCCCAGAAGATAAGCCCCCATACCCTGAGGCACTCCTTCGCCACCCACCTACTCGATGCTGGGGCGGATTTGCGAAGTATTCAGGAATTACTGGGCCATGCCTCTCTATCCACTACCCAGGTCTATACCCATCTCACAACTGAGAGATTAAAGAGGGTATATGATAAGGCTCATCCCAGAGCCTAAATTTTTTTGCTAAATAAAAGAGAAAATGGTATACTTAATAAATCACAAATTTCAAATAAGAAATCCGAAACTCTAACCAAAAACGATTAATAACCAAACACCAAGAAACAAGATATCCATCCTCCGTAGCAGTTGCACTGCTACTGCGGAGGATGGGCAAACAATACTCAATGACCAATAACCAATCACCAAACTGTTTTGGCAATGCTTAATTATTTTATTTATGCTCTCTCCAATGCTAGCGAAGCGCATTGGGTATTTAAATTTGGATATTGGAATTTGTTTGGTTATTGTCTCTTGTATCTTGATGTTTAGATATTGGTATTTGGAATTTCTCCGCCAAAGGCGGCAGAGGGGGGTGTAATTTGGCAGTTGTCTCTATGAAAGAGCTCTTGGAGGCTGGGATGCACTTTGGCCATCAGACCAAGAGGTGGAATCCCAGGATGAAGGAATATATCTTTGGGGCGAGGAATGGCATTCATATCATCGATCTTCAGAAGACTCTGAGGAAGTTAGAAGAGGCCTGTAAGTTCGTTAAGGAATTGGCAAAGGAAGGGGGAACCCTCCTCTTTGTGGGGACCAAGAGGCAGGCAAAGGATGCCATCCTTAGCCAGACAAAGCGCTGCGGGATGCCCTATGTCACGGAGAGATGGCTGGGAGGGACACTCACCAATTTTCAGACCATAAAGAAGAATATCGAATACCTGAAGAGATTAGAGGCTCAAGAGAAGGAAGGAGGGTTCTCTTCCCTGACCAAAAAGGAAACCCTTAAGAAATTAAGAGAAAAGGAGAAGCTAGGGCGTGCTCTGGGAGGAATAAAGGGGATGGATGGTCTCCCTGGCGCTCTAATCCTGATCGATGTCTATAAGGAAAGAATCGCTCTTAAGGAAGCCAACAAGTTAAAGATACCGGTCGTTGCCTTAGTAGATACTAATTGTGACCCTACGGGGGTGGATTACATCATCCCGGGGAATGATGATGCCATTCGGGCCATTACTCTGGTGTGCACCAAGATGGCGGATGCTATCCTGGAGGGAAGGCCGGAAATTTTGAAAGAGGCAGAAGAAGAGATTCCTGCAAAAGTAGAAGAAGAGATTCCCGAACAACTAGAGAAGATTCCTAAAAAGGTAGAAGAGATACCCAAACCTGAGGAGAAAGTTGCTAAACCTGCGAAAAAGGCGAAGCCCAAAGAGGGAAAGCCTGCAACCGCAGAGGTCGCAGAGAAACCCGCAAAAAAGAAAAAGAAAGAAGAGAAGAAGTCGAAAAAGACCCAGGGTAATGAAGAGAAAGGTTTTAAAAAGTGAACCCCGCCCCTCGTAAAATTAATAATCTCGAGATTAAAACGCCTGAAATGATAGATTTTTTCTTTATGGAGATTATTTACTTGAATATAAAAGGAGGGGCGGGGTGAAGATTAATGCTGCCCAAGTCAAGAAGCTAAGAGAGGCCACCCTGGCTCCCATCATGGATTGTAAGGCGGCCTTACAGGAGACAGAGGGAGATTTAAAAAAGGCGAAGGAGCTATTGCGCAAGAAGGGTCTGGCTCACGCCAAAGGATTGGCGGGTAAGGAAACGAAGGAGGGCCTCATCTACTCCTACATCCATGCTGGAGGCAAGATCGGGGTCTTATTAGAGATAAACTCTCAGACAGATTTCGTGGCCCGGACGGAGGAGTTCAAAGATCTGGCCAAGGATATCGCCATGCAGATCGCTGCCCTGAATCCTGCTTACATTATTCGAGAAGAAGTGCCAGAAGAGGTAGTCAGAAAGGAGGAAGAGATCTATAGGGGAGGGGCAAAGGGGAAGCCAAAAAAAGTAGTTGATAAAATTGTTAAGGGAAAGATGGAGAAGTTTTACAAAGAGGTCTGCCTCTTAGAACAGCCCTTCATAAAGGATGAGAAGATAACGATTAGGGAATATCTGGATTCCGTCATGGCCAAGTTCAAAGAGAATATTGTAGTAAGAAGATTTGTAAGGTATAAGCTGGGGGAGGAGTGACATGATGGAGGAGATCTATCGTCAAGCGGAAGAGAGAATGAAGAAATCGATTGAGGCCTTTAAAGGGGATTTGGCGACCATGCGCACCGGCCGGGCCTCAACCAGTATCCTGGAAGGAGTCAAAGTGGACTATTATGGAACCCTTACCCCCCTGAATCATCTGGCCACTATCTCTACTCCCCAGCCCACCCTCATCGTTATCCAGCCCTGGGATAAATCAATTATCCCCGTAGTTAATAAGGCCATCCTGGCCTCAGATCTCGGCCTCACCCCCCAGGTTTCAGAGGGAATAATTCGCATTGCCCTCCCACCCCTTACTCAGGAGAGGAGAGAAGAGCTGGTCAAGATAGTTAAGAAGAGAGCAGAAGAGGGGAGAGTATCCATTAGGGAAATAAGGAGGGGAGCGAATGAGGAATTAAAGAACAAAGAGAAGAAAAAAGAGATTCCAGAGGACGACTATCATAAGGGATTGAAAAAAATTCAGGAACTTACTGATAAGTATATTAAAAAGATCGATCAGGTTCTGAAAGAGAAGGAGAAGGAGATCCTCGAACTCTGAGGACGCGAATAGTCGCGAATACCTAAATAGTTATAATAATTAAGACGCGAATATTCGCGAATTGATTCGCGTTGATTCGCGTGTATCATTTAGGTTTATTTGCATTACGGTTCGCGTTGATTCGCGTTTAGGAGGTGGAGAAGATGGCTTTTAAAATCACTGAGGACTGTGTGGGCTGTGGGACATGTGTCGATGAGTGCCCGGTAGAAGCCATTAAGGAAGTGGATGAAAAGTATACTATCGACCAAGAGACCTGTACCCAGTGTGGGGCCTGTAAGGAGGCCTGCCCAGTAGAGGCCATTATAGAAGAATAATAAGAACGGAGTCCGATGACCAGAAGAGAGAAAGAATTACTATCAAAGTTAGATAAGAGCAGGATACTGGAGCATGTGGCCATCATCATGGATGGCAATGGCCGCTGGGCGAAGAGGAGGGGTCTTCCTCGGATGGCCGGCCATCGTAGAGGAATAGCGAGGTTAAGGAAAATTGTTCCGGCGGCTAAGGATTATGGAATAAAAATCTTAACCCTCTTCGCCTTCTCTACCGAGAACTGGAACCGGCCAAAGAGAGAGATCAGGGGTCTCTTCAAAACACTGGAGAGATACCTTAAAGATGAGGTAGGGGAATTAATGAAGAATGACACCTACTTACATCCCATCGGCAGATTGGAGAGGCTCCCTTCTTCTTTACAGAGAGAGCTATCTCGGGTGGAAAGAATCACCAGAAATAACAAAGGAATCATCCTCAACCTGGCCCTCAATTATGGAGGAAGAAGCGATATTGTGGATGCAGTAAAGAAAATAATTGCCAATCGGCCAAAGAAAATAGATGAGGAAACTTTTTCTAAATATCTCTACACCTCTGGCCAGCCGGACCCCGATCTCTTAATCAGAACTAGCGGAGAGATGAGGATCTCCAACTTCCTCCTCTGGCAACTGGCCTATACTGAAATTTATGTAACTCCTATTCTCTGGCCAGACTTCAAAAGAGAGGATCTTCTCCAGGCCATTCTGGACTACCAGAAGAGGGAGAGAAGGTTCGGAAGGATTGAGGAATGATATGTTAAGGACAAGAATCTTAAGCACCTTAGTTGCTGCACCCATCCTGGCCTGGCTCATCTGGTACGGCTCCTGGCCCTTTCTAATTCTAATCAGCGCTGGAATCCTCCTGTGCCTCTTCGAGCTCTACAATATGCCTAAGGTCAAGGGATTGAGGATCCTGCGCATTACGGGTATGGTCTGCAGCGTTCTTCTAGCCCTCTGTGCCTATTGGGGGAATGTCTACTACCTTAGTATACTCTTAACTGCCTCTATTCTCTTGCTTCTGGCCATGCAGTTATTCGGGAAGAGGCCCTTAGAGACTATTACCAACCTCTCCTATACCATCCTGGGCCTAATCTATGTGGGCTGGCTCCTCTCCCATCAGTTACTCCTCAGAAGGGCCGTCTTTGGTGGGGAATATATTCTGCTTTTATTCTGGATTACCTGGCTCGGTGATATTGGAGCCTATACCTTTGGCACTACCTTAGGGAAGCATAAGCTCATTCCTCGGGTGAGCCCCAATAAGAGCATAGAGGGAGCGATAGGTGGTCTTCTCTTCAGCATAGCGAGTGGCCTCTTGGCCTATCTCCTTCTTGAGAAGAGCCCCTTTCTGGGGAGGTGGCTCTCAAGCCCTGGCCTCTCTCTGGTTCATTACTTCATTCTGGGGTTAATCTTGGGGGTTGTCGGTCAGTTCGGTGACCTCTGCGAATCCTTATTGAAGCGGGGAGCGGAGATTAAGGATGCCGGTGGAATCATTCCCGGTCATGGTGGCCTCCTGGATGTTATGGATAGCCTCTTATTTACCTCTCCCGTAATGTATTATTACATAATTCATGTGGTGGGAAGACTGAGGTTCTTTTGAAGACACGAATTCACCCCGTTAGAAATCCTCCGATGTTTATCGGAGGCAGACGCCTTAGGCGTCTTACTTCTAACGGGGTTAACGCGAACTGTAAAGCAAAAATGGAAGCAATTAAGACACGAATAGACACGAATAATGCAACCGCAAAAACGCTAAATTTAACTGAAAAGACGCAAAAAGAAAAGACGCGCCTGCCCCGTAGGAGCCCCGCTTTTCGCGGGATAAACTCCGCGACTTTACGGGGAATGGTCACGAATGGTTAAGAGAAAAATTGTTGTGCTGGGCTCCACCGGCTCAGTGGGAATAAATACCCTAAGGGTCGTTGAGAGTTTAGGGGATAGGTTTCAAATCATTGGCCTGACAGCAAGGAAGAATATCAATCTCTTAGAGAAGCAGATAAAGAAGTTTCATCCTAAGATAGTGGCCTTAGCAGATAAAAAAAGCGCCCAAGAACTTTACGGGCGCTTTAAAAGTATAAGGATACTGAGCGGCCAGGAGGGAGTAATCGAAGTCGCCCGATTAAAGGAAGCAGATCTGGTCGTCTCGGCCATTGTTGGCGCTAGTGGCCTCATCCCTACCTTGGAAGCTATTAAAGCCAAAAAGACACTTGCCTTGGCTAATAAGGAGGCCCTGGTCATGGCTGGGGAGATCGTGATGCAAGAGATCCATAAGAGGGGAGTGGGAATTCTTCCCGTGGACAGTGAACACTCCGCCATCTTCCAGTGCTTGAAGGGGGAGAGAAAAGAGGATGTCTCGCGCATCATCCTCACCGCCTCTGGCGGCCCATTCCTTAATTTTAGTTTGAAGAGATTAAAATTAGTTACTCCCCAAGAGGCCCTCAAGCATCCTGCCTGGGAGATGGGAAAGAAGATTACTATTGACTCGGCTACATTGATGAATAAGGGTTTGGAGGTGATTGAGGCCCATCATCTGTTCGGAATCGATATCGATAGGATAGAGGTAGTTATCCATCGAGAGGCAATCGTCCATTCCTTGGTGGAGTTTGTCGATGGAGCGATGCTTGCCCACCTGGGAACCCCTGATATGCGCCTTCCCATTCAGTACGCTTTGACCTATCCAGAGAGGCTTCCCACCCCCCTAGAGAAACTGGATCTTACTAAAATTAGAAGACTCACCTTCCAGAAGCCAGATACCAGAAAGTTTCCTTGTCTAAAGTTAGCCTATGAAGCAGCCAGAATTGGGGGAACGGCACCAGCGGTTCTGAATGCTACCAATGAGATAGCAGTCTCCCTATTCCTGAAGAAAAAGATTGGGTTCATGGAAATTCCGAGAATGATTAAGAAGGTATTGAATGGGCATAAGCCAATCAAGAACCCCACCCTGAGTGAAATTTTGAAGGCAGATGCCTGGGCAAGGGAGGAAGCCTTAAGATGTTGACCACCATTATTGCCACCCTTATTCTTCTCGGCCCCACCATATTCTTCCATGAATTGGGCCATTTTCTTCTGGCCAAGAAGGCCGGTATTCGAGTAAAAACCTTTGCCCTGGGCTATGGCCGCAAGCTCTTTGGTTTTAAAAAGGGAGAAACGGAGTATATTATTCCCTGGTTCCCATTAATAGGAGGATATGTTAAATTAGCGGGCATGGATCCTAGTGAGATAACTGGTGCTCCCTGGGAGTTCAACTCCAAATCTATTCTTCAGAGACTATCTGTCTTAGTATCTGGTCCTCTGATGCATTGGCTTTTAGCCTTTCTAGTGTTTACTGCGATATTCCTTTCAGGCGTTCCTGATTATCTTGTGTCTTTGAACATCCAGGAAGTCTTAAAGGCATCCCCTGCCCAGGAAATAGGGCTACAACCAGGCGATAGAATTTTCAAGATAAATGGAGTGGTAAAAAAAGATTTCTCCGAATTACGCACTCTCATTACTGAGCATCCAGGAGAAAAGATAATATTATCCATTATTCATGAAGGGAAAGAAATAACTAAAGAAGTTATACCCAGGCTCAATCCCAAGACAGGTAAAGGAGAGATTGGAATAGCCATAACACCCTTCCCAGAAAAAGAGATAGGAGTTAAAAAATACAATATTTTTCAGGCAATAGAAAGAGGGGTAAGACAGACAATCAATGTAACTCTTTTAATCCTCATCACCTTCTGGAAACTTATCACTCTTAAGATATCGGTTAGAAATCTAGCCGGCCCCCTATGGATTCCCCATATGGCAGGAGAGGCTGCCCGCCTGGGCCCATCATCCTTCCTTCTCTTCTTCGCCTTCTTAAATATTAATGTGGGAATAATCAACCTTCTTCCCATTCCCCTTCTGGATGGCGGTCATGTCCTCCTTTTAGGCATTGAGAAGATCAAGGGTTCCCCCTTAAATGACAGGGGAAGAGAGATTGCTCAGAAAATAGGAATATTCATTGTCGCTATGCTGGCAGCCCTTGTTTTCTCTAACGATATCAACAGATGGGTTCAGTTAAAGAAAATAGAAAAAGAAAAGTCTATTATAGAGAGAGTTCTTCCTCATGAAGAGAAGGCGAAGTAGAAGAGTCAAGATAGGCAAAGTAGCTGTTGGTGGTGGAGCACCAGTCTCTGTTCAGTCCATGACCAAGACAGACACCAGAGATATAAAAGCAACAGTTAAACAGATTAAAGAGTTAGAAAAAGAGGGGTGTGAGATCATAAGGGTTGCCATTCCAGATCGGGAGGCAGCGAGGGTAATCTCTAAGATAAAGAAGAAAATTAAGATTCCCTTAATTGCCGATATTCACTTCGATTATCGGTTGGCCCTGGAAGCCCTGGAAAATGGAGCAGATGGCATAAGGATAAACCCCGGGAATATCAGAGACAAAGAGAAGATTATTCAGATTATAAGGAAAGCAAAAGAGAAGGGAATTCCCATAAGGATCGGGGTAAACTCCGGTTCCCTCGATAGAAAGAGATATAAAGGTCCTTTAGCCCAAGCCATGGTAAGAAGTGCCCAAGACTCTATAAAGATATTTGAAAAAGAGAAATTCTACGAGATCATTGTCTCTCTAAAAGCAAGCGATGTTTTAACTACCATAGAGGCCTATCGCTTGATGGCTAAGAGATGTAACTACCCCCTTCATCTGGGGATAACGGCTACTGGCCTTCCTCCCTCGGGAATAATTAAGTCTGCCCTGGGAATCGGAAGCCTACTGCTTGAAGGAATAGGGGATACTATCAGGGTCTCTCTCACTGGTCCACCCCAGGAAGAGGTAAGGGTGGGCCATGAGATATTGAGAGCTTTAGGATTACGGAAAGGGATTGAGATCATCGCCTGTCCCACCTGTGGCCGCTGCGAGATAGACTTGATTAAAATAGCAAAAGAAGTAGAAAGAAGATTAAATTATTCAATGTTCAATGTTCAATGTTCAATATCCTTAAAAGTGGCCATAATGGGTTGTGTGGTGAATGGCCCAGGAGAGGCAAGGGAAGCAGACATCGGCATTGCGGGAGGAGAGAAGATAGGGGTAATCTTCAGAAAAGGCAGAGTAATAAAGAAGGTAAAAGAGAAAGATTTAGTCTCTACACTCTTGAAAGAAATAAAAAACGTTTTGTCAGTTTAGTCAGTTTGTCAGTTTAGCTAGTTAAGAAAGTGATGGGATGAAGATTAAGAGATTTGAAGATCTACAGTGTTGGCAGGAAGCAAGGATTTTAACAAAGATGGTTTACGATCTAGTTAAGCAGAAACTATTTTCTAAGGATTATCGACTTCAGGGCCAAACTACTGGAGCAGCCATTTCAACAATGAATAATATCGCAGAAGGATTCACTAGTCAGTCGAATAGAGAATTCATAAGGTTTTTAAACTATGCTAGAAGATCGACTGGAGAGGTTCAATCTTGTTTATACATTGCCTTAGATCAGAATTACATTAGCAAAGAACAATTTGAGAAGGTATATCAGCAGGCAGAGAAGACAAGAAAGTTGATAGATGGCCTCACCCGTTATCTACGGGCCAAACTGTCCAAACGGGCTTAACTGACTCAACTGATCAACGAAAAAGAGACTATTGGGAGATTATTATGAGAATGTCAAAAGGGTTGTTTCCTACATTGAAGGAAGCACCGAAAGAGGCGAAGATTGTAAGCCATAAACTTATGATCCGGGCAGGGCTGATGAGAAAATTGGCCTCTGGAATATATACCTATCTCCCTCTGGGCTATAGAGTGATAAGAAAGATAGAAAATATCATACGGGAAGAGATGAATAAGACGGGAGCCCAAGAGGTCCTCCTTCCCACATTGAGCCCTCAGGAATTATGGGAAGAGAGCGGAAGATGGGAGGTCTATGGTCCGGAACTTATGAGAATAAAGGATAGGCATAATAGATTATTCGGTTTGGGACCGACCCATGAAGAGGTAATCACTGATTTGGCAAGAAGGGAGGTAAAATCCTATAGACAGCTTCCTCTTACTCTCTATCAGATCCAGACCAAGTTCCGGGATGAGATAAGGCCTCGTTTCGGGATGATGAGGGCCCGGGAGTTCCATATGAAGGACGCCTATTCCTTCGATAGGAATGAAAAGGACCTGGAGAAGAATTATAAGAAAATGTATCAGACATATCAAAATATCTTCGATAGGTGCGGACTGAAGTATAAGGCGGTGGAAGCAGATACTGGCCCTATCGGTGGGGATGTCTCCCATGAGTTCATGGTCTTAGCCAAGACAGGAGAGGACCAAATAGTCTACTGCAAGAAGTGTGGCTATGCGGCGAATGTTAATCGGGCAGAATATCACCGGTCACCGGTCACCGGTCACCAGTCATCGGTAAAAGAAAAACCATTAAAGAAGGTGAAGACACCGGGGATGAAGAGCGTAGAAGAGGTGACTGGATTCTTGAAGTGCAAGCCGAAGGATCTGGTGAAGACCCTGATCTATAAGGTAGATGGAAAGCCAATTGCCATTCTAATTAGAGGAGACCATGGGGTAAACGAGAGAAGATTGGAGAAGTTACTGAAAGCGAAGGAAATTCTCTTAGCAGATGAAAAGACCATTGAGAAAGTAACCAGTGCTTCTTTAGGATTTAGTGGCCCGGTGGGACTGAAGATTAAGATTATTGCTGATTCTGATGTAGCCAGTATGAAGAATATGATTAGTGGGGCCAATGAGAAGGATTACCACTTGATCAATATCAATATCGACCGGGACTTCAAGGTAGATAGGATCTTGGATATAAGGAGTGTCATTCCCGAAGATCTCTGCCCTAAGTGTAAGACAAAACTTACCTTCTCCCGAGGGATTGAGGTGGGCCATGTCTTCAAACTGGGAACCAAATATTCCCAGGTTTTGAAGGCTACCTTCTTGGATGAGAAAGGAAAAGAGAAACCCATGATCATGGGCTGCTACGGCATCGGTCTGGATAGGATAATGGCTGCTAGCATAGAACAGAATCATGATGAAAATGGAATCATCTGGCCGCTTTCAATTGCCCCTTATCAGGTTTTAGTTTTAATCGTAAATAACCAGGATAAGAGACAAATCAAAATAGCAGAAAAGGTCTATAATTCTTTAGAGAAAGAGGGGATAGAAATCCTTCTCGATGATAGAGACTTGAGGGCTGGAGCGAAGTTCAAGGACGCTGACTTAATGGGTATCCCCCTTAGAATCACCATCGGCAACAAGGCAATAAAAGGAAATAAAATCGAAATAAAAATCCGCAAGAACAACAAAGTCCACGAAATCGATAAAAAAGACCTCATTCCTAAAATCAGGTCTTTACGTGAGATGTAAAATTTTTCTTGCATTTTAGATGTATCTGTGCTATAGTATTATAACCTTAGGATTTGCTTCTTAGGAGTGGGCTTAACCCACTCCTTTCTTTTACCACAAAGGTCACAGAGAAATAATAGAGAACACAGAGGAAAACAGAAATTTGGAGGAATGGCGATGGGAAAAGTGAGAGAGGAAGTGGAGAGGCTGGTTCTCCCTATTCTAGAAGAAGAGGGGATGGAGTTGGTAGATATTGAGTACAAAATGGGAAAGGGTAGGGGTATACTACGCCTCTACATTGATAAGCCTGGTGGAATTAAGATAGACGACTGCGAAAGGTTGAGTCAAAGAATAGAGCCTATCATAGATAGAACTGATATTATAAGGGGTCATTATCTCTTGGAGGTCTCTTCTCCTGGCCTGGATAGACCGTTGAAGAGAGAAAAGGATTTTAAGAGGTTTATAGGAAGATTAATTAAGGTCAAGACCTTCTCACCCATCGATAATCAGAAGAGATTTGTGGGAACCCTGAAGGATTATAAAGAGGAACGGGTTGCCTTGGAAACAAAGGAAGGCAAGATTATAGAGATTCCGATAAAGAATATAGCCAAAGCCAATTTACACGAATAAACACGAAGGGTAAAGAAGAATAAATAAAATGACACACGAAACTACACGAAGGGAGAATAAGAGAGAATGAGTGTTGAGTTGAAGGGATTAATGGACGAGATAAGGAAGGAGAAGGAAATAGAGCTGGGGATCATTGTTGAGGCCCTACGCTCCGCTCTCCTTTCTGCCTATAAGAAGCACTTCGGTTCCAGTGAGAATGTAACCATCGATATTAGTCCAGATACCGGAAGACTGAGGGTACTGGTCAAAAAAAGAGTGGTTAAGGAAATAGAGGATCCCAGGATAGAGATAGGGAAGGAAGAGGCCAAGAGAATAAAGAAGAAGGTGAGGTTGAATCAGGAGATAGAGGTAGAGATCACCCCCAAGGAGTTTGGGAGGATTGCCGTCCAGACGGCAAAGCAGGTGGTTACTCAGAGAATAAGGGAGGCGGAGAGGGAGAAGATATACCAAGAGTTTAAAGAGAGGGAGGGAGATATTATTACGGGAATCGTCCAGCGCAGTGAACATAAAACAGTAATCGTGACCTTAGGAAAAATAGAGGCCATCCTGCCCGTAAGGGAGCAAACCTGGGGTGAGGATTATAGATACGGGGATAGGATAAAGACCTATATCCTGAATGTAAAGAGAACCCCGAGGGGACCCCAGATCATACTCTCCAGGACCCATCCGGGACTGGTGAGGAGATTATTTGAATTAGAGGTCCCTGAGGTATATGAGAAGATTGTTGAGATAAAAAATATCGCCCGGGAGGCAGGAGGGAGGACGAAAATCGCCGTCTTCTCAAAGGATGCCAATGTCGATGCTGTGGGCTCCTGTGTGGGAACCAGGGGAGCAAGGGTGAACTCCATCATCCAGGAACTAAGAGGAGAGAAGGTCGACATCATCCCCTATAATGAGGATGCGGTTGCCTTTGTCTCAAGCGCCCTAAAGCCCGCCCAGGTGCAGGAAGTTATCGTCCACAAGGAAGAGGGGGGGATGGAGGTCATCGTTCCCAAGGATAAGCTCTCCCTGGCCATTGGTAAAAAAGGACAGAACGTTCGCCTGGCAGCAAAACTGACTGGATGGAAGATAGATCTCAAGAGCCCGGAAGAAAAGGCCTTGGAAGAGAAGGCAAAGATAAAGTTGACTGAACTACCAGGCGTAGGAGAAAAGAGTGCTAAGGCTTTAGAGGAAGCAGGTTTTAAGAACGTAGTTGATATTGCCCAAAGTAAAATGGAAGATTTGACAAAGGTTAAAGGAATTGGAAAGAAGACTGCCGAAAAAATCCTAAAAGCAGCAAAGGATTTGATAGGGGAAACAGAAGAGAAAAAAGTCAGCAGTTAATAATCGACGCAGGTTATGTAGTTAGGTTAAAGTAAGGTAGTGGGTTTGGTAGTTAGGCAAGGGAAAGGTGTGTAAAGACCAACTACCTAACCTAACAACCAAACTAACAACTTAACCCTAACCGTAACCAGATGTTTTCTTATTAACTTGTCAACTTATCAACTGAATTGAGGGAGGAATACTATGGTTGAGAGAATGAAGGTATATGAACTGGCTCGGGAGTTAGGGATGACCAGTAAGGAACTCCTTGCCCTATTGAAAGAACTAGAGATTGAAGTGAAGAGCCATATGAGCGTTCTCATTAAAGAAGAGATAGCGAAGGTCATTGCCAAGATAGAGGAGAAGGAGAAGCCTGCCCCAGAAATAGCAGAGAAGGTAGAGAAGATTATTGAGAAGCCACCAGTAGAGGAGAAACCAAAAGAGGTGATTAAGATTGAGGAGACGATCACGGTTGGGGAATTAGCCCAAAAGATGAAAATAAAGGTAAGCGAACTAATAAAGAAATTAATGAGTGTCGGAATAATGGCGACCATCAATCAATCTTTAGATGTTGCCACTGCCAATAGGGTGGCCTTTGAGTATGGATTCGTTATTGAAGCCTTACCGGTAGCAAAGAAGAAGGTCATCCCCAAAGAAATAGAGAAAGGAAAGAGATTAATTCCTCGTCCACCAGTGGTTACCATCATGGGCCATGTGGACCATAGAAAGACCCTTCTTCTGGATGCCATAAGAGAGAGCAACATCATTGCCCAGGAAGCGGGAGGAATCACCCAGCATATCGGAGCCTATGAAGTGGAATTGAAAAAGGGTAAAGTAACCTTTTTAGATACCCCGGGCCACGAGGCCTTCACTGCCATGCGAGCCAGGGGGGCACAGGTGACGGACATCGTTGTTCTGGTGGTGGCTGCAGATGATGGGATCATGCCCCAAACCGTAGAGGCCATCGACCATGCCCGGGCAGCAAAAGTACCCATAGTAGTTGCCATAAATAAGTGCGACCTACCCAATGCTGATCCGGAAAGAGTAAAGAGGCAGCTGAGGGATTATAATCTGACGTTTGAGGAATGGGGAGGGAAGACCATTGTGGTTAAGGTCTCTGCTAAGGAGAAGAAGGGTATCGATGAATTATTGGAGATGCTCTTATTGGAAGCGGAGATGCTGGAATTGAAGGCCGATCCCACCCTTCCCGCAAAAGGGACGGTCATCGAAGCCCGACTGGATAAAGGAAAGGGGCCGGTGGCCACAGTTTTAGTCCAGAGCGGAACCCTGAGGGTGGGGGACATCCTGGCGGTTGGAGACTATTCTGGGAAGGTGAGAACATTAGCCGACGATCTAGGGAGAGAAGTGGAAGAGGCCGGACCTTCTATACCAGTTGAGGTCTCTGGTCTCTCTGAAGTTCCCCAGGCAGGGGATACCTTTGAGATGGTGAAAGACGAGACTAAGGCGCGTGAGA
Source organism: bacterium (assembly GCA_030619985.1). Taxonomy (GTDB): domain Bacteria; phylum UBP18; class UBA7526; order UBA7526; family UBA7526; genus JAUWXM01. Next base: position 44,547 of record JAUXAI010000003.1, on the reverse strand, counting down.
TAGCAGAGAAGAGGCGGGAGAAAGCAAAGGCTTTAGAATTAGCCAAACCAGCCCACATTAGCCTGGAGGGTCTCTATAGGCAGATAGAGGAAGGAAGATTGAAAGAACTCTCTCTCGTCATTAAGGGGGATGTCCAGGGTTCCATTGAAGCCCTGAGCGATTCCCTCGAATCTTTATCGAGTGCAGAGGTGAGGGTAAACGTCATCCATAGGGGGGTGGGGGCAATCAATGAATCGGATGTTATCTTAGCCTCAGCCTCGGATGCTGTGATTATCGGTTTTCATGTCGAAAGTTCACCTGGTGCCCAAAGCCTGGCTTCCGGGGAGAACGTTGACATCCGAACCTATGACGTCATCTATGAAGCAATAGAGGATGTCAAGAAGGCCATGAAGGGAATGCTTGCCCCCAAGCTAAAAGAAATAATCTTGGGAAGGGCAGAGGTACGCCAGATATTCAAAATTCCTAAAGGAATGATTGCCGGCTCTTATGTAAAAGAAGGGAACATGATAAGGAACGCCAAGGTGAGACTCATCAGGGAAGGGAAGGTAATCTATGAGGGAAACATTAATTCCCTTAAGCGTTTTAAGGAAGATGTTAAGGAAGCGAAGGAAGGATTTGAGTGTGGCATCGGTCTGGGAGACTTTGACGATATAAAAGAAGGAGACATCATAGAGGCCTATAAGGTGGAAGAGGTTTCCCGCAGTGAATAGGGAAACGGGGAAACGGAGATAGGGAGAAGGGGAGAATGAAAGAAGGGGAATATTAATGATAATTGGCATAGCGCGAATTGAATTACATATCCCGGGAGTGAATTCCCTGAAAGGGAAGAGACAGATCATCAAGAGTATAAAGGAGAGAGTAAAGAATAGATTTAACGTCTCCATTGCTGAGGTGGAAAAACAGGATCTCTGGCAGAGAGCCACTCTGGGCTTGGCCTGTGTGACGAATGATAAGGCCCAAGCAAATCGCATCCTTTCTAAGGTAGTCCATTTTATAGAGCAGAATAGAAATATCTCCCTTACAGATTATGAGATAGAAATCTTCTAAAGTAACCAGTAACCAGCGAACAGTAACCAGTTTTTTTACTGTACACTGTAAACTGTTAACTTCTTACTGGGAAATTGGGAGGCGATATGACGCGGAGAAGAGCCCAGCGGGCAGGAAGACTCATTCAGGAAGAGATCTCAAAGATCATTCAGAGGGAATTAAAGGATCCTCGGATTGGATTTGTTACCGTTACTGGGGTGAGTGTTACTGATGACCTGCGCTACGCAAGGGTATTTATTACTGTTTTAAAGAAAGAGAACAAAGAGAAGACCTTAGAAGGCCTGGAGCATGCCAAGGGATTTATTCGTAGGGAGATCGGACAGAGAATAAAGATGAAGTTCACTCCAGAGATTGAGTTTAGATTCGATGAAGCTATAGAGCATGGGACACACATAGAGGAAGTATTGAGAAAGATTGCAGGGGACACGAATCAACGCGAACTGAAAAGCAAGGACGCAATAAACAAACACGAATAGACACGAATAACAGAAGACGCGAATCTACACGAATAAATTCGCGAGAATTCGCGTTTATAGACCCAAACAGTAAGCAATCCAAAGAAATTCGCGTTTAATGAGGTGGAAGAAGTATGGATGAACTAAAGAAGATTGTCGAAGTTATCAGAGAGAATGAGAGTTTCTTCATTACTTCTCACATCAGGCCAGATGGGGATTCCATCGGCTCTCAACTGGCCTTAAAGCGCATACTGGAAAAATTAGGAAAGGAAGTAACCATCGCCAACCATGATCCAGCCCCTAAAACCTATGATTTTCTTTCCGGGAGAGAAAGTATCAAGCAAGAACTACCCAAGAATAGAGAGTTTGATGTGGCCTTTGTTCTGGATAGTCCAGAACTTTCTCGTTTGGGGAGCACTAAAGAGACCATCAAGAAAGCAAAGGTCATCATAAATATCGATCACCATCTGGGAAATAAAAAGTTTGGAAAGTATAACTATGTTAATACTAAGGCTTCTGCCGTGGGAGAAGAGATATATGAACTGACAAAAGTGATAGGATTCAAGATAGATAGGGAGATTGCCCTATGCCTCTATGTGGGCATCCTGACAGATACCGGTTCCTTCCGGCAGTCGAATACCACATCGAGATCACATGAGATCGTTGCTGATCTTATGAAGATTGGGGATTTGAAGCCTGCTCAAATCACCCACCAGGTATATGAGACCCAGCTTCCCTCTGCCATAAAGCTATTGAGCATGACCTTAGACACCTTAGAAAGGAGCGAGGATGGTCAAATAGCCTGGATGACCATTACCGATGAGATGTTCAAGGAGACCGGGACTACCAAAGCGGAGACGGAGAACTTCATCAACTATGTTCGTTCTGTGAAAGGGAGTGAGGTGGCCATTCTATTTACTGAACTTGCTAAGGATGAGGTAAAAGTTAGTTTCCGCTCCAAGTCTAGTGCCGATGTTAATAGGATAGCCAAAACATTTGGAGGTGGAGGACATCTTCGTGCTTCTGCCTGCACAATAAAGGGAGATTTGGAGGAGGTAAAGGAGAAGGTGCTAGCTGAGGTAGAGAAACAGCTGAGATGATGGATGGATTTCTAAATGTCGATAAGCCGCAGGGCATGACTTCTCACGATGTGGTAGATGAGATAAGGAGATTAGTTCTAGGGGAGAGGGTGGGTCATACCGGAACCCTGGATCCCGAGGCCACTGGCGTTCTTCCCATCGCCATCGGTAAGGCAACCAAGATAATCCAGTTTTTGGAAGAGGGAAAAGGATATCGGGCAACCATGAGATTAGGGATCACCACCGATACCCAGGATATAACGGGCAAGATAATTGCTAAAAATGAAAAAATTAATGTCCTAGAGAAAAGGATAAAGGAAGTCCTCAAGAATTTTTTAGGAAAGATAGAGCAGATTCCACCCATGGTCTCGGCAGTGAAAGTAAAGGGGGAGAGGCTTTATAAGTTAGCCCGGAAAGGGAAGGAAGTAGAAAGGCCAAAGAGAGAGGTTAAAATTTATAATCTCAATCTTTTAGAATATAAACCGCCAGATATCATCTTTGAGATAAATTGCTCCAGAGGAACCTACATTAGGACCCTCTGTCATGATATGGGAAAAGCCCTAGGTTGTGGGGCCTGCCTGAAAAATCTAGTGCGTACTAAATCAGGTATCTTTACTTTGAAAGAAAGCCATACCCTGGAAGAATTGAAGAAACTACCTAATTTAAAGAAATATCTAATGAGTATGGATAAAGCCTTGGGGCATCTGCCGATAGTGAAGGTTAAAGAAAGGGTAAGAGAATCTGTTCTCAATGGGATGCCCATAGAGGCTTCTGGGATACAGGAACTTTCTTCACCTATTAAAGGAAAAGAATTGGTTAGGATCCATAATTCTAAAGAATCACTCTTAGCAATCGCCAAAGCACTATTCGATATTGGAGATCTAAAAAGAATAGAAAAAGAGGTTGTATCCCTCAAACCAATGAGGGTTATCGGTTGAGGATGGAACTTGTTCTTGGAATTGATAAGATAATGAAAAGGCATAAGAGAGGGATTCTTGCCCTGGGCACATTTGATGGCCTCCATCTCGGCCATCAGAAGGTAATCAAATCTCTAAAAAGAAGGGCCCAAGACTTAAGGAAAAAATCAATTGTTTTGACCTTTGATATTCATCCGCTAAAAACGATTGATCCAGCAAAGTGCCCTCCCCTGCTTACCCCAAAGGAGGAGAAGATAAATCTAATTCAAGATCTGGGAATAGACACCCTTGTCCTGACTAATTTTGATAGGAAATTTGCTTCCCTCTCACCAGAGAAATTCATCAGAGATATTCTGGTCAGTAAATTGAGCATAAGAGAAGTATTCGTGGGAAAGAACTTCACCTATGGAAAAGGAGCAATAGGCAATATAGCATTCTTGAGAAGTAAAGCAAGAGAGTATGGCTTCAAGGTCAGGGTCATTCCTCTGGTAAAAATAGGCAAGAAGGCAATAAGTAGCACAGCAATAAGGGAACTTATTAGAAGAGGGACGGTTAAGAAAGCGGCAAAACTTCTGGGCCGTCCCTACACCCTCTATGGTCGGATAGTTCGTGGAGAATCCCGAGGGAAAGGGTTGGGCTACCCCACAGCCAATATAAGGCCCCACTATGAGATGATCCCCTCTGATGGGGTCTATCTAGGGAGGATAAGAGTGAGGGGAAGGGATTGGGATGGGCTTCTAAATATCGGAACCCAACCCACCTTCCATAAGCGAGGGACGAGAATTATTGAGGCCTATATCTTTGATTTCCATGGGAGAGTCTATGGCCAAGATATAAAGGTCGGTTTCTTAGAAAAAATTCGTGATGAAATCATTTTTAAAAACCCAGAAGCCCTTAAGGCCCAGATAGAGAGGGATATTGCCAGAGCAAGAAAAATTTTGTCTTTTACCTAATGTGTGATATAATTATTTAAATGAAGTGCCGTTGCTGGGAGAATCGCTTCCCCGTCGATTCTCTCGGCGATTGGCAGCGAGTAAGAAAGGGGGAAATGAAAATGGTCTTGGAGAAGGAAAAGAAGAAGGAGATTACCACTAAGTATCGGTTAAACGAGAAGGATACTGGTTCACCAGAGGTGCAGATTGCCCTTCTCACAGAGAGGATTAATTCCTTGACCAAGCATCTTGAGACTCATAAGAAGGACCATCACTCACGAAGAGGGCTTCTGAAGATGGTTGGTCAGAGGAGAAGACTGTTGGGCTACCTTAAGGATAAGGATAAGAAAAGATACGAGAAGATTATCCAGGAACTGGGTTTGAGAAAATGATTAACGCCAAGTCGCCAAAGTTTAAAACAAAGACGCCAAATCATTTTTGCGCTTTGGCGAACTTTTGTGTTTTAGCGTTTAGCGCTTTGGCGTTACAAAAGGAGAAGAAATGGTAAGAAAAGAAGAATTAGAAATCGCCAGAAGAAAACTAACTATTGAAACTGGCAAGATGGCTAAGCAGGCGGATGGTGCGGTTACCGTACGCTATGGGGATACTGTGGTCCTGGTGGCTGTGGTAGCCTCCAAAGAAGCCAGGGAGGATGTTGATTTCTTTCCCTTGACCGTTGATTATAGGGAGAAGACCTATTCTGCGGGGAAGATTCCCGGGGGCTTCTTTAAGAGAGAAGGGAGGCCAAGGGATTGGGAAATCCTGACCGGAAGATTAGTCGATCGACCCTTAAGGCCTCTTTTCCCGAAAGGAATCAGGAATGCGGTCCAGATTACGGTGAGCGTGCTATCTGCAGATGGGGAGAATGACCCGGATATCTTATCCATAATCGGTGCCTCAGCTGCCCTTTCTATATCTGATATCCCGTTTAGTGGTCCGGTAGGCGCCGTGCGCCTGGGACGGATTGGGGAAGAGTTTATCATCAATCCTACCTATGAGGAATTGGAAAGAAGCAGGCTGGATATGGTAGTTGTCGGGACTAAGGGTGCGATAGCAACCATAGAGGTTGAAGCCCATGAGGTTCCAGAGGAGACCATTTTAGAAGGGATAGAGAAGGCCAAAGAGCACATCAGAAGGCTTGTTGAGATTCAGGAAAGGTTGATCAAATCCTGTGGCAGACCCAAGAGAGAAATCGTCCTCTATGCTCCGGATGAGGAGATAGAGAAGAGGGTGAGAGAACTATCCACTTCCAGATTAGAGGAGGCCTATAGGATAAAGGAAAAGACCAAAAGGGATGAAGCGCTAAGCAAGATTGAGAATGAAGCTATGGAGGCCTTAAGCACTGAATTTCCAGAAAAGGAGAAAGACATCAAATTTGTCGTAGACAAGATAGTGAAAGAAATTCTGCGCCGGGCCATTTTAGATGAGAATCGTAGAGCAGATGGGAGAAGAGCGGACGAGATCAGGCCCATTACCTGCGAGGTAGGAATCCTCCCCAGGGCCCATGGAAGTGCCCTCTTTACCAGAGGACAGACCCAGGCCCTGGTGGCTACTACTTTGGGAACTACAGAGGATGAGCAACGTATTGATGCCCTGGAGAAGGAATTCCGAAAAACCTTTATGTTTCACTATAATTTCCCGCCCTTTAGTGTGGGAGAAACGAAGCCATTGAGGGGCCCAGGCAGGAGAGAGATTGGCCACGGCGCTTTAGCAGAGAAAGCCCTTCTTCCTGTCATCCCTCCCAGTGATAAGTTCCCCTATACCATAAGGGTGGTCTCCGATATCCTGGAATCCAATGGCTCCTCTTCCATGGCCAGTGTCTGTGGGGCAAGCCTATCTTTAATGGATGCGGGAGCCCCCATTAAAGCCCCGGTTGCCGGGGCAGCCATTGGATTAGTAATGGAGGGGGAGAAGTATGCTCTCCTTACCGATATCTTGGGGGTGGAGGATGCCTTGGGTGATATGGACTTTAAGATCGCCGGAACGAGAGAAGGGATTACTGCTCTTCACTTAGATATCAAGACCTCTGGAGTCACCACTTCCTTGATAAAAGAGGCCTTGGAACAGGCGAGGAAAACCCGCCTTTTCATCCTGGATAAGATGAACCAGGCCATTTCACGGCCGAGAGAGGGAATCTCCGTCTATGCTCCCCATATTATCGTTACTTATGTGAAACAAGAAAAGATTGGAGGTATCATTGGCCCAAGAGGTAAGACGATAAAGGGGATCATTGAGGAAACTGGTGCCGAGGTGAATATCGATGATGATGGAAAGATATCCATCTCCTCCCCAGATAAGGCCAAGGCTCAGGCTGCCCTGGATATGATTAACTATCTCACAGAAGAGGTTGAGGTAGGAAAAATCTATAAAGGGAAGGTGACCAGAATCATGAACTTTGGGGCCTTTGTTGAGATCCTCCCCGGGAAGGAAGGCCTCGTCCATGTTTCCCAGTTAGCAGAGGGCTTTGTCAAGAATGTGAAGGATGTTTTAAAAGAAGGCCAGGAGGTGGAGGTAAAGGTCATTGAGATCGATGACCAGGGAAGGACTAACCTCTCCCGAAAGGCAGCCCTACGGGAAAAAACACGACCCAGGAAACATAAGTAGTCAATAGTAGCCACAGGTTACGTAGTTGGATTAGGGTAAGGTAGTGGGTTTAGTAGTTCGGTAAGGGTTAGGTGTTTTAAAAAGACCAACTACCTAACCCAACAACTAAACTAACTACTTAACCCTAACCCAATCTTATGAAGGAGTAAGCATGTCCTGGCATGAGGCTCTTCTTCTGGGAATCCTGCAGGGCCTGACAGAATTCTTGCCTGTAAGTTCAAGCGGCCACTTAGTCTTAGCAGAGAATTTTTTATTAAGAAATAATCCTCCAGGAATTACTTTTGAAATTGCACTTCATATTGGGACGCTCTTTGCCGTTTTCTGTATTTTTAGAAAAGATATCAAAAAGATTTTAGTTAGTTTTATTCATCTTTTCAAGACCGGAACACATAAGAAGAGAGAAGACCCCTATCTTCGCTTATTAGGCTTTCTACTCTTGGGAACCATTCCTATTGTTCTAATAGGTGGCCTATTCAAAGAAGGGATCGGGAGATTATTTGAATGTCCAAGAATAGTCTCTTTAATGCTCATCATCACTGGAATCATCCTCTGGGCAACGAAACGTCTCAAGATTGGAAGAAGAGAGATTCATAGATTAAATATAAAGGATGCTTTAGGAATCGGTCTTGCTCAAGCAATAGGCCTTATTCCTGGCATCTCAAGGAGCGGAGTAACTATATCCTGTGGATTATTTCGGGGACTAAGCAGGGACTCAGCCTACAGGTTCTCATTTTTATTGGCCATACCAGCAATCATCGGTGCGGCAGGATTAGAATTCAGAAATCTTTCTACTATACCAAAAGAGGATATCTATCCCCTAATTATAGGAGCTATAGCTGCTTTCTTAAGTGGTCTCTTAGCCTTAAAGATTTTACTATCCATAATTAAAAAGGGAAAATTCTCCCTTTTCGCTTACTATCTGTGGTTTGTTGGGTTGCTTAGTTTAGGAGTGTCATATATTGGTTAGCCCGTTAGCCAGTTAGCCGGTTCACCGGTTAGCCAGTTGATCGAAAGTTGACCCCGACAAGCGGAGAGAGAGGGGTCGGGGTCTCCGCTCCGCTTCGATAAGTTGATACGTTGATAAGTTAATAAGGAACAAAGGCTTGTCAATTAAAAGGAGTTGGTTATGTTAAGAAAAACTTTTTGGGTCATGTTGATAGCAGCAATTTTAGCCTCCACTGCATTTATCCTTGCAAAAGAAAGGACTCCGTCTGCCTCAGACATAGGAGCATGGGCAGACTCGATTGCAAATTCTGAACAATTGATGGTGGCAATAGCGACTTCAAAGAGAACATTTCAGATTAAAGAGCCGATTCCAATTTTCTGCTCCATCTACTATCCACCAAATGTTTCCGGGACGCAAATTAGGTTATTTGATGGCCAAGAGTTTATTGCGAAGTCCGGCTTAATGCTTAACCCCTGCCATTTCAACAAAAGCAATCCAAAACGAAGTTTATCCATAAACTTGATGTTTACTATTAATGCTAAGGAGCTAGGTATAGGCCAGCATGGCCTAAGAGTGTTATCTGATACGCCTGGTGTTGTTCCATCTGAACCGATGAAGATCGAAGTTATCCAGTAATCGAGCGATTGATTTGATAACAGCGTGTTTGCAGTTCAGTTTTCTCACGCATAAATCCATTTGACATTTCATAAAGCTTGGAACATAAAGCAAAATTTTCTAAGATTGACCATCAATTATCTGTAATCCGTGACAATCCGTGTTTTGAGGTGAAAAGATGCCAATGAAAGAGAAGAGGATTAGTGAGATAGAAGGGATTATCCTATTTGCTCTGACTATTTTTATTCTTCTCAGTCTCATATCTTATGAGCCAACGGATATTGCCTACTATCAGCAGCCACCCAATACCCCAGCAGTGAACTGGATGGGGAAGGCTGGTGCTTATCTGGCCTTTGGACTGAACTTCGTCATGGGTTATGGCGCCTATCTTATAATTTTAGTGACTCTTGTCTGGGGGATAAGAAGATTTCGGGGGCTGAAGTTCCACAAGAAGGCCTACAGAATCTTAGGAGTCATCCTCTTTCTTATTTCATCCTGTACATTACTTTCTTCCAAATATTCTTTAATCTTAGAAAAAAGATTGGCATTGGGAGGACATCTGGGAATCGTCCTCTCTGATGGACTGAAGCAGGTCTTTGGGGCTTCGGGTGCCTATCTCATTGCGGTAACGGTATTAGTCGTCTCTTTACCTTTAGCAGCCGAGGTCTCCTATCCTAAATTCTTCCTTCTGTTAGGAAAGGGGATTCTATCTTTCTTTCGGGGAATAATAGGGATATTTTCCCGGAAACCGAGACCAGCCAAGCCGATAGCAATTAAGAGGCCAGAGATTAAAGAGGAGAAGGTTGCTCCTACCCCTAAGAGAGTGAAGAAGATAGCAAAGAAGGTTCCAGAAGAGGAGAAGGCCTATACTATGCCTGATCTCTCTCTTCTCGCTAAGCCAAAGGTAGAGGAGGCGAAAGAGGACCTTAAGGCAAAGGGCGTTCTCCTAGAAGAGACTCTCTCTGAGTTTGGGATATCGGCCAAGGTTATTGGTGCTCTACAGGGGCCGGTCATTACCAGGTTTGAGGTACAGCCGGCAAAAGGGGTGACCGTCTCCTCCATCACCTCTCGTTCTAATGACATCGCTCTGAAATTGGCTGCCCCCAGTATCCGTATCGAAGCTCCCATTCCGGGAAAGGCGGCCTTGGGGATTGAGGTTCCCAATAAGAGGCCTTTCTTTGTCTATCTCTCAGAGATTCTGAGTACCAGGGAGTTCTATGAGTCACCATCAAAACTTACCCTGGCATTGGGAAAGGATATAGCCGGTAGACCAGTAATCGCTGATCTGGCTACCATGCCCCATTTATTGATTGCCGGAACCACAGGAAGCGGGAAGAGTGTCTGTATAAACTGCATCATAAATAGCATTCTGTTTCAAGCAACCCCAGATGAGGTGAAGTTCCTCTTAATCGATCCCAAGAGGGTAGAACTGAAGGTCTATAATGACATTCCCTATCTCATCACCCCGGTAATCACTGACCCCAAGAAGGCAACTTTTGCTCTGAAGTGGGCGGTGGGGGAAGTAGAAGAGAGGTTCAAGTTATTCTCTGAGGCCGGGGCTAGGGATATCGGAAGCTATAATGCCAAAACCTCGGTGGAAAAGATACCCTATATCATCGTGATCATTGACGAGTTAGCCGATCTGATGCTCGTGGCCCCTGTGGACTGTGAGCATACTATCACCCGGCTGGCCCAGATGGCTCGGGCAGTAGGGATTCATGTTGTCCTTGCTACCCAGAGGCCATCCGTGGATGTCATTACCGGTCTCATTAAGGCCAACTTCCCGGTGAGGATCGCCTTTCAGGTTGCGGCAAGGGTTGATTCCCGCATCGTTCTGGATATGAGTGGGGCAGAGAAGTTACTGGGAAGAGGGGATATGCTCTTCTCCGACCCTTCAAAGGCCAAACCAATACGTATCCAAGGATCGCTCATTACTGATCCTGAGATTGAGAAAATGGCAGAGTTTACCCGTTCTCAGGCAGAGCCGGTCTATGTAGAGGATATCTTCGAAAGGGCTGCTCCTTCCTTACCCAGCACCCCGGAGGAGGACGAATTATATCAAGATGCGGTGAGGGTGGTCATCCAGGCCAGAAGGGCCTCGGTCTCCATGCTACAGAGAAGATTAAAGGTAGGCTATGCCCGGGCAGCAAGATTGATTGATATGATGGAGGAGGAAGGGATAGTAGGCCCTTACAGGGGAAGCAAGGTGAGGGAAGTACTGGCTGATGAAAGCTACCTCAAAAAAGAGTAACCAGTAACCAGTTAACAGCAAAAGAGTACCAGATTACCAGTATATCAGATGGAGAAGGACAGATATCAGAATTTCAAAAATCCGAAGCACGAAATCCGAAATGAATACAAATAACCAAACACCAAGAAACAAGATACAAACAATAATCAATGACCAATAACCAATCACCAAACTGTTTTGGCAATGCTTAATTATTTATGCTCTCTCCAATGCTAGCGAAGCGCATTGGGCATTTGAATTTGGATATTGGGATCTGTTTGGTTACTGTGTTTTGTATCTTGGTTATTAGCTTTGCTTAATTTCAATATTAGAATTTCGAATTTACCAAATCTGATGTTCTAATAATCTACAGTTTTACTGGTTACTGTTCGCTGGTTACTGTAAACTATTAAAGCGAGGCAGAAACGTGGAGCCCATTGGCCTTACACTGCAGCAGGCGAGGCAGAAGAGACGATTAAAATTAAAGACGATAAGTAAGAAGACAAAGATAAGTATTAGATATCTAAAAGCCCTAGAAGCAGAGGACTGGGATGTCTTTCCGGCCCCTGCCTATACCCAGGGCTTCCTGCGCAGCTATGCCAACTTCTTAAATCTAGATAGCGATGAATTAGTTCGAGAGTATAAGAAATATCTAGAGACAACCACCAAAGTTCCCGTAGCAGAGAGGTTAATCCCTAAAAGAATAAGGCCTAAAAGACTAGCCATCCTTCCCGTAGCAATAAGTATAATAGTTCTCATCGTTTGGGGAGGGTGGTTTCTTTTCTTTCGCCCCTCTTCCCCACCAGTAGTTGAGGTTATAGAAGAGGAGAAAGCCCCCCTTACCCTGAAGGCAATCGCACTCGAGGAGGTCTGGGTGAGTATTACTGTTGATGAAAGAGAAGAGATTCAAGAACTATTGAAGGCTGGAGATGAAAAGACCTGGGAAGCGGAGAATAAGCTCGAGATAAGAGTAGGGAATGCCGGGGGAATAGAGTTGGAGTTGAATGGAGAACCCCTTGGGTCCCCAGGCGAGAGGGGACAGGTAGTAACGAAAACCTTTGTAAGAGAAAAAGAAGAATGACCATTACTGAAGCAATCAAAGAAGGATTCAAGACCACCTATCGCAACTGGCCCCTGATTTTGATTCAGTTTGTTGTTCAGATAATTCTGGGACTTTTATTTATTGTTCCCGTTCTCTTTATTATCTTCTCTTTGGGATTCTATACCGGGTTGACCAAGGGAAAGTTTACTCCTGAGTTATTTCAGCAGGGTCTCCGCGCCCATCCCTTATTAATCGTAATCTGTGGCCTTTTCTTCCTTCTCATCTGGATAGGGGCCATACTATTGAGCATCTTCTTAAGGGGTGGGATAAAGGGGATATTCAGGGATGCTTTGATAAAGAAGGAGAAGTTTACTTTGAAAAGATTCTTTCGTTATGGAGGTTACTTCTTCAAACGACTATTTCTCCTCTGGCTTCTCTTCTTTTTGGCCTTCCAGGTTCTCTTTCTAACCCTGGGCGGAATATTCGGTCTTCCTATCTATCTTCTCATTCAGAAGTGTCAGGGGACAGGGATGGTCTTTGGGGTTCTTCTGGGAATCTTGGGCTTCTTCTTACTCCTCCTTGCTAGCCTTGCCCTGGGCCTTGTCTTTTCCTACTCTGGAATAGTAATCGTTGTTGAGGATTCCATTCTAAAGAGAGCAGTCAAGAAGGCTTTTTCTTTTATCAGGAGAAACCTCGGTCTGGTTCTGGGCCTCTTCTTCCTTCTCATCCTGATCGGCATAGGCGTCATAGGTGTCTTTATCTCGTTTGACCTTCTTTTGAAGATTCCGGCCTCCATTCTAGGGATAGGAGCAGGGGTGCTCATTTTTCTCTTACCCCTTCGCTTCCTTTTAAATTTTGTTCAGAGTGGGGCTCAGATCTATCTCACTCTCTTCACTATTGCTTCTACCATGGTCCTCTATCTTGGTCTAAGAAAGACTTAAATACAGAAGACAAATTTCTTTAGTTTGCCAGTTGCCAGTGAGCCGGTTTGCCGGTTTTAACTGGATAACTGGCCAACAGGTTAACTGGGTAACCCTGTGAGGCATAATCATGAACCTGGCCAATAGGCTCACCATCATCCGAATCATCATTGCTCCTCTCTTTATCATTCTACTCTTAGTGGATGGGGCCTGGACAAAGTATTCTGCCCTTCTGCTCTTTATTCTCGCTTCTCTAACCGACCTCTATGATGGAAGGATTGCCCGAGCAAGGGGAGTGGTAACCAGTTTTGGCAAATTCATGGACCCCTTAGCGGATAAGATAATCGTTCTAGGCGCCCTCATCTGCTTTGTTGCCTTAGGAGAGGTCTGGGCCTGGATGGTAATTATTATCTTGGCCAGGGAGGTTATGATCACCCATTTGAGATTCATAGGTGCTTCTAAAGGGATAATCATTCCGGCTGGAAGGTGGGGGAAGCATAAGACTGCCACCCAGATGATCGCAGTAAGTGTCACCCTGGTAGTCATCGCCATAAAGTCGACCTTTGCCTCCTTCGCTATCAGTGCTCCTTCTCTCCTCTCACAGATATTAAAATGTACTCCAAATGCCTTAGTGGGCTTGGCAGTTATTATGACCATTATCTCTGGTGTCCTCTATATTGGAAAGCACAGAGAGGTCTTGACTAAACGCGAATAAACGCGAATTAAAAAAGAACGCGAATTATCACGAATAAATGAGAAAAAAATAAGGAGGAAGTAAATAACGAAAATGAGATGGCTGATTAAGTTTCTGGCAACTGGATTCTACACTGGCTATACCCCCATTGCCCCAGGAACCGCAGGGAGCCTCATCGGGGTCATTATCTATCTCGGGATGCATCGTCTTCCCTGGCTTCCTTATCTTTTGATTCTCATTGCCCTCGCCTTCTTCGGAATATGGATCTCAAATAAGGCAACCATCTACTTCTTTAAAGAAAAGGATAGCAAGAAAATTGTCATCGATGAGATCATCGGCTTCCTGATTGCTATGTTTTTAATTCCCTTCACGTTTAAATTCATTCTCGTGGCTTTCATTGTCTTTCGGGTAATCGATATCCTGAAACCTTTCCCTTTAAGAAGATTGGAGAAGCTGCCTGGTGGTTGGGGAGTGATGTGTGATGACTTCTTAGCCGGGGTCTATGCCAATCTAATCATACAGGCCATTAGGCTATGGGGTTAACAGTTAACGGTTCGGAGTTTACAGTTCGGAATTCGGAGTTAAAAATAAATTCACCGAACACCGAACTCAAGGCCACCAGAGGTGGCCGTTACACCGAACTACAGCGAAGCTGTTCACTGGTTACTTAGGAGTAAAGAATGAATGCTGAGATAATCTCTATTGGATCTGAGCATCTCCTAGGCGAGATACTAAATACCGATGCCCCTTATCTCTGTCAAAGATTGACTGCCTTGGGGATTGAGGTTGAGAGAGAGATCACCATCGGGGATGACGAGAAAGACATCGCCTCTTCCTTAGAAGAAGCTTTGAGGCGGGTCAAGATGGTAATCACTATTGGAGGACTGGGCCCCACGCCGGATGATATTACTAAGAAAGTAATCGCCAAAGCAGCAGAGGAGCAACTAGTTCTGAATGAGGAGATCCTTTCTGAGATTGAGGGGAAGTTCAAAGAGGAGAGGAAGTCTATGCCTTCGGATAATATAAAGCAGGCCTTCCTTCCCAAGGATTCTCATCCCCTGAAAAACAGAATAGGTATTGCTCCAGGCTTCATTTTAGAGACCAGGAACAGGATAATTGTTGCTCTCCCCGGTCCATACAATGAGCTGGTTCCCATGTTTGAAGAAAAGGTTATCCCCTATCTTGAGGAAAGGTTCAAAGTAAGAGAGGTCATCAAATCTTTGATTCTGCGTACTACCGGCCTTTCAGAATCAAAGGTGGCAGAGAAACTGAAGGATATCATGAAGAAGAGTAAGAATCCTCAAATCTCCCTCCTGGCCCATGAGAATATTGTCGATATTAGATTGACAGCAAAGGCCGGGAATGAGAAGATAGGGGAGAAGCTGAATGAAGGGATGGGGAAGAAGATTACCAAACGACTGGGAAACTACATCTTTGGAACAGGGAAGCAGGCCCTGGAAGAGGTCATTGGATATTTCTTATACATGCGCAAGAAGACTATTGCCGTTGCTGAGTCCTGCACCGGGGGGCTCATCTCTCATAGATTGACCAATGTTTCCGGTTCCTCTGACTACTTTCTAGGAAGCGTAGTAGCCTATAGCAATAGGATGAAAAGAGATCGGTTGGGAGTGAAAAAGACCACTCTGGAGAAGTATGGGGCAGTAAGTGAGAAGGTAGCAGGAGAGATGGCGAAGGGAGTAAAAAGAGTTGCCAGATCAGACTTTGGATTAGGGATTACCGGCATCGCTGGCCCCACTGGTGCAACAAAGGATAAGCCCATTGGTCTAGTCTATATTGCTCTGGCCCATAAGGACAAGGTAGAGATAAGAGAGTTCAAGTTTCGGGGAGAAAGAGGGGTAATCAAGGCCAAGGCAGCCAATGCTGCCTTGGATATGGTAAGAAGACACCTCCTAAAATAAAAGTTTACGGTTAACGGTGAACGGTAACGGTAAACGAATAGCTTCCATTTTGGAGCTTTGTTGTGGAGAAGATAAGGACATTCATTGCTATAAAACTGACTCCAGAGATATTATCGAATATTAGTAAGCTACAAGAAGAATTAAAGAAAACCAGTGCTCAGGTTAAATGGGTGAAACCAGAGAATATCCATCTCACCCTAAAGTTCTTGGGACATATTACTTTAGAAAAATTAGAGAAGGTTAAGACATTTACAAGAGAAGCCCTGAGACCTTTTGCCCCCTTTGAAATAAGCGTCTCTGGCCTGGGCGCCTTTCCCAGGATAGAGTATCCCAGGGTAATCTGGGTGGGAATAGATGAAGGAAAGGAAGAATTAAAAAGAATAGCCTTTAGTATAGAAGAGAACCTGGCCAAGATCAGTTTTACCAAAGAGAAGAGACCCTTTAGTCCCCACCTCACACTGGGAAGGATGAAGTCGCTCAAAGGAAGAGAAAGATTAATAGAGGCCCTTGCTAAACTCATGACCTCTAATCTGGGAAACATGAAAGTAACTAAACTATCCATTATGAAGAGCGAATTAAGACCACCAGGCCCCGTCTATACTACATTAGAAGAAATAGTCTTACAAGAGCTATGAAAAAATCTATACCGATCCTAATAATCTCAGTTCTTCTTATCATGAATGCTACTTCTTCCTCTGCTGCCAAGAAGAGGGTGGCGGTTATGGATTTTAGAAATCTGACCGGAGAAAGGGAGATTGACTGGCTTTCCATCGGTATCGCTGAGACCCTTACTCATAAGCTCAAGGAGATCGGTAAATTAGAGGTAGTGGAGCAGGGTGAGCTAAGGAAGGTTTTAGGACAATTAAAGATACGTATGGAGATTGGATTATATGAGAAGGTTGCCCGGATATTGGATGTTGATTTTCTGGTAGTGGGGGCTTTTCAGATATCTGATGGAGAGATCAGGATAACAGCACGCATGGTGGAAGTGGAGACGGGGAGGATCCTGAAATCTACCATGGTCACAGGAAGTCTGAGCGATATATTCAAGTTGCAGGATCAGCTGACTTTCGCTACCGCAGATACCCTGGAGATCAGGATAAAGACTAAAGAAAAGAAGCGCATTATGAGAAGACCGACAGATAAGTTAAGTGCCTATAAGTGGTTCAGTAAGGCCTGCGATTATGATGACCATGTGGCTACCTATGACCAGGCTCTCTTCTCTTATCAGAAGGCCTTGAAGATAGATCCGGGATATGCTGATGCTTATAATAACTTAGGAGTTCTTTATTATAAGAAGGGCAGATATGGGGAGGCAATAGAAGAGCTTAAGAAAGTAATAGAAATCACTCCCGATTACCCGGGGGCCCAATTTTTAGGGAAAAGTATAAGTGAATTAGAGAGGGAGGTAGAGAAGAATCCAGACGATATCCGTGCCCATTGGGAGCTCGCCTTCCGCTACCAGAAGAGGGGCTACTCTGGCTTAGCTGCTTTAGAATTCCGGGAAGTAATAAGAATAAATCCCAGAATTACAGAGGCCCATTATCAATTGGGGAGCTATTATCTAAGCATTGGTAGAGAAGAGGAGGCCATTACTGAATATGAAGAGGCCTTAGCCTTTAAGAGTAAAAAGGAGAAGAAGATAAAGGACACCCTTTTCACCCTCTATCACAATAGAGGAATAACCTATTATCAGCAGGAGGAGTATCAAGGGGCGCTGGAACTACTTAAAAAAGCACTGGAGATAAGGGAAGAGAAAAAGATCGAAGAATTAGTTGCTAAAGCCCAAAGAGAGTTGAAGCGCTATAAGAGAAGACCACCCGATGCTTTTTCTTATCTTAAATATGGGATCACCTATTATAAATATGGCCAATACCCCTTTGCTATAGAGGAGTTGAAGAGAGCAATAAATCTGGATTCGAAATTGGTAGATGCTCACACCTGTCTGGGGCTGACTTATATGGAAGTGAAAGAGGATCAGAAAGCAATGTATGAATTTAAGGAGGCAATAAGATTAGATCCTAGGTCCAGCCAGGCCCATCTGGGTCTTGGGAACTGGTATCGCCTTTATGGCCTCTATGATGAAGCAATGATTGAGCTCAAGAAGACAATAGAGTTAGACCCTCTATGTGAGGATGCCTACTATATCTTAGCTTTAGCCTATAAAGAGAAAGGGATTCAGGAACAAACGGTGAAGACTCTGGCAAGACAATACCTTGAAGAAGGAGAGGGCGATCACCGCCGAGGCCTGGCAAGCACTGCTTATCTTAAGGCAGAGAGAGCACTTAGCTTAGTGGCTGAAGACAGCCAGATCGCTTCTCGGGCAAGAAGCATTATGAACCGGACAAAAGGAGCCAGAGCAAAAGCAATAGTCGCGGAAAAGAGAAAAAGGGAGAGATACTTAAAGACATTAGCAGTAAGAAGAATGAGATAAGAAGGAGGAAGAGATGGTGAAGAAAGAAGAGAAGATTGAGAAGGCAAAGGAGAAGGCATTGGATTTAGCCCTGGAGCAGATTGAAAAAAAGTATGGAAGGGGGGCTATAATGCGCCTCACTAAGGAAAGACCGCTAGAGAAGATAGAGGCCATTCCTACTGGAGCCCTGCCCCTTGATATAGCTTTGGGAATCGGCGGTGTCCCCCGGGGAAGGGTGATCGAACTCTTCGGGTCTGAGGGGGGAGGGAAGACCACCCTCTCTTTACATGTTATTGCTGAGGCCCAGAAGATGGGAGGGGAGGCAGCCTTCATAGATGTGGAGCATGCTATGGACCCTGCCTATGCCAAAATCTTGGGAGTGGATCTAGATCATCTTTTAATTTCTCAGCCAGATTCTGGGGAACAGGCTTTAGAGATTACAGAGTCCTTGGTACGCAGTGGGGCAGTAGATGTCATTGTCATCGATTCTGTTGCCGCTCTAGTTCCCCGGGCAGAGATCGAAGGGGAGATGGGCGAGGCCCAGATAGGACTTCAAGCCAGACTTATGTCCCAGGCGCTAAGGAAGCTAACGGCAGTAATTTCAAAATCCAAGACCTGTGTAATATTCATCAATCAGATAAGGATGAAGATTGGGGTGATGTATGGTTCTCCTGAGACCACTCCAGGAGGAAGGGCGCTTAAGTTCTATTCCACAGTGAGGATGGATATTAGAAGGATCGGTCCCATAAAGGAAGGACCAAATATCATCGGTAATCGAACAGTAGTTAAGATCGCTAAGAACAAGGTTGCCCCTCCCTTTAGGAGAGCGGAATTTGACATCATCTATGGCAAGGGAATTTCAAAGGAAGGCTGCCTCATCGATCTTGGTTTAGAAAAGGGAATTATCAAGAGAGCCGGGGCTTGGTTTTCCTATAAGAAAAGTAAGATCGGTCAGGGAAGAGAAGGGCTGAGGAGCTTCTTAAAGAAGAATCCCAAAATAGCCCAAGAGATCGAAAAAGAGATTAAAAAGCTAATCTGATGGTTTTCTATTTGGTAACTGGTGGTGCGGGGTTCATTGGCTCCCACATCGTGGAAGAATTGGTCAGAAGAAAAGAGAAGGTAAGAGTCCTTGACAACTTCTCCACAGGCAAGAAGGAAAATATCACTCCCTTTTTAAAAGATATTGAACTCATAGAAGGGGATATCAGGAATCTGACGATAGTCAAAAAAGCCATGCAGGAAACAGACTTTTGTTTGCATCAGGCTGCCCTCCCCTCTGTTCCCAGATCTATTAAGGACCCCATAACTACCAATGAAGTAAATGTCTTGGGCACTTTGAATATCTTGATGGCAGCGAAAGAAGAGGGAGTGAAGAAGTTAGTCTATGCCTCTTCCTCCTCAGTATATGGAGACACTCCTCAGCTGCCTAAAAGAGAGGATGCCAGAGCTTCTCTCCTTTCTCCCTATGCCCTGAGCAAATTAGCAGGCGAAGAATATTCTAAGCTCTTTACCTCTTTATACGGACTGGAGACCATAGTCCTTCGCTACTTCAATGTCTTTGGTCCCAGACAGGATCCCACCTCTCAGTATGCAGCAGTCATTCCCAAGTTCATCTCTTCTATGTTAAAAGGGAAAAGGCCCACCATCTATGGGGATGGAGAGCAGTCCCGGGACTTTACCTATGTCTTAAATGTGGTAGGTGCAAATCTATTGGCCACTACTTCAAAGGTTAAAGGAAGAATCTTCAACATCGCCTGCGGGAAGAAAATTACAGTGAATGAACTAGTGAAGAATTTAAATAAGTTGATGAATACGGATACCCAACCCCTATATACTGATCCCCGGCCGGGAGATGTCAGACATTCTCAGGCAGACATCTCCAAGGCAGAAGAAGCGCTTGGCTATAAGATAGGGGTTGGTTTCGAAGAAGGCCTAAAGAAAACAGTAGATTGGTTCCGCAGGCGATTGGAGTAAGTATGCTCACTATTTTACATACCGAATCTGCCAAGAGATGGGGCGGCCAGGAGAGGAGGACATTTGCTGAGGCAAGAGAATTTAAGAAGAGAGGCTACCGAGTAATCCTTGCCGTTCAGCCGGGAAGTGCTTTGGGGAAGCATGCTAAGGAGATAGGGATTGAGGTAAGAGAGATAGAGATGAGGAATAGGGAGATTTTAAGGGCTTTCTTCCGGCTCTTCTCTCTAATAAGAAGAGAAAAGGTAGACATTGTTAATACTCATTCCTCAAAGGACTCCTGGATTGCTTCCTTTGCTGCCCGCTTGGCTCACCGACCAATTCTCCTCAGAACCCGTCATGTCACTATTCCCATATCAAACCATCCTTTTAATATCGTTTATAAACTGCCCCACAGAATTATCACGGTGAGTAATTATGTTCGAGAAACTATGATTCAAAAGAACAGGATAAAACCAGAGAAAATTATTTCTATTCCTACTGCCATAAATCTAAAGAAGTTTGATTTTAAGATGAGTGGGAGAAAGGTAAGGGAAAAATTAAGAATTGATCCTGAGGTTCCCTTAGTGGGAATGATTGGGGTTATTAGAACTGAAAAAGGTCATCCTTATTTTATAGAAGCGGCACAGAGAATATTAAAAGTACACCCCAAAGTTAGATTCCTCATTGTGGGCCAAGAGCCGAAAGGGAAGACCATTGTTCGTAGGGTGCGGGAATTAAAGTTGGAAAAAAAGATTCTCGTGACTGGTTTCCGCCCTGATGTCCCACAGGTTTTAGCGGCTCTGGATATCTTTACTATGCCCTCCTTAAGAGAAGCTTTAGGCACGGCTCTTCTAGAGGCCTTGGCTATGAAGAAACCAGTAATTGCTACTCGTGTAGGAGGTATTCCAGAGGTAATTATTCATAACCAGACTGGTCTATTAGTTCCTCCTGCTGATAGCAAGGCTTTGGCAAGGGCAATACTTGAGCTATTAGAGGATAGGGAGAAGGCAAAGAGATTGGGGAAGAATGGGCGAAGGCTGGTAGAGGAGAAGTTTAGCCAAGAGACCATGATAGAAAGAATAGAGAACCTCTATCGAGAGTTACTAAAGAAGAGAAGAAAAGAGATTTGAAGAAATATCGTATCCTTTTTCTGGTTCTACTCTTATCGCTTACCATATTTCGCCTCTTCTATATTAAAAGCTTTAACCTCTCTCCGGATGAGGCCTATTACTGGGATTGGTCGAGGAATCCCTCCCTTTCTTACTACACTCATCCTCCCATGGTAGCCTACATCATTCGCATCTTTACCCTGATAGGAAGAGATAGTGAATTTTGGGTGAGATTGGGAGCAGTGCTGCTTGCTTTAGGAGTAAGCATCCTAATCTATCTTTTGGCCCGCGATATCTTTAAGAGCGAAAGGATCGCCTTTTTCTCTGTTCTTCTTTTGAATATTACTTTAGGTTTTGCCATTGGGGCGCTCATCATTACTCCCGACGTTCCTCTGGTCTTTTTCTGGATGCTTTCCCTCTGCTTTCTCTATAAGGCAAGTGAAAGAGGGAATAGAGGCTGGTGGTATCCTTTGGGGGTAGCAGTTGGCCTGGGCCTTTTAAGCAAGTATACTATGGTTCTCTTCTTTCCCTGTGCCCTGCTCTTTCTCTTATTATCCGGGAAGAATAGGAAATGGCTCAAGTGTAAGGAGCCCTATCTTGCTTTAGTCATTGCTTTTCTTATCTTTCTTCCAGTTATCATCTGGAACTATAACCATGGTTGGGTCTCTTTTGCTAAACAACTGAGCCATGGACTGGGAAGAAGGGGGTTTCCCCTGCGCAATTTAGGAGATTATCTCGGTTCCCAGGCAGGGATTATCTCCCCCCTTCTCTTCTTTGGACTTCTCTATAGTATGATAAAAGGCTTCCATCTCAGGACTAAAGAGAAAAGAGATAACCTCTTGCTTCTCTCCTGTTTCTCTCTGCCCATTTTCTTCTTCTTCCTTCTGACCAGTCTGCGCTCCAAGGTAGAGGCCAACTGGCCGGCCATGGGTTATCTCTCAGCAATAGTCCTCTTAAGTGTTTTTCTCTTTGCCATAGAGAAGAAGAGAAAAAAGATCGCATTAGTTCTTTTAATCTTTCTTACTAGCCTCTCGTTTACTATATTGGCCCATTCTTTCCCTCTCCTTCCTCCTAAGATAAAGCCCATTAACTGGCTCTATGGCTGGAAAGAGTTGGGGAGAGAGGTGAGCAGGCTTAAGAAAGAGATGTCGGAAGAGAGCTTTATCTTTGCTCCTCGACATCAGTTAGCAGCTGAGATTGCTTTTTACACAGATGAGAAATACCAGACCTACGAAATGGACTCCCAGTATGGAAAGGATTACTGGGGAAATATCGACTTTCTAAAAGGAAGGGATGCCCTCTTTGTCACCTATAGCGATTATGATGAACTAACCTTCGTTAGCTCCCACTTCAGCTCGCTAAAGAAAGAGAAGGATATTCCCATCTTCCGCAAAGGAGAGAAGATAAAGGCCTTCTCTATCTATCGCTGTCGTAACTATCTGGGAGGTTTATTCCATGACTAAGGAATTGGTCAGATCGGACTGCCGCTACTTCCTCGGGGATCGTCCTTGCAAATATCATAAGGAAGAAGGGGTCAAGTGCTCTGACTGTAAGTACTATGATCCGATAAAGATGAGAATTCTCATTATAAAATTAGGGGCTATGGGTGATGTCTTAAGGACTACTCCTATCTTAGAGGCTTTGAAAAGGAGGTATAAGAGAAGCCAGATTACCTGGGTTGTGGATGAGGGGTCAAAAGAATTACTGGTAAATAATCCCTATCTCGATGGTATCCTTCCCTATGGCCCAGAGGCCCTATCTCACTTACTAGTTGAAGAATTCGATCTGGTCATCAATCTTGATTCCTTACCAAGGAGTTCTTGCCTCGCCTCCCTGGCTAAAGGGAAGAAGAAACTGGGGTTTGGACTCGATAAAAGAGGGTCTGTTTTCCCTTTCAATAAAGAGGCAGAGGAATGGTTCCGGATGGGGATAGATGACGATTTAAAGAGAAAGAATAGGAAAACCTATCAGGAAATCATCTTTAAAATAGCAGGACTTAGATTTAAAAAAGAAGAACCGGTTATCAATCTGAGAGAAAGAGAGACAGATTTTGCTAATAAGTTTACCAAGGAACATAATCTGGGTGGGAAGAAAATTATTGGATTGGTCACGGGTGCAGGAGGAAGGTGGGAACTGAAGAAATGGACCATAGAAGGCTATTTAAGACTCATTAAGAAAATAGATAAAGAAATAAAGGATACTAGGATACTATTATTTGGTGAAAGAGAAGAGATAAGGAGAAATAGAGAGATCATGGAGCGATCAAAAGCCCCCCTCAACAATACCGGCCATAAGAATACCATAAGAGAATTTTTATCGCTATTAAACCTCTGTGACTTAGTGATAACTGGTGATACCCTGGCGATGCATGCTGCGGTTGCTTTGAAGAAAAAGGTAGTCGTTCTATTCGGCCCTACTTCTTCTTCTGAGGTCGAACTCTATGGGAGAGGGAAGAAGATCGTTCCTGATATGGATTGCCTCTGTTGTTATAAAGTAACCTGTGACAAACATCCTAACTGCATGGAGAGTATTAGTCCTGAGATAGTCTTTCAAGCAGTTAAAGATCTATTAAAATGAAGACCATGGTCATGATTCCCACCTATAATGAGAGGGAGAACATTACTCCCTTGCTTGATGAGATTATGAATCTTGAAGAAGATCTTGAGGTTTTGGTGATAGATGATGACTCTCCTGATGGCACCTGGAAAATTGTGAAGAATTATACTAAGAAGAATTCCAGAGTGCATCTCTTGAGAAGGACCTCTGAGAGAGGCCGGGGCCTAGCCGGCATTGCAGGATTTAAGTATACCTTAGAGAATAAAGCAGATTATATCATTGAGATGGATGGTGATCTTTCCCACGATCCAAGATATATTCCAAAGTTCTTGAAAAAGATAAAGGATTGCGATGTAGTTATTGGTTCTCGCTTTCTTCCCGGAGGAAGGGATATGGGAAGGGGTTTTTTAAGGCGCACGGTCTCAAGGCTTGCTTGCCTTTACATTAGAGCCTTATTGGGTTTTCGAGTCACTGATCCTACCTCAGGCTATAGATGTTTCAGAAGAAAGGTCCTGGAAGAGATAGGTCTAGACAGTTTAAAGGCCAGGGATCCCTTCATCGTTACTGAAGTACTCTACAGAATTCATAAGAAGAATTTCAGAATTAAAGAGGTCCCCATTACCTTTCAGAGTAGAAAATATGGGGCTTCCAAGCTGGGCCTGAGAACCCTAATGGGAAATGTTATTCAGGTCTTATTCTTGAGGATAAGAGGGAAGTGAGCATCCCGGTTCTGATGTATCATCATGTGAATGAGTTAAAAGATAAGTTTACCATTTCTCCGGATTATTTTGATCACCAGATGGAGTATCTGGCAAGAAAAGATTGCCAGACCCTTTTTCTGGACGAGTTAAACGATTCTTTAAAAGAGGAAAAAAATACAAGAAGGGTAGCCATTACCTTTGATGACGGTTATCTCGATAACTGGGTCTATGCCTATTCCATCCTGAAAAAGTATAATTTGAAAGCAACTATCTTCGTCATAACCTCGCGCATCAAGAAGAAGTCCAGTTCCTATCGCCCTAACTTAGAGGATGTCTGGAATGGAAAAGTCGATAAGGAGAAGCTCCCCAGGATCTCTAATCACTACCAGAGTAACCTAAGATGTGTCAGGAACTCTGAAGGCTCGGATGACCACATCACATGGGAAGAAGCAAAAGAGATGTCGCAGAGTGGCCTAATAGATATTCAATCTCACAGTCACCTTCACAGTTACTGCTATGTGAGCGATAAGATAGTTGATTATTATCGAGGGAATAAGTGGCGTACAGGCTGGCTCACCGGGGGCGATCTGAAGTTAGGCCTTCCCATATATGAGGATAAGCCATCTCTGGCAGGGCGAAGATATTTTGACGATCGGGACTTAAGAGATAAACTGGCAGAATATGTTTCGCGAAAGGGGAGAGAGAGGTTCTTTGAAAAGAAGGATTGGAAGAAAGAATTGGACGGGATAGTAGACGATCATCGGGCAGGGAATAAATTAAAGGATAGTTATGAAACTTTAGAAAAGAGAAAGGAAAGAGTTAAGAAAGAACTACTACTCTCTAAGGATATCATAGAAAAGAGACTAAATAGAAAATGTAGATTCATCGCCTGGCCAGGCGGAGCATATGATGATGAACTAGTGAAATGGGCCAGAGAGTGTGGTTATTTAGGGGCGGTAACCACCCAGCCAGGAGCAAATATTTCTAATACCGATCCTATGTATCTCAAGAGGTTCGAGGTTAAGAAAGGGGATTTAGGCTGGTTTAAGAAAAGGCTCTTCATTTACTCCCATAATCTCACTGCCCGATTTTACCCCAAGATAAAAGGATTATTTTAAAGCATTACCGTGTAGGATGAGAGAATTGTTTTTGAAAAGGTGAGGATAAATGGGCCAGCCTGTCTATGTCAAATGTAATCTATGTCACAGGAATAAAACACATCCTTTAGTAGAGATCTATGGTTTTTCTTGGGTACGCTGTCAGCATTGCGGTCTAATCTATCTTAATCCTCGACCGAAGTCAATCGAAGAATTGAACCCTGCTGTTATGGAAACCGGTGTCGATTATTTCACCAGAAAGGGGTATTCTCCAGACAAGCAGAACTACTACAAAAAATATCTCAAAAAATTCGAAGAATATAGAGAGACTAATCGTTTATTGGAGATCGGTTGTGCCTCGGGAGGCTTTCTTTATGCTGCCCGAGATTGTGGTTGGCAAGCGAAAGGAATAGAATACTTTGAGCCTGCAGCCCGATATGGACGAGACCGTTATAATCTGGATATTATTGCTGGCTCTTTATTAGAAATAGATCTACCCAGAGAATATTTTGACTTGGTCATTATGAACATGGTCATTGAGCACCTTGAGGACCCCATAGGGGCACTCTCCAAAATCCATCAACTTCTACGCCCAAAAGGAGCGGTCTATATTCACACCCCAAACTATGATAGCCTCACTCTAAAGTTATTTCCAGCATACAAAAAATTTTTCCCCAAGGATCACTTCTACTTCTTTACCGTAAAAACTCTTGAGAGAGCATTAAAAAAAATCGGATTTCAGATAGTTTGGAAAAAGACCCGGGGGTTTGAATTTCCCAAGAAAAAGGGCGGGGCCCCTTTCTTAAAGCGACAACCCTTGAGGTTACTAAAAAACCTGGCTTCTCCTGCTGTCAGTATTTTGGGCAAAGGAGATCGGGTAAGGGTGCTTGCCGAGAAGGGGAGAGCTTCTTGAATGGTTTGAATATTCTTCATCTCTATAGCGATGAGAACTGGACCGGCCCAGCTGAATCGGTTTTGAACCTTTTGAGAGAACTGAACAAAAAGGAACATAGAGCCTTTTTCGCTGGGGTTATAAAGAGAAGAGGAAGGCTCCTTCCTAGGGTTCGTGAGGCAGGCATCCCAGTGATAGAGAGCCTTAATCTCGATAGAAAATCTCATCCCTTGAATTATCTTAAGAATTTGGCAACCTTACCCCGAGTTCTAAAAAAGGAAAAAATTGATATCATCCATACCCATTTTCGCTATGACCATATCTTAGCCTCTTTCGTTAAAAAGAGAGTTCCCTTAGTTTACACCCTCCACAGGGCAGACCTGGATAAGGTCAACTTTCAGGAAAGGTTTATGTTGCGCCATAAGACAGATCACATCATTGCTATTTCTAAAGCAATTGAAGAAAAGGTTATCCAGGATTTGGGAATCGAACCAGAAAAGATAAGTACCATCTATGGGGCAATAGATAGCAATAAATTTAATCCCCAACTTTCGGGAGATAAGATAAGAAAGGAATTCAAAATAGATGAAAATATCCCTGTAGTGGGTATGGTTGCTCCCTTACAGCCTTATAGAAAGCACCTTCCTCTTTTAAGAACCATTCCTCGGGTGAGAAAGGAGTTTCCCAAAGTAAAGTTTCTTCTCATCGGAAGCATTGGCAGTTATCAGAAAGTTTTAAAGGAGGAGATCGAAAGATTGAAAATCTCCGATTCTGTCATCTTTACTGGTTATCGGGATGAAGATTATTCCCAGATCTTAGCCTCTCTGGATATGGAAGTCTTCTTAATCCCTGGCTCCGATGGCTCCTGTCGCGCTGTCTTGGAGGCCCTATCTATGGAGAAGCCCGTAGTCTCTACCAAAGTAGGACCTATTCCGGAGATAATGAAGAATGGGAGGGAAGGGATACTCATTGATAATCCAGACGCAATTGATTCCTTAGCTGAAGCGATCGTAAGAATCCTTAAGGATAGGGAGCTGATGAGAAAAATGGGAGAAGCGGGAAGAAAACTAATGGAGAGATTCACTCCAGAAGATAGAGCTGCCCAAATAGAAAAAATATACTATTCGCTAAGGGAAAGATCCGAAAATCTTTTGGGCAACAATGATCAGTTTTTCGCCCAATAAAACTTCTTTCGAAATTAGGGTTTGATAAAATAACTTTTTTCTTTTGTCTGTGCTAAAGAAATTATCAATCCAGGTAAATATTCTAATAAACCAAATTAGGGGAAAGTAGAGATAAATTTTAGGCTCAATTTTCGTGGCTAGTATGGTAGTGATGGAATATTTATATCTTTCTAAAGCAAGTTCAACTTCTCGAAAGGAGACTGGATTAATAGTAACCTTGGCCCACTCGGCAGCGGCAGTAGGGAGTTGACTGCGTGGTTTAAAAAAGCGACGATCACCGCGGATAAGAAATCTAAATCGAGACTGAATATTCAGCACGTTGGGTAGAGCGATAATAAGCATTCCTTCCTTTTTGAGAATCCGATAAAACTCGCGAATTAGGTGGTAAAGATTTTCTAAATATTGAATAGATTCTAAACAGATTATATACCGGAAGTAGTCATCAGGATAGGGAAGTTTTCTGTTTAAATCTACCCTCTGGCAGGTAAGATGAGGAACTTGGAAGTTTTCAGGATAGAGGTCGCAGCAGTGAACCTGGAACCCAATTTTAGATAGACAATTAGCCAAGGCACCATTTCCTGCTGGAGCATCCAAAAGTATCCCGAGCTCTTTCTCCTTTAAAAGATTTAGTACTATCCGATGTATATGTTTTAATTTTTCTAAGTCCGATTTTACTAAGGCCATAGTCTTTTCCTTAAAAATATTTGAGCCCCAAATGTCAATTCATTATATCATAAAGAAAAAAGAAAGACAATCTTTTGGGAAGGATAGAGCATGAAGATCGCCTTAATTCGTCAAAGTTATCATAAATATGGGGGAGCAGAGAGGTATGTGAGTTATCTGGCAGAGGGTTTATTAAAGAGGGGGCACGAGGTTCATGTCTTTGCCAGAAAGTGGGATCCCAGTGCCCCAAAAGGGATTATCTTTCATAGGGTTTCTACCCTGAAAGGTCCTTCTTTTCTTAAAGCATTGAGTTTCGCCTATAATGTGAAAAAATTATTGGAAGAGGAGAGATTTGATATCGTTAATAGCTTCGACCGAACTCTCTATCAGGATATCTATCGCGCCGGAGATGGAGTTCATAGGGAGTGGAGGAAGCGGCTATTGGAGATTACTCCCAATCCTATAGCCAGACTCTCCATCCTTCTCAACCCTCTACATTTAAGCCTCCTTTTCCTGGAAAAGAGAATCTTTAAAGAAAATAATTATAAAAAAATAATCGCTATATCAAAGGAGGGGAAAGAAGAAATCATAAAATATTATGGGGTTCGACCAGAAGATATTGTGGTCATCTATAATGGAGTGGACCTGGAAGAGTTTCATCCCAAAAACAAGACATTATTTAGAGAGGAGATAAGAAAAGAATTCAACGTTAGCGAGGAAGAATTCCTCATTCTCTTCGTGGGGAGTGGCTATAGGAGGAAGGGCTTAAAATACTTAATCGAGGCTATTTCTCTCTTGAAAGAAGAGAAACCACTAAAGGTCTTAGTGGTAGCAAAGGGCAAAAAGAGACCATACTTTAGATTAGCAAAAAAGCTGGGAGTGAAAAATAGAATAATCTTTGCTGGGGAAAGAAAAGACTTAAGAAAGTTCTATGTAGCAAGCGACTTTTTCGTTCTTCCTACTATCTATGAACCCTTTGGCAATGTCTGTCTTGAGACCCTGGCCAGTGGACTTCCCATTATTGTGAGTAAAGCAAGCGGGGCAGCAGAGATTATTACAGAAGGGGAGAGCGGACTTCTTTTAGAGAATCCCCAAAATCCTTCCGAGATTGCTCAAAAAACAAGACTCACTTTTGACGATAGATTTAGAGATAAATTAGCCAAGAATGCTCGGATTTTAGCTGAGAATTTTACTGTCGATAAGAATGTAGAGAAAACACTGGAAGCTTACCAGGAAGTGGTCAGTGAACAGTGATCGGTGAACAGAGTAGCTATCGAGCGATCAAACTATCAAGAATAAGGATCAAGCATCCAATATCTGTGATCTGTGTGAATCTGTAAACAATCTGTGAGAATCTGTGTCCAAGGAGAGGGAAGTGGAAGTAATTTATGCCGTGGGTGCTCCTCTAACAAAAGGGGGAATAGGGAGTTTAGCCTATCAAGCAGTCAAGGCAATAGATACACATAATTATTTAAAAAAAGTAATTACCATCGGCAGAAGCAAAGTAGAGTTACACAAGGATAGGATAGTAAACATCTTCTATCCCAAGAGAGTAAAACTTCCCTATCTCGATGCCAAGAGGTGGTATTATCTAAGGAATCTATACTTCGATCGACGAGTTAGAAATCTTTTGAAAGAGGGATGTGACATCTTTCACGGATGGAATAGTCAGTGCCTTTATTCATTAAAAGAAGCCAAAAAAAGAGGAATAGTAACCATTGTTGAGCGGTCTTCTTCTCATATTCTTACCCAGATGGAGTTAATCAAAGAGGAATATAGAACTTATGGTATTAAACTGGAGCCAGAGTTAAATATAGTTATCGAGCGCTGTCTTAAGGAATACGAAATAGCAGACTATATAAGCGTTCCTTCCCGATTTGTCTATGATAGTTTTATAAAGAGAGGTTTTGATAGAAAGCAATTGATCCTCATTCCCTTAGGAATAGACATCGAGAAATATCAGCCGGGAGAAAAAAAGGACAAAATCTTTCGGGTTTTATTTATGGGACAGATCTCTCTACGCAAGGGAGCGCAGTATCTCCTGAAGGCTTTTTTGGAACTTAAATTAAAGAATAGTGAACTCCTCTTAGTGGGAGGAATAGGAAAGGATTTTAGGAAGATTTTTGAGGAATACCGAAAGAGAATAGCATTAAAACATATCCCTTGGAGTGATGACTTAGAGAGTATCTGCCGTCAATCTTCCGTCTTTGTTTTCCCCTCCATTGAGGAGGGCTCTGCTTTAGTCAATTACATCGCCATGGCCTGTGGTCTACCAGTTATCACCACCTTTAATTCCGGCTCTTTAGTAAGAGATGGTGAGGATGGCTTTCTTGTTCCTATCAGGGATGTTGAGGCATTGAAAGAGAAGATATTATATTTCTACGAAAGGCCCCAGGAAATCAAGGCGATGGGCACAAATGCCAGAGAAGAAATAGAAAATTATACTTGGGAAAACTATGGAGAGCAACTAATCAAGGTCTATGAAAGGATAGTATAAAATGGAGAAATTGGCCCTTTTCGGGGGAAAGCCGGTGAGAAAAAAATTCTTAGTCTTTGGAGCACCAGATATTAGAGAAAAGGAGATAGAAGAGGTAGTAAAAACTTTAAAATCTGGTTGGCTCTCCACTGGGCCCAGAGTGGCAAGATTCGAGGAAGATTTCAAGAATTATATCGGATGTAAATACGCCATTACCTTGAACTCCTGTACCGCAGGATTGCACCTTGCTTTGGAGATTGCTAGGATTGGGAAGGGGGATAAGGTGATTACTTCCCCTTTAACCTTTGCTTCGACAGCAAATGTTATCATCCACCAGGGAGCCACCCCGGTGTTTATTGATGTGGAGAAAGAGACCGGTAATATTGACCCTAATAAGATTCAAGACTACCTTAAACTCCGAACTCCGAACTCCGAACTCCGAACTCGGCTGAAAGCCATCATCCCTGTTCATCTATATGGAAGGCCATGCAGAATGGATGAGATTATGAAGATCGCCAAAGAAAATAGTCTCTTTGTCATTGAGGATGCCGCCCATGCAGTAGAAGCCCGCTATAAGAATAAAAAGATTGGAAATATCGGCCATCTCACTGCCTTCAGTTTCTATGCCACAAAGAATGTGGTTACTGGTGAAGGGGGGATGCTTACCACTAATAATGATGAATGGGCTAAAAAACTAAGGGTTTTACGGCTCCATGGTCTTTCAAAGGATGCCTGGAAGAGATATTCTCAGGAAGGATTCACTCCCTATGATATTCTCTATCCGGGATATAAGTACAATATGATGGATATTCAGGCGGCATTAGGGATTCATCAATTGAAAAGGGTGGAAGAGAATCTGAAGATGAGGGAGAAGTATTTCAGACTCTATAATCAGGCCTTCGCAAAGATTCCAGAGATAGAAACTCCTATCGAAGAGAAGAATATCCGTCACGCCCGCCATCTCTATACTATTTTATTAAAGTTGGAAAGATTAAAGTGTGATAGAAATCAGTTTGCTGTTGCTTTGCAGGCAGAGAATATCGGGATCGGCATCCACTTTCTTGCTCTTCATCTTTCTTCCTATTACAAGAAGAGGTTTGGTTATAAGCGAGGGGACTTTCCCAATGCAGAATATATCTCAGATAGAACGATATCCCTGTCCTTGTCTACTAAATTGACTGAAGAAGATATTAATGATGTTATGGATGCCGTGAGAAAAGTGATCAGGCATTACAAGAGATGAGAATCCTGTTAGCTACAAATGACTTTCCACCGAAGGTGGGAGGGATCCAAACCTATTGCTATGAGTTGGCTAAGAATCTTACTTCCTTAGGTGAGGAGATAGTCGTTTTAGCACCCAGAGTAGAAGGAGATTCAGAGTTTGATAAAAGGCAGAACTTCAAGATAGTCAGGATAAAAAAGAAAATTAGCCTCTATTTTACCTTCTTCTCCATTCTAAAAAGAGAGAAGATAGAGAAGATTTTGGTTGCCCATCGGGCGAATTATGCCCGTTTAGCCTCTTGGGTAAACCTTCTTTTAAAAATCCCTTATGACATCATTGTCTATGGAGGAGAGATCCTTATCCCAGGGAGAAAGAGATCGATCCAGAAGAACTTCGAAAGGGCCAAGAAGGTTATCACGATAAGTAACTTCACAAAGGAGAAATTGATTGAGATTGGCATCCCAGAAAAGAAGATCTTGGTCATTTATCCCGGGGTGAACCCAATCAAATTTAATCCCAGGTGCGATCCTTCCTCCATTAAGAAGAAGTATAATCTCGAAGGCAAAAAGGTCATCCTGACCGTTTCCCATTTGGTCAAACGAAAAGGCCATCATAATGTCTTAAAAGCCCTTCCCCAAGTTTTAGAAAAGGTGCCCCACCTGATCTATTTAATTGTCGGTAAGGGGAAAGAGGAGGAAGCGCTAAGGGAAATGGTGAGAGATCTAAAATTAGAGGGAAGGGTGATCTTCGCGGGAAAGGTGAAAGAGAAAGAAATCCCTTTATACTACATGGCCTGCGACTTATTCATTATGCCCAGCTATGAAATAAAGGAAAAAGGCGATGTGGAAGGTTTTGGCATTACCTATTTAGAGGCCAACGCCTGTGGGAAGCCGGTCATTGGGGGAAGGAGTGGAGGAGTTCCAGATGCTGTCATCGATGGTGAGACTGGCCTCCTTGTAGACCCCTTAAATATCAACCAGATTGCCCAAGCATTGATTAAATTGCTCACCAATCCGGAAGTTGCCCGAAAGTTAGGAGAAGAGGGGAGGAGGAGAGTAGAAAAGGAATTGAACTGGCAGAAAATGGCAGAAAAGATTAGAGGAATAATTAGAGAATAGTCGTGAGAATTCTATTAGCTACCAATGGTTTTTTACCTGAGATAGGTGGGATTCAAGCCTATTGTTATGAGTTAACAAAGAACCTTACTTCTTTAGGTGAAGAAGTAACTGTCTTAGCACCGGGAGTAGAAAGAGATTCAGAGTTTGATCGGAAACAGAACTTTAAGATAGTTCGAACTAAAAAGATAGCCATCTCCCGCCTCGCTTTTTTCTCCATATTAAAAAGAGAGAAAATAGAAAAGGTCCTGATTGCTCATGGGTCACATTATGTTCGCTTGGCCTCCTTATCAAATCTTCTTTTTAAGATTCCTTATAATATCATTATTTATCTGGAGGAAATCCTTCCCCCAGAAAGAAGAAAAATCATTCAAAAGAGTTTTAAAAGAGCTGACAGAATAATTACTGCCTGTCACTTTGCAAAAGAAAAATTGGCTGAAATCGGTATCTCAGAGGAAAAGATTGTGGTTGTCCATCCTGGTGTGAATCCAGTCAAATTTAATCCTGGTCTTGATCCTTTCCCGATCATGGAAAGACATCATTTGGAGGATAAGAAGGTTATTCTAACCATTTCCCGTTTAGACAATCACAAAGGTCACGATAAAGTCCTAAAGACCCTACCTCAAGTTTTAAAGAAAATACCAAACCTCGTTTATCTGATCGTTGGCGAAGGCGAAGAGAAAGAAACGCTGAGGAAAATAGTAAAGAATTTAAAATTGGAGGAGAAAGTAATCTTTACTGGAAAAGTGAATGAGAAGGAACTCCCCCTGTATTATACTGCTTGTGATGTTTTTATTATGCTTAGTAGTATGGAGGGATTTGGCATTGTGTACTCAGAGGCCAATGCCTGCGGAAAGCCAGTTATTGGGGGAAGAATTGGAGGAACCTCTGATGCCATTATCGATGGAGAAACTGGCCTGCTAATAGATTCCTTTGATATCAATCAAATCGCAGAGGTGCTTATTAAATTGCTCACCAATCCTGGACTTGCCCGAAAATTAGGGAAGCAAGGAAGATGGAGGGTAGAGAGGGAATTGAATTGGGAAAGGATAGCCCAGAGAATCAGAAAAATAATCAGAAGTTAGAGAGAGGTCACCTTGCTATAGTGTCTTCTCTTCTGCTAACCATAAGATAATAAACAAGAAGCTACAAAGACTTTACTTATTGCTAAAAGTAATAAAATTTCGCTATACTTTTCGAAACAATATATATTTTGGTGGAAAAAGAAGATATTATGTTAAATATTTTTTCGAAGTTCAAGTTACCAAGAAAAAGGAAAGTTATTTCTGGTAAGGGCTTGAGACTTAATATAGGTTGTAGTAAACATATTCGTGAGGGTTATGTAAATATTGATATTAGGTCCCTTTCCGGCGTTGATGTGGTTACAGATATTAGAAACCTGAATTATTCAAATGTGGATGAAATATTAGCGATAGATGTGATTGAACATTTTCCGCAAGGTGAAGTAGAAGAGATTTTAAAAAGATGGATTAAGTGTCTAAGAAAAGGAGGTATTTTAATACTTGAATGTCCGGATGTAAGAGAGTTAGCCAGAATGAATTTGCCTGACCGTGAATTCATTAAGCGACTATATGGTGGACAGGATTATCCAGAAAACTTTCATTATGCAGGATTTACAATGCAGACTATGAAGGAATTGCTTATAAAGTGTGGATTAAAGATTGAGAGTTGTTCACATATCGTTGGCAACCTACATATTAAAGCACAAAAATAAACCTTTCTTTAAGTGTAAAATGCTTGTAGCAAACTGGTCATTGGTGGAAAGACTGAAGGAACCTCTGATGCCATTATCGATGGAGAAACTGGTCTACTGGTAGACTCCTTTGATATCAATCAAATCGCAGAGCCACTCATTAAATTACTTACTAATCCTGAACTTGCCCGAAAATTAGGGAGACAGGGAAGGCAGAGAGTAGAGAGGGAATTGAATTGGGAAAGGATAGTCCAAAGGATCAAAAAAATAATCAAGAGTCAAGAAAAGTGGATGAATGAACTAAATACCAGGAAAAGGACTATTCTACAATATACCTTCGCTATCCCTAAAAGGAAATTGAAAGAATGCGGCTTTAGCATTATTGAAGAGAAAGGGCTGAAGTATAATACTTTTCCTGACTTCTGGTATCGCTTAGAAAGGATTCTTTCCAAAACCTTTAAGTGTAGAATATTTATTGTTACCCGGGTAGAAAAATAATTGTAAGGAAATTTATTATGGAGAAAGAAAAGTTAGACCCTACAGAACATGCTGAGGAGAATAGTCGGCTGGCAAGAATCATTGATTTAGTAAAATGTCATGGGAAAGGAAGAAAGTTGCTTGATGTAGGGTTAGGAAAGGGAATTATAGCAAAGGAATTAAAGAATGATTTTGAAGTTATTGGTATGGAACTCGATGAGGAGTGTATCACTATTGCCCGTAGGAAAGGTGTTAAGGTAGTAATGGGGGATATCACCGAGGATTGGCCCTTTAGAGCAAATGAGTTTGATGTTGTGATTATGGCTGAGGTGATAGAACATATAACGAACGAGAAGTTCGTGATGGGAGAATGCACGAGAGTTCTCAAAAAGGATGGCTTATTAGTTCTTAGCACCCCAAATGTTGCCAGTCTGGTAAATAGATTAAGACTTTTACGAGGACGAAGACCATTCTATGCTGGTACTGCGGGCAGTGCCCATCTTCGGGTATATGAAATCCACGATCTTATTAAAGAAATATTTCTTAAACCCGGGTTCAAAATCAAAAGAATAACCTCTTCCGGAATGACAATTAGACTTTTTGGACACAAAGGCTATCTTGTTAATCGTAAAATATGCGATATTTTTCCCCAATTTGGCGATAGATTAATTGTGGCTGCCACTAACACCAAGGAAAAAGTAAGATGAAAATACTTTTTTTAGGCCATTCTATTGTGGGTTTTAAACCACCCTTCCTTCACTTAGTCGAAGAGTTACTTAAGTTGGGCCATAGGATTACCTTGGTAGTTACTAGAATTGAGAAATATGGAGAGTATAGAAAACTAAAGCGCATGCCGGGATTAGAAATTTACCGTTTACCAATGAGTTCAGGAAAGGTGAATAGAGAGATAGTCTTTTCTTTTCCCTCCCATACCTATGATGTGATCTATAGTGCTGGGGAGATGGTGTGTGAAGCAGGAGTGTTGTTTCGGGAGCGCTTTAAAGTTCCACTCCTTTCCCATGCGGAATGGGTTCCACCTTTTCGGGTGGGGTTAGAAGATTCTAAAGAATGGGGCTATCATAATAATGTCAAGATCGATACTGTTGGATGGAGCAGATATTATAGACGAATCTTTCAGGCTTGGTTGCAGGCTGATATGAGGACCCTGGCGGGGAGGGAATTTGTGAAACCCCTGGAACAATTCCTTGGGACTAGGGTAGAATGCGATTTTTTCTATCCCTTCATGGAAACAGAGACAGCGAATAAATTATTCAATGAAAAGGCGAAGGAAAGGTACCAGATAATAACCATTGCCCGCCTTACCCCTCATAAAAGAATTCATATGACCATTGAGGCTTTAAGTTTATTAAGTAATCCTCCACTATTAGTTATCATAGGTGGGGGGAAAGAGAAGAGATTTCTAAAAAGATTAGCGAGGAAGAAGAAAGTGCAATGTAAATTCTTAGGAGAATTTGCCGGAGAGAAGAAATTCCGAGTAATTCAGGAATCGATATTTGGAGTGCAGATCTGGTCTGGAATCCCTCCGGCAGAAGAACTGTTAATGGGAAAGCCCTGCATTACCTTTGATGTTCCCTATATGAGGGAACTCTATGGGGATGCCCTGGAGTATGTACCCAATAACGATGTTCAGGCTTTAGCAAAAAAGATTCAATTTCTTATTAATAACTGGGGAGTAGTGAAGTCTAAAGTAGAATCTGCTCGTCAACAGATTCTTTCTCATAAATTAAAGATTGATACTGTGGCGAATAGGGCACTATTCTTAGAGAAGAAGTTGGCAGAATTAGTCGGGAGCAAAAGAGATTGAAGGTTTTAACTGTTCTTGGGACACGGCCAGAGATAATTAAACTTTCTTCTCTTGTCCCCTTACTGGATAAGAGATGTGATCATTTGCTGCTTCATACTGGACAGCACTACTCTTTCCAAATGGATAAAGTCTTTTTTAAGGAGCTGAATCTGAGAAAACCGGATTATCTCTTGGAAGTCGGTTCTGGCACCCATGCCTATCAGACAGGAACTATGATGATGGGCATTGAGAGGATTATCCGGAAAACGGGCAGTGAGGTGGTAATTGTCCAAGGAGATACCAACTCTACCTTAGCTGGCGCCCTGGCCGCCTCTAAATTAGGGGTTAGACTTATTCATATAGAGTCTGGCTGCCGTTCTTTCAATCGCCATGCCCCGGAGGAGATTAATCGGGTTCTGGTTGACCATTGTGCTGATCTATTGTTTACTCCTGATAAAATTACATATGAGAATCTGCTGCAGGAGGGAATAGATTCTCAGCGAATAAGGATGGTTGGTGATACCTCTCTAGATGCCGTCTTACGCAATAAGGCGCTAGCGCAGAAATCAAGGATTTTGGAGAAATTAGCTTTGCTATCGGGAAAATATCTTCTACTAACCCTACATCGGGCAGAGACTACAGATGAAGTAGTTATCTTGAAGGACGTTTTTCAGGCGATAAACGATCTCTCAATTCTCACCCCGATAGTCTTTCCCATTCATCCCCGCACCCAAGCCGTCCTCAAGAAGGTAGGTATTTCTTTAGCTCCTCAAATAAAGTTGATTGCTCCTTTAGGATATATAGATTTTCTCAAGCTTATGAGTGAGGCGAACTTCATCCTCACCGATTCAGGGGGGATACAGACAGAGGGTGCCCTACTTAATGTTCCCTGTCTTATATTGAGAAAGGAGACGGAATGGAAAGAACTGGTAAATGTGGGAAAGAACCTTTTAATAGGGGTAAGTTATCGATCTATAATCTCAAAGATAAAGGAGTTATTGCGGGATAAGGCAGAATTAGAACGTCTTCGCTTTATTCCCTGTCCGCTCTCAGGCGGCGCTACAGAGAAAATACTGGATGTTCTAATGAAGGAGGTGTTTAAAGATGGGTGAGATTTATATTCATCCCACAGCTGAGGTCTCGAACCAGGCCAAGATTGGTAAAAATACTAAAATTTGGCATCAAGCACAGATTAGAGAAGGAGCGGTTATTGGTCATAACTGTACTATCGGCAAATCGGTCTATATCGATGTTGATGTTCATATAGGCGATAATGTTAAAATTCAGAATGGGGTCTCCGTCTATAAAGGGGTAGTCATTAAGAGTAATGTCCTAGTCGGTCCCCATGCAACCTTTACCAACGATCTCTTCCCTCGAGCCTTTAATGAAAAATGGGAGATTATGGGAACCACGGTTAAAAGAGGTGCTTCAATAGGGGCCAATGCAACTATAGTCTGCGGGGTTACTATTAATGAGTATGCCATGATAGGAGCAGGAGCGGTAGTCACCGAAGATATTCCAGCTCACGGATTAGTGATGGGAAATCCGGCTCGGCTCAAGGGATTTATCTGTATCTGTGGCCAAAAACTATTTCTCCATCAAGAGAAGAAAAACGCTATTTCGATGCGTTGTAAAGCTTGCGGAAGAATAATATCTATTTCTCCAGAAGCCCATCATATCTTCCGCACATTACAGGCATTAGGATAACAATAGACAAAAATTAACAGAAGTTAAAGGACTAATTGAGAACAAAAGGAGTGGGTGAGTGGACTCGCTATCAATGAGAGACTTGAAGATTGGAATTATCAGGGATGGACCTCCGGGATGTCCTGGAGGAGTTATTGCCCGGGAGTTATTCTGGAATTTAAAGGATAATTTGAATAATATAGAAGAGGTGATGTGTATTCGGCTCAGGGAGAGCCGCAGGATCAGATGGGATATTCCTCCTACAAGAATAATAACCTATCGCACCAAGCACTTGAGGGACAGACAGTTACTTTGCAAGATACCGAAATATGACCTCTCTCATTTTCAAAGCCATGTCTTCTTGAGCCTTATTAGATATAGAAGGCCAGCGATAGCGACGGCCATAGACCTTGTTCCTTTAAAGGGCGGTCTCTATTCTGGTACCCATCTTGAGACAGTAAGAAGGTCTTTTCAATTCCTTAGGGAAGCAGAGCATATTATCGCTATCTCCCAGAGCACAAGAAAGGATTTGATTGAGATATTAGATATTGATCCAGAAAAGATAAAAGTCATTTACCTTGGGGTTAATCACGAAATATATAGAAGGAGAAATAAGGAAGAAGCAAGGAAAGCCTTAAATTTACCACTAGATAAAAAAATTTTACTTAACGTGGGCACGGAAAACGAGAATAAGAATATAGAGAGGTTAATCAGAGTATTTCATCGCTTACAGAAAAGATTCAAAGACCTTATGCTTATCAGGGTGGGACTGACCTCAGATTCTATAACTAAGTTAATAGATGAGTTAAGACTGAATGATGAGGTGCTGAGAGTAGGATTTATAGAAGATTACTTCAACCTCTATTATAATGCGGCAGATATCTATATCTGTACTGATTTATTGGGAGGATTCGGATTACCTAATTTAGAGGCTATGGCCAGTGGCTGTCCAGTGGTTACTTCTCAGACTAGTGCTTTTCCTGAAGTGGTCGGGAATGCTGGATTATACTTTGATCCTCAGGATGAAGATGATATCTTTGAGAAAATAGCCAAAATGTTAGAAGATGATAAACTAAGGGAAGAGTATATTAAAAAAGGTCTGGAAAGGGCAAAACTGTTTAGTTGGAAGAAGATGGCTGATGAAACTATGAAGGTCTATGAACAAGTAACCAGGGAATACTATGATAAATAGTCAATGCAAAATTATCAATGCAAAGTGCCTGCCTCGTCGGCAGACAGGCAAAATGTAAAATGAAGATTATCTTGGCCGGTCCTTTAGATAAACCTTCTTCTACCGTCTCTTTTATGAAGAAGACTTTGGAGAAATTAGGGCAAGAAATAGTGCCCTTTGATTATCGTAAGGAGCGGGAGAAATATGGCGATGAAAGGTTACAAGAAGAGATGATTAATCTAACAAAAGAGAAGAAACCGGATGTTTTCTTATTGTTGAAAGGGGAT
This sequence comes from bacterium, assembly GCA_030619985.1. Lineage (GTDB taxonomy): Bacteria > UBP18 > UBA7526 > UBA7526 > UBA7526 > JAUWXM01. Next base: position 4,627 of record JAUXAI010000003.1, on the reverse strand, counting down.
GGAATTTTCCCTGAGACATTAGAGGAAATTAAGAAAATCTGTCATGTTTCCTTTCGTTATATGGACTCTCCAATTAAGAGATGGATAGTACGCTTAGCAAAGGCTTCTGATTCCTTCTTCCTTACCGCTGGAGGATTAATTAAAAAGTATAAACGTTTAGGAGTCAAGAATGTCTTTCATCTCTGGGAGGGATGTGATGCAGAGGTTCACAGATATCTTCCTTCAGATTTTTCAGAGTATCAATGTGAAGTAGCTTTTATTGGAGTAGGTAAAGCAGGAAGAGAAAATCTTTTAAAAAAGGTTATGAAGGCTGGTTTTAATTTGAAGATCTGGGGAAGAGATTGGCCGAAAGGCTTTCCGGTTCAGAAGGAATGGGTAGAGCCTGAGGAGTTCGCCAAGGTCTGCTCCAGCGCTAAGATTGTCTTAGGATTAAATGATAATAATACTATTCCGGACTACTTTTCTGATCGAACTTTTTTAACCTTAGCCTGCCGGGGATTCCATATTACTTCTTATACTCCTCGGTTAGAGAGATGGTTTACTAACAGAAAGCATCTTGTCTGGTATAATACAAGAAAGAAATATCCCTGGTCCAATAGATATCAGGAGTGTATCGATCTCGTTAAATATTATCTGGATAAACCAGAGGAGCGAGAGAGAATTGCCCGGGCGGGCCAGGAATGGGTCTATGCCCATTATACCTGGCGTCACTCTATGGAAAAGATGATTAAGATTTTAGGAGAATTAATTGGCAAAGGGAAATAGAATAGCAGTCTTTATGGATCGGGATGGCACCATTACAGAAGAGATGGGCTATCTGAAGGATGCCAAGAAACTTAGGCTTATTTCTTACTCTGGAGAAGCAATAAGACTGTTGAACAAAAAAAGAATTCTGACCATTGTGATTTCTAATCAATCAGGAGTGGCACGAGGCTATTTTACTGAAGAAGCAGTTAAGAAAATACATAGCAAATTAAAAAGGCTTCTTAAAAAAGAAGGGGCACATCTGGATGAAATTTATTACTGCCCCCACCATCCCAAGTTTGGTTCTCCCCAATATAAGAAGAACTGTAATTGCCGGAAGCCCAAACCCGGGATGCTCTTAAAAGCAGCGAGAAGATTTAATTTAGATTTGAAGAGGTGCTATGTTATTGGAGATAAGGTAGATGATATAAGGTTGGCCCAGAATGTATGGGTAAAGGGAATATTAGTCTTAACTGGCTATGGAAGGAGAAGTAAAAATAAAGGAATAAATCCAGATCATACTGCTGAAGATTTATATCACGCAGTAGAATGGGTTTTGATGAAGGAGAGATAAAGATGAAGAAGACATTTGCTCAGTTAGTGAATGAATTGGCTAAGGTCAATATTGCTCTATGGCATGAGGAGGATAAGGCGAGAAGTAAAGATGACAAAGTTGTTGCTCAGGCAAAGAGGAGGATCGATAGATTGAATCAAAGAAGGAACGATCTCATTGAAGCCATTGATGAATGTGCTATTGCCTTGAGTAAAAAGGGAAAGCAATAATGGCTGAAACCATCGGAAGTTTAGTGGATAAGATAAGTATCTTTGAACAGAAATGCTTCCATATGGAGGAAGAGACGAAGAGAAAGGATGTTTCTAAAAAGCATATCGAAGAATGTAAAAAGAAACTTTTGATATTAAAGAGGCAGAGAAACGACTTAGTAAAAGAACTTGATGAATTATTCAAGGATATTCTTTCTGGAAAGAAGAAATTAAAAGTTTATAAGCAGTTTAAGATGTATAACCTGCCAGAATATAGAAAGTAAAAGAAGTTTACAGTAACCAGTTTACAGTTTACAGTCCTGAATTCTAATAATCAAACACCAAGATACAAGATACAATGACCAAACAAATCCCAGTATCCAAATTTCAATACCCAAATAGTTTGATTATTGATGATTGATTATTGGTTATTGTTTAATGTTTAATGTTTAATGTTTGTTTCTTGGTTATCGGCTATTACAGATTTAGAATTTAATTCTTCTAGTTACTGTTCACTGGTTACTGGTTACTGAGGTTGAAATATGGATTTCAAGAGAATTTTAATTGTTAAGCTTAGTTCCATTGGGGATGTAGTTCATACCCTACCAGTCTTAAGTGCCCTAAGAAAGAAATTTCCTAAAAGTTACATTGCCTGGGTAGTGAAGAAGCAGATAGCCAATATCATTATCAACCATCCCCATTTGGATGAGGTCATTAGCTATGAAGGGCCTAGAAAGACAGCTAAAAAGCTACGCTCATTAAACTTTGATCTAGCTATCGATCTGCAGGGTCTTTTTAGAAGTGGCTTCTTGACCTTCGTAAGCGGTGCTGAGGTGAGGCTCGGCTTCAGTAGAGCAAATAGTCGAGAGTTGAGCCGCCTATTCCTCAACCAAAGAGTTACTCCAGGAGAAGAGGATAGACACGTCATCGATAAGAACCTAAGCCTCCTTCGCCCTTTAGGGATAGAGGTTAAGAAGAAAGAATTTATCATTCCCGTATCCCACGAAAATAGAGAATATATCACTAATTTTTTAAGGGAGAAGGGAATTACCTCAAGCGATCTCTTAATTGCCCTGCATCCGGGGGCCAGCTGGCCCTCCAAGCTCTGGCCAGAGGAGAGATGGGCAGAATTAGTGGATCGACTAATAGAAGAGTTAAAAGTCAAAGCAATCCTTCTTTGGGGGGCCGGGGATAAAAATTCTATCGATAGAATAGCAAAGATAACAGAGAATAGACCCATCATTTCTTGCAAGACGAACCTAAAAGAACTTGCCTGCCTTATCTCCAAATGTAGATTATTTATTGGGGGAGAAACGGGACCTCTGCATATTGCTTGTGCCCTGAATATTCCTACGGTGGCTCTCATCGGGCCAACAGACTCTGTGAGGAACGGACCCTATGGAGAAGGGCATACAGTTATTGAGAAGGATCTGCCCTGTCGGGGATGCTGGAGACATAAATGTAAGAGGCTCGATTGTATGAAGTTAATAACTGTGGATGAGGTTTTTTCTGCAGTTAAGACGCGAATCATCGCGAATAGAGAAGATGCGAATAGTCGCGAATAAAGAAAACGCGAATTATCGCGAATATAAAGAGGAACGCGAATCATCGCGAATAAAGATGAATAAGAAGAAAACTATATTCGTTCTAATTTTACTTCTTACTTTATTAAAACCAGTAAATCTTTTTTCAGAACCGACCAAATCAAATCCTCCCTTTGAAGTGGGGGAGAGGATGGTCTTTGCCATAAAAGCCTTCGGTGTTACTGCTGGTTATGTCACTTTAGAGATAAAGGAAATAATAGATCTTGATGGGCATGAGGTATATCACATAGTGGTTATTGCCCAGACCACTCCCTTTTTCAGCCTCTTCTATAGAATAAACGATAGGCTGGAGACCTATCTGGATACAAAAGAGTTCTATCCTCACCGGTATGAAGCCCACCTTGAGGAGGGGAAGTATAGGAAGGATGAAGTCATTATCTATAATCAGGAGAGGCATATTGCCTATCGCAAAGGGAAAGAGATAAAGATACCTCCCAGGGTCCAGGATTCAGTATCGGTTTACTATTACCTGCGCACTCTAAACCTTAAGACTGATGAGGTGATCCAGGTTCCCATAAACTGTGGAAGGCATAACTATCTTCTCACTCTCAAAGTTAAAGGAGAGGAGCGTATTCATACTAAGGATGGTCATCATCAAGCCTTCATCCTCGTTCCTCAGAGTCTGACGCTTGAAGGTGAAACGAAGAGGAAGGGACAGGCTACTGCTTGGCTCTCTACCACAGAGAAGATTCTTCTTCTGGCCAAGGTCTCCCGGGCGGGGATCTTTTCTGCCCGGGCAGTCTTGATAGAGTGGACCCCGCACCTTTTATCTATTCAAAGTAGTAAGGTAAAAAATGAACCCAGCACCTTTCTGTTACAGAAGGATACTTCCAAGTAAAAGGTGCTGGGTGAATATTAGAAAGGTGTGGGGTAGAAAAAATTCTAAAAGTGTGATATACTATTTCCAGTAAAAAGTAGGGGAGTGAGAAAGTGAGAAAGTGGGAAAGTGGGAAAGGAATGAGGGAAATAGTGATAAGAGAATTGGAGGAGAGTGCCAGAATAAAGAGATTAGTTGCTAAAGAACTGGCAGAAAGAATAGCAGAGGCTAGCAAGTGGGTGATGGAGACCTTCAGATCTGGAGGAAAAGTTCTCCTCTTTGGCAACGGAGGCTCTGCTGCAGATGCCCAGCATATTGCCACAGAACTCGTCTGTAGATTTAAGAAAGAAAGAAAAGCTCTTCCTGCTTTAGCTCTCTCTACCAACTCATCCTTAGTAACCGCCCAAGCGAATGATAAGGGCTTTGAGACTATCTTTTCTCGGCAGATTGAGACTTGGGCCAAGAAGGGAGACGTCGCCATCGCCATTTCAACCAGTGGGAATTCACCCAATATTCTGGAGGGGGTGAAGAAGGCAAAAGAACTTGGGATGAGAACCATTGGCTTTATAGGAAAGGGGGGAGGGAAATTAAAGAACTTAGTAGATCTTCCCTTGGTTGTCCCCTCAGACGATGTTCCTCGGATTCAGGAAGTACATATTACCATAGGCCATATCATCTGCCATTTGGCGGAAAAGGGGCT
>JAUXAI010000012.1 GCA_030619985.1 bacterium | reverse complement strand
GCGCTATGTTGCCAAACAAGAGGGCCTGAAGCCAGAAGTGATAAAAAGAGGAATAGCAAAAGGAGAGATCGTCATTCCCGCAAATATCGGGCGCAAAAAGATTAGATGGTGTGGGATCGGCAAGGGATTGAGAACAAAGGTAAACGCCAATATCGGAACCTCTCCTCAAGTAGTGAATATTAGAGATGAATTGGCCAAACTTAAAGCTGCTCAGGAGGCCGGCGCAGATACCGTTATGGACTTAAGTATTGGGGGAGATCTGGGAAAAATAAGAAGAAGGATACTGAGTGCCACCGATCTACCCTTGGGCACCGTGCCCATCTATCAGGCAGCCATTAATAGCGTGAAGAGAAAGAAGTTCATTGGCCAGATGACGAAGGAGGATATCTTGGAAGTGATTGAAGAACAGGCCAGAGATGGGGTGGACTTCATGACCCTTCATGCTGGAGTAACCCAGAAGACCTTAGAGATTTTAAGAAAGAAGAAGAGGATGACGGGCATCGTCAGTAGGGGAGGGGCCTTCCTGGCAGAATGGATAATCTTTAACAAGAGAGAGAATCCTCTCTATGAGGAGTATGATGAAGTTCTCGAGATTGCTAAAAAGTATGATGTCACCTTGAGCCTGGGGGATGGTCTGCGACCTGGCTCCCTGGCCGATGCCTCTGATGAAGCCCAGATAGAGGAACTGGTAACCTTGGGGAAGTTGGCAGAGAGGGCAAGGAAGGCTGGGGTACAGGTTATGATCGAGGGACCAGGCCATATGCCTTTGAACCAGATAGAGGCCAATGTCGACTTAGAGAAGAGGCTCTGCCGTGGAGCTCCTTACTATGTCTTAGGTCCATTGACCACGGATGTTGCCAGTGGCTATGATCATATCTCCGGGGCTATTGGTGGAGCCCTGGCTGCCTGGAGAGGGGCGGATTTCCTATGCTATGTTACTCCTGCTGAGCATCTGAGACTACCCACTGCTCAGGATGTCTGGGAGGGGGTAGTCGTTACTCGTATTGCCGCCCACAGCGCAGATATCGCTAAGGGAATAAAGGGAGCAAGGGATTGGGATGATGAGCTATCAAGAGCAAGGGGAGACCTAAGATGGAAGAAGATGATTAATCTTGCCCTGGATACCAAAAAGGCCAAGAGATACCATCCCTCACTAAAGGAAGAGACCTGCACCATGTGTGGTAAATACTGCGCCATAAAGAAGGTGAAGGAATACTTTAGATGAAGACCTTTAAATTGTTAAATTCCTTGGCCAAGAAAAGAAAGGGGAAAGTCTACCTGGTCGGAGGTTACCTAAGAGACCTAATCTTAAAAAGAGGGAACAAGGATCTGGACTTTGTTCTTGCTGGCAGACTCACAGACTTTGTAAAGGAATTCGCTGAGAAGATAAATGGTACCTTCTTCCTCTTAAATGATAGATACCAAACGAACCGGGTCATTGACAAGAAGAATGGTCTGACCTACGACTTTACCAGAATACGTGGTAGATCAATAGAGAAAGATTTGAGGAAAAGGGACTTTACCATCAATGCTTTGGCCTTAGATCTTGAGAGGCCCATTCTTTCAAAGGTCATTGATCCCTGTAAAGGAAGAGAGGACATTCGAAAGAGAACAATTAGAATGGTCAGCGAAGAAGCATTTACTGATGACCCTTTGCGTCTTCTGCGCAGCATTCGCTTCCGAGCCCTCTTGAATTTTAAAATCGAGGGAAAAACAAGAAAATTGATCTTACAGAAAGCCACTCTACTTAAGAAAGTCTCTGGAGAAAGGATAAGGGAAGAGCTCTTCGGGATCCTGGCCCTGAAGGAGAGCCATCAATTTATAAGAGAATTGGACGAATTAAAGCTCCTTACCCAGATCATTCCAGAGATAGAAGCATTAAGAAAAACAGACCAGGAGGGCTTCCATCATCTCGATGTCTGGAAACATTCCCTCGAGACCTTAGAGCATACGGAAAAGATACTGGAGGATTTAAAAAGACTTTTTCCTAAATTTTACAGAAAGATTGATAAGCACCTGAAAGAGGAAGTGGCGGATAAGCAACCCAGGATCACCCTTTTGAAGTTAGCTACCCTTTTTCATGACTTGGGAAAACCTCAGACACAGAGCATCACTCCTGAAGGAAGGATGAGGTTCATCGGCCATGAAGAGAAGGGAGTGGAGATGGCAGAGGAGATTGGGGAAAGGCTGAGGCTCTCCCGGAAAGCGATTGAAACTGTAAAGAGAGAGATCCTTCATCATATGCGACCAGGCAATTTGAGCGAAGTTCCCAAGGTGACCAATCGGGCCATCTTCAGATTCTTCCGGGACTGTAAGGAAGAGGGGATCGAGACCCTGATCCTATCCTATGGGGATAGATTGGCTGCTTGTGGCCCTCTGGCTACTCCTCGGATGATTAAGAGACATAAGGAGGTAGTAGAAGAGATGCTCGGGGATTACTATGAGAAAAAATCCATCGTCAAGCCCAAGAGACTAATCAATGGAAATGAGATTATGAAAAGGTTTAAACTTTCTCCGGGACCGAAGATAGGAAAAATCCTTGAAGCACTAAGCGAGGCCCAAGCTGAGGGAAAGGTTAAGACAAAAAAAGAGGCTTTTAAATTCGTTCAGGAGTTATTAACCAGTTAACCCTGCCCCTTTCTGCTACAAAGTAATGCTTTAAAAATTAAAGGTGCGGGGTTGACTTTTTTTGCCTATTGAAGTATAATATTTTATTGGGCGGACGTGATTCAATGGTACCCCGCACCTTTAAGGCGGGTGTGATTCAATGGTAGAATATCAGCTTCCCAAGCTGAATGCGAGGGTTCGATTCCCTTCACCCGCTCCAGAACCGCTAAACGTCAAATCGCTAAAATTTAAGACGAAGACGCCAAATTATTTTTGCGTTTTGGCGGTTGCAAGGGAGGAATAGATGAACCCCGCACCTTCTATTATATCTGAAAATTCTGAAAATAAAGGAATGAGAAGATCTCTATTCGTCTTACTGAGTAGAATACAAAATCTTATTAAGGAAGGTGCGGGGTGAAAAAAGCAAAGAAATTGATAAGGGATATCAAAGACTTTCCCAAGAAGGGAGTGGTCTTTAAGGATATCACTACTTTACTAAAGGACGGGCCATCCTTCAGAAGGGTCATCGATCTCATGGCCGCCCGCTACAAGAACAAGAAGATAGACGTCGTTGTGGGAGTAGAGGCCAGGGGATTCATTATGGGCGCTGCTCTGGCCTATAAATTAAAGGCCGGGGTCATTCCCATTAGAAAGGCAGGAAAACTTCCCTATAAGACACACAGGGCAGAGTATGAATTAGAATATGGGAAGGATGCTTTAGAGGTCCACATCGATGCCATAAAGCCTGGAGATAAGGTGCTCATTGCTGATGACCTCTTAGCTACTGGAGGAACGGTCAAGGCAGCTATCAATCTCGTTGAGAAATTGAAAGGAGAGATCGTAGAGACCACCTTCTTAATTGAACTTACCTTCTTGAAAGGTCGAGAGAAATTAAAGCCCTATAAAGTCTTCTCTCTCATCCAGTATTAAGTAAAAAGTAAGAAGTAACAATAATCATTTTAAATTTTTCATTTTGCATTTTGAATTTCAATAAGGCCCGCCCCGCACCATTATCAATATCTCCCCGTAGCTCAGCTGGACAGAGCGTCCCCCTCCTAAGGGGAAGGTCGAGCGTTCGAATCGCTCCGGGGAGGCGGAATGAAATATGGTGCGGGGCCCTGTACCAGACGGTTCAGGGCGGGGTGAAAATCCTGCCGGGGGCGCTAGGAGATAATATGATCGATCTTCACACCCATACCCTATTTAGTGATGGAGCATTAATTCCCTCAGAACTCATCCATCGGGCAGAGATAAAGGGATATCGGGCCATCGCCATCACCGATCATGCCGATTCATCCAACATAGATTTCATCATTCCCCGGGTGGTAAAGGTCTGTAATGATCTCAATAAAGTGAATAAGAAGATAAAGGCCATTCCGGGAATTGAGATAAGCCATGTTCCCCCAAAGCTCATTCCTTCTTTAGTAAAGGAGGCCAGGGAATTAGGAGCGAAGTTAGTTCTGGTTCATGGAGAGACCATTGTCGAGCCGGTGGAGCCGGGAACGAACCGCACTGCCTTGGAGAGTGATATCGATATCCTCACCCATCCAGGCCACATCACAAAAGAGGATGCTCTCTTAGCAGCGAAGAAGGGGATATACTTAGAACTATCCACAAGAAAGGGCCACTCCCTGGCCAATGGCCATGTGACAAAGATGGCGAGAGAGACCGGAGCCAAACTAATCCTCTGTACTGATGCCCATTACTACACTGACCTAATAACCAAGGAAGAGGCGATAAAGGTAGCCAAGGCCGCCGGGCTTTCTGAGAAGGAGATAAAAGCCCTCTTCAAAAATGCCCAAGAGATAGCGAATAGATGTTGAAAACTATTTTTGAACGAAGTGAAAAAACAAGGTTCTCCGATGAAATCGGGGGCTTTCTTATTTCTGAGCAAAGCGAAGAGACAAGGTTCTTGAGCGATAGCGAAAGGCTTTCTTATTTTGACCCATCGTAAAATTGCGGTGGCCTTTCTTTTTTAAAGCCGACCAAAATTAAGCAAGAAGGGAATATAAGGTGGACAGAAAGAAAATAGCCGGCTGGATCTTTTTTGTTAGCGGAATAATGATGCTTATTGGCGTGATGGGACAGATTCAGGATTTCATTCCCAGACTCCTCAGGGTAACAGAGGATATAGAACCCTACATGCGGAATAGAATATTTTTGATAGAGTACCTCTTCCTCCTGGGTTTTGGAGCAAATGGTGTCTTAGCAATATGTATCTCTAAGGGACTCAAGAGGGGAGAGAGGAGGGTTTGGGGACTGGCCTTCATTCCCACCTTCTATATGTTAGTCATGGCCATCTTAATTCCTATTTTCACTCCTCAGGACTGGATGCATTCCCTTATCTACACCCTACCCTTTGGCCTAGCCATGCTCATTTCTCTAATCCTTTGCCATAGAGAAATCAAATAATTCCTTTCTCCTTTTTTTTGCTTCCAAATTCTTAAGAATTTGGAAGCAAGAAATGGAAGAATAATAGGGAAGAAAGGTGAAGAAGTAAGGAAATAAAATTTGCGCCTATTAAGGGAATATGGTAGAATATAATCAGGCAGGTTAGGATTCATGGCAAAGGAAATTGAGGAGTTTAGAGAACTTCATAAGATTTATCTATATGTTGATTATAAGATCAGCGACTTGGCAAAGCGATTGAACATAAGCCGCAAAACGGTTGAGCGCTGGCTAAGTGGTAAAGCCCAGCCCAGTAAGGAACAGTTAAAAGAGATAAAAAAATATCTTGATGGGAAAAAGACAGCGTAGGAAACTATTTAACTAATAGTCATTTGTAGATTATAAGTAAGCAGGGGAGTTTTAAACCCTGCTTTTTTGTTTGATAGAGGATTGGCAGGTTATTTTTAGCTCATTTTAGCAATTTTGACATAGAAAAGCCCGGGATCCTCAAATTCGGCCATACCAAACCATAGGTATATTGGGAAAAGGCCCTTAGAAGCGATTCTCGTGCGTCCCACGACGATATTAATACCCTGGCCATGCCTCAAAAAAGGGGTATTTAATAGTGAGCAGGGGTCAATAAGAAAAAATGTGATTTTAATGGGGGGGTATTCGAAGATTATCAGTGGCGAGTTACGAATAGCGGGTAACGAGCATAGATAGCGATATTTCCGCTAAGTCTAATCATTACGAGGGCTTAGCGGGTTCTTATTCTTTAGAATTCTTAGTACTGGTAGGGGATTATTCTCGAAAAGGGGCTATTTTGGGGAATGTCGCACTACATCCCATAAGATATGTTATGGTAACTTCACAGTATCACAATAAGCATAAAATGAGCAGAAATAAGCGTAATATAAGGGTTTATAATTTCCTTTCTCTGAGGCTATTTTTCTTCAAGTGATTTCTCAAGTTAAATAACGTAACTACTTGATCTCTCCGCATTTTAGGATTTTATCATTTCCCTATTGTAATACCCATTTTTATAGCTAAATATCGTAGAGAAGATAGCAATTAGGCTATTTAAATCATTTTTAAGGGCAATAAAAAATGCCGACCCATCCTTTTATATAGATATTCGGCATCTTAAAATGCTTGTTCGCTGATTAATTAGGCCAAAACAGCCATTTAGCCCATATCAAACCATTGGTATTCTTAAAAAAGGCCCTTAGAGGCGATTTTTGAGGCTTCTTCGAGGCCTTTCAGGCTTCCCACCTCCTGCCAGAACTCCCCTGCCAGGTATCCGAAGAGGGGATCTCCCTTCTCAAGCATCTGGAGATATACCTTTTCCAAGCCATAGAATTTATTAGACGGGATATACTTCAGGATCCTTGGCTCTAAAATAGCGATCCCGGTATGAGCCGCTTTAGTCGCTGGTTCTTTGCTTTTATATTTATTTAAAAACTGGCAGACCCTTCCTTGGTTATCTAATCCAATGATTCCATACTCTTCAAGGTTTTTGATTTTCTTTAAGATCATGGTGGCCAGGGCCTTCTTATTTTTATGGAAAGCAAGAGCTTTTTTAATATCTATATTGGTTAAGGAATCACAGGCAGCAACCAGGAAGGTTTCCTTTAATTCTTTTTTTTTCTTCTTTAAGGCCCCAGCGGTACCCAGAATATTCTTCTCGTAGGAATAGGTAATCTTTAGACCAAACTCCCCTTCCCTAAGATATCCCCTTCGGGGATACTTCCATGGGGGTTTCACCCCTCTGGCGGTCGGCAAAGTCATGCCTTGCCTCCCTGTCACCCCCCTGGGGGGAAGCAGATTCTTTCCCCCAGACCCCCTAATCCGCATGGGAATTTTAACAAATTCCAATGCTCCGAGATATCTCTTAATCATATCCGGCATATAATGAAGATTGATAATGACCTCTTTTATTCCTTGATTAACTAACCATTCTAAGACATAGTCTATGATCGGTCGGCCATTGATTTCAATCAATGGTTTTGGTTTCTTAAATGTTAAAGGCCGCAGTCTGGTTCCCAGTCCCGCGGCCAGTATAAAAGCTTTCATCTTCTTTCCGCAAAATAAAGAGAGTAATTGTCCAAAGTCCTATGTCCAATGTTTGAAGTCATTGGTAGTTGGGTTAGGGCAAGGTAGTGGGTTTGGTAGTTCGGTAAAGGTTAAGGAGTTTTAAAGACCAACTACTTAACCCAACGACTAAACTAACAACCTAACCTTAACCATAACCGAATGACTTCTTATCAACTAATCAACTTGTTAACTTGTTAACTTACCAACTTTATATTTATTATTCAAAGATGTATTCCAAAGAGAAATTGCCCCTATCTCGGGGGCGGATGAGATCGAAGATGGTGAGCCTCCTTTTCTCTTTCTCCCTGATGACCTTCGGTTCACCCTTTATCTTGGCCAGTTCTCCGGCTATCTTTATGGCGTCATCCAGGTTACCTAACTCATCTACCAGGCCCAATTTCTTGGCTTGCTTCCCAGTAAAGATCCTTCCATCTGCTAAAGAGCGCACCTTTCGTTTATCTAAATTCCTCTCTTTTGCAATGACCTCGATGAACTGATTATGAACGTCGTTTATTACTCTCTGCAGGAGAGCTCTTTCCCTGGGGGTCATAGCCCTGGAAGGTGAGCCAATGTCCTTATGGGCGCCACTCTTTATCACCTCAAACTTCAGTCCCACTTTCTTAAATAGTTCCTCCAGATTTGAGATGTGCATGGCCACTCCGATGGAACCAGTTACTGTTCCTGGATTGGCGATGATCTTATCTGCAGCACAGGCGATATAGTATCCCCCAGAGGCTGCCACCCCACCCATGGAGACCACTACTTTCTTCTTCTCCCTGACCTTGTTCAACTCCTCATAAATCTCCTGGCAGGCAGCCACTCCCCCACCCGGGGTTTCAATCCTGATGACTAAGGCCTTGACCCTGCGATTCTTTTTATATTTATGAATCTTTTCAATTATCCCTCTTGAAGTATAGATGGGCCCTTTGATGTCAATGATGGCTACATTCCCCACCCCAAGCTCTGCCTTCCGTGCCAGGAATACTGAGAGGACGACTATCTCCACAAGCAGAATGAGAAAAATAATTCCTCCCGCAACTATTCCCACGATGAGCGCTACCTTCCTTTTTTTCTTTCCTTTCTTCATGTTTTCCTCCTATCTCATTTTGAATAGATAATACATCCCGATCAGGTAGACGGTGATGATGAGTAGACTATCCGGGCTGAAACGGGGAACCTTCTTTTTCGAGCGATAGAGGAGACCTCCTAAAGTAACGATGGTTAAGGCAATTACTATCCCAGCAGTGAGAAGATTAGTAGAGGATACCTGCCCCAGTATCGGCCCAGGGCGATAGAAAATATCGGTTAAAGGAATGATAGCTAAGTTGAACATATTGCTTCCCAGTAGAGCCCCAATGGCCATATCTAAAGCACCTATCTTGAGAGCCGTTCCCGCCACCACCACTTCAGGAAGAGAAGTAGTTACTGCCAAGAAGAGGCTGCCCACAAATGTTCTTCCCCAGTGAGTCTTTAGCGCAATCTCCTCTCCCAGATTAGCCAGCCAGATTCCCGCCCCCACAATGAATAGAGCAGCAGCCACAAATTTAGTAATCGGTAATTTCTCTCTTAACCCTTGGCCCTTAACCCGCGGCCCTTCATTCCTATGCTCGTATCTATAGACAAACCTCATACCCAGAAGATAGATAATGAGGATTAAGAGACTATCCAGGCCGAACCATCCTAAAGAGAAGGGAGAATGAGACAGAATGCCTCCTCCCACTATGCCAACCAGGATAATACCAAAGAGGCTGCATATTGCCCCACCAACTATTTTGGATGTAGGCCGCTTCTGACGATAGATGACAAGTAATAACCCCAGAGCCATAAGGTTAAAGGCATTGCTTCCCAGAAGATCTCCTAGGGCCAGGTCCGGAGCTCCTACCATTAAAGCAGCACCCATACTGGTTACCACTTCAGGAAGGGAGGTTATAGCAGCGATTAATATTATCCCGATCCAGGCTCTAGTCAGACCTGTTCTCTGGGCAATTAAATCTCCATAATGACAGAGCCTTATCCCAGAGAAGATAATAATTAATGCAGTAACAATAAACTTAAGCCAGAGCAGAATCATTTATTTATTCTTCATCCTGAGGATTCTCTGGTGATAGAGGCTGGGGCTCACGGTCTTCACCAGATGGATTATCTGAGAGGAATGTTCCAAGGAAGAGGTCTTAAGGTAGGCCTCTTCCAGAGTCTCTCCAATAGCAAAGCTACCATGTCCCTTGATCATGGCGATCTTATTTCCATTGAAGAGTTTTGCTAATTGAGAAGCAACAACCTCTGAACCGATAGTATCCTCAATGGCTAAGATGGGAACCCGGGGTAGGTAGAAGGCGCCCTCTTCGTCAATGGGGATGATCTCATTCTCTATGAGAGATAAAGCGATAGCGTAGGGAGGATGGGCATGGACGCAGGCTAAGGCGGAGGTTGCCTGATAGATTGCTCGATGGACCACCAATTCTCGCGAGGCAGCCTCCACCTTATCGGCTTTTAGAAGGACAGAGACGATATCCTCTTTTGTTAGATTTCCCAGCATGGAACCCCGGCGGGTAATAAGAATCTCGTTTCCCCTCTTCACGCTCAGGTTCCCACTGTGAGAGGCGATGAGCCCCCGAATGAAAAGTTCCCTACCGATCTTTATAAAATCCTCTTCCAATCCCAACTTATCCCTCTACTTTCATTTTACATTGAACATTGAGCATTGAACAATGACTATTGACTTTCTCACCTGCTCACTTTCCCACTGTCTCCGATTCCCCGATTCTCCGTTTCTCCATCTCACTCACCTGTCGATTCCCTTCCCCCCATAGAGCCAGGGATGAAGAATCTGGGAGTATTTACAGAGTTCTTGTGGTTTGAAAAGTAAACGGATTTCCCTCTCTGCATTCTCTTTCGAGTCCGCACTGTGCACCAAGTTGAACCTCTCATGAATAGCATAGTCCCCTCGAATACTTCCTGGCCTTGACTCTTCAGGAGTGGTTTCTCCGATTATCTTGCGTATCATACTTACCGCCTCCCTGCCTTCTAAGACCAAAGCAACATTCGGCCCAGCAGTAGTAAATTTAATGAGACATCTGAAGAATGGTTTATCTTTATGCATCTCATAGAGTTTTTTGGCTAAAGGGATTGAGATGTTAATCATTTTTAATCCAATAATCTTCAAGCCCTTATTCTCAAATTTCTTAATGATCTCTCCCACCAACTTTCTCTGTACCCCATCTGGTTTTATTAGGACTAAGGTTCTCTCCATTTCAAAATCTCCTTGATTTCTTTTACAATTCTCTTTCTGTTCTCAAAAGTTACTTCAATTACCTTGGTGTCTTTTCTTTCTCTTATGGAGTCCAGGAATTCATTATGCCTGGCCTGTATGGTTCCCAAGACCCTTTTTTCGCTATCCAAGGCCTTCTTTACTAAGGAGCAGAACTTCGGGGAATGGAGCTCCATCCTTCCTATCTCATCAATAATGATACATTCTTTATTTCTTAATGCCTCTTCTATAGCAGGGGCAGCAACCTCTTCTAAGTCTTTTATATTCACTCCGTATTTACTTACTCGATAAGGACTTCTGCAATCTACGTGAGCCAGGATTCCTCTCTTTCCATTTAAGGTAATGATTTCAAATCCTTTTCTTATTCCTTCCTCTCTGATCTCTCTGGTATAAAATCCTCCAGCGTTTATCTTTAAAATATCAATTACCTCTTTAATGATGGATGTCTTTCCAATGCCTGGCCTACCAGTTAATAAAATATTCTTCATCGTTTCTTCGCTTCATTCAGAAATGAGCCAAGTAAGTTGTCTCTTTCTTTGCTATCACTCAGAAATAAAGAGTCTTACTATCCACCCCAAAGAATAGGCTACTGCTCCAGATCCGATAAGAGTAAAAATCCAGCCAGTAAAGATATTGCCCAGCGTCTTCTTATTAACCATCCTCATCCCCTTCACCAATCCTACGCCTACTACGGCACCAACCACTGCCTGAGAACTGGAAACGGGAACATGAAGCTGGGCATATATATGGAGGGTAATGGCCAGTGCTAAGACCACTATTAGGGCAGAAAAAGGATCCAGAGGTGTTATCTTCTTTCCCACAGTATACATTACATTTCGGGAATAGGTTAGAGCACCCAGGGCGATGCTTCCTCCTCCCAGAAGAGTAGCCATAAGAGGAGAGAAGCCGGGCACTACCCCCACAAAGGGCCCTGTGGTGTTGGCAACATTATTCGCTCCCAAAGTATAGGCAGCATAGCAACCAATAATAATGGAGAAGATTCCCACTATTCTATTGAAGACCATTAAGTTCTTGACCCTCCTCTGCCAGACGAAGGCTAAGAATTTATAGAGAAGATAAGCGATGACTATCGCTCCCAGAGGGGTTAATATCCAGCAGAGGAAGACCTTTCTTACCAGGGTATATTCTATCTTGGTATGTCTTAGCAAACCTACCCCGATAATGGCTCCAATAATTGCTTGCGAGGTAGAAACAGGAATCTTGAGGTAACTCATCAGGTTTACGGTCAGCGCCGCAGCCAGAGTGGAGACTACTGCGGTCCAGATGACTAAATTAGTAATTCCCCCCACAGTTTCAAAACATTTCCTTCCCTCCAAGAGAGCACCAATAATAACAAAGATCGCAGTCAGAATAACGGCTCTGCGATACTTTATAACTTCAGAGTTAACCTGAGGGCCGAAGACATTGGCGGCATCGTTGGAGCCCAGGCCCCAGCCCATATAGAGGCCAGGAAGAGGAATAAGAAATCTAAACATTTGTTCCGTCCCTTTTTTCTAAATTCTTAAACCTGTTTTTTAATAATCAAGACCTCTAAGACATCTGCAGCATCCTCTATCACATCGGAGATGCTTGCTATGTGCCAGATGACTTCCCTCAAGAGCATCTTCTGAGATAGGAGTAGCTCAGAGGTGAACACGCGGCGGTTTAACTTCCATTCCTCATCATCCACCTTGGCCTCCAGCCCATGGACCTCGATCGTTTTTTCCCGGGAAAGAGAAAAGTCTTTAAAGAGACTCGTTTTTCCTTCTCTCAAAGGGGAGAAGACGGCTATGGAATTGATGGTAATCTTTCTAAAATCCTCTTTAAACTCCTCTGGGATATCTGGTCGGGTGAGTATAATAAAGTCACAAGTTGATTCTGCCCGATCGGCGATTTTATCCACGGCCAACGTCAGGTCAATCAGGCCTTCTCGCAGGGCGGGAAGGAAAGCGCCCCTATAGAATTCCGCTATTATCCTACGCCTTAGGCCATCTGCTGCCCCTTCTAAGTTATGGGTCTTGAGAGCATTTGCCTTGGCCGAATCGATATTTCCTCCCAGATAATCCTCAATAGTTTTTCTCATACTCTCCAGACATTCCCCTATTTTCTCCAGATGCTGGTCCATCAAGGATACAACCTCCTCTTCTCTTCTTTTTCTAGGCATCTTCTACCTCCTTTTCTTCTTCATTAAATCTCTCAAACTGGTCTTTGCTTCCTTCTCACTTCCCATATATTCTCTCATCTCCTCCGCCTCTTTATCTAGGAGATATTCCTTGATGCTTAGGGCGATTTTTCTTTTCTTCCTGTCTACTTTTATTATCTTGGCCCTCACCTCTTCTTCCAGGGAGATGACATCCTCACAGGATTCCACCCCCCTCTTTGCCAATTGGGAGATGTGGATCAATCCTTCCACTCCCCTCTCCAGTTCCACGAAGACTCCGAAGGGGACGATATCTATTACCTTGACCTTGAGATGCATCCCCTCTTTGAATTTCTCATAGGGGTCTAGAGTAAGCTGCTTCAAGCCAAGTGAAATCTTCTCTTCCTCTGGATTGACATCCAATACTACAACCTCATGTTCCTCTCCCTCCTTTACTATTCTTGAAGGATGGGGGATTCTTCCTTCCCAGGATAGATCAGAGATGTGGATGAGGCCCTCCAGGCCCTCCTCCAATTTCAAGAATGCCCCGAATCTGGTAATCCCGGTTATTTTTCCCTTTGCCCTGGAACCTATGGGATACTTCTTCTCCATCTCTTCCCATAAGAGGCTCTTCCTATCCAAAGTCATCCTCTGATTTTGGGAATCAACATTCAAAACCTTTACCCCAACCTTCTCTCCCACCTTTAAGGCCTGAGAAGGATGTTCCAAATAGCTAGAGGATGAAAGACGCGAAACATGCAAAAGTCCCTCCAGGCCTTCCTCCAATTCTATAAAGGCTCCATACTCTGTTAAGGTGGTAACCTTCCCTTCTACTATAGAGCCCGGAGGATACTTCTTCTCTGCCTCTTCCCAGGGGTCTGGCTTGAGTTGCTTCAACCCCAGAGAGATCTTCTCTCTCTCTTTGTCCAGGAAGAGGACTAAGGCCTCCACCTCTTCTCCGATAGAAAGGAGCTCTGAAGGATGTCTCAGGTGGGCATAGGAGAGGTCCTTGATATGGATGAGGCCATCGAATCCTCCCAGATCAATGAAGGCCCCGAAGCTGGTCAGGCTTTTTACCTTTCCCTTCAAGATATCCCCTACCTGGGTCTGGGAGAAGATCCTCTCCTTTGCTTTCGCTTTCTCTTCTTCTAAGATCACCCTGCGCGAGAGAACCAGGTTCTTTCTTCTCCTATCTAATTTAATAATCCGTACTTTAATCTTCTGGCCAATAAACTCTTCCAGATTATACCTGGGAAAGAGATCCAGGTGGGAACCGGGAAGGAATCCTTCCCAGCCAACATCGACCATGAGTCCACCCTTGATCCTTCGCCTCACTACTCCTTCCAGCGTCTTCTTTTTTTCAAAAGACTCACTTAGATTCTTCCAGATGATGGTCTCTTCTGCCCTCTTCTTAGAGAGGAGGACAAGTCCCCCTTCCCCTTCCCTCTTCACAATATAGACCGAGACCTTCTCCCCAGCCCGAGGAAGTTTCTTGAACTCTCCTTTGGGAATGATCCCTTCTACTTTATATCCGATATCGACTAAGACCCCCTCATCCCCTACTTGAATGACCCTTCCTTCTACTATCTGATCCTGGCGAATGGATTCCCGGGCAAAGGATTCCTCGTATAGTTTGGCCAGTTCTTTCTTAGTTGCCATAAGCGGCTACCTTTCTTACTACCTCATCTATTAGCCATTTTGGGGTTGAGGCTCCAGCACTAATCCCGACTATTTCTTTATCTCTTAGCCATCTTTTATCTATTTCGGATGCTTTCTCGATGTGATGGGCCTTGGTCAATCCTTTGCTGATCTGGAAAAGTCTCTTGGTATTGGCACTATTCCTTCCCCCAACGACGAGCACCAGATCTGCCTCCCGGGCTAACTCTCTGGTGGAACGCTGTTGTCTGGATACTGCATTACAGATGGTGGCATAGACCTTGAGTTCCTTCGCCTTACTTCGTAATCTCTTAACAATCTCTTTGAAATTCTCCAGGGACTGAGTGGTTTGGGCCACCACCCCCATTCTGGGATAGGACCTCACCTTCTCTACCTGGGAAGGCCTCTGGAGAACGATGCTTTTTTCCGAGGCCATGCTCTTTACCTCTGGATGGCCCCTGTCGCCTACGATTACTAGCTGATAACCCCTTGCTTCTAACTCCTTTGCCCTTTCCTGAGCACGCTTTACATAGGGGCAGGTAGTATCGATAATCTTCAACCCCCTTTCCTTAGCTAGCTCAATAGTGGTAATAGGTAGGCCATGAGAGCGAATGACAAAGGCCCCTTCTTTAATCCCGGTTAAATTATTTATTACCTTAAGTCCCTTTCGGGATAGCCTCTCTACTACCTGGGGATTGTGAATTAAAGGGCCCAGGCTATAGAAGGGACCCTTTCTTTTGGCAAGTGCCTTCTCTACTATCTTCAGGGCCCTCTTCACCCCAAAACAAAAACCTGATCCTTTTGCAACGATCACTCTCATTCCCTTTGCATTTCCCTTATTCTATTCATAATTTCATCGCTCATTGCCTGATAGGCCTCTTTGGGCTTGAGGTGAGAGAATCTCTCAATGGTCAAAGGCCGACCAAAAGAGACCTTTATCTTCCTTGGTCGGATGTACTTGCCCTTGAAGGGAAGGGCGCGGTGGGAACCAACGATGAGGGCGGGGATTATCGTGGCTCCTGATCTATAGGCGAGCATTCCTGCCCCTGGTTTTGGTTCGAGCAGTTCACCGCTTGGACTCCTCGTCCCCTCAATGAAGATGAGCATGGCTTCTCTATCTTTTAAGATCTTTAGGGCCTTTTTTGTGGCCTCTATGTCCGCTCCCCTTCTCTTTACCGGAAAGGCACCCAGCCTTCTTGTTAGATTACCGATGAAGAAAAATTTGAAGGTCTCTACTACCGCCATATAATGGAGCCTTCGGGGAGAGGAAACGCCCACCAGTGGAGGATCTAAGAAGCTTAAGTGATTGGAGGCGATGATGAGCGGTCCCTTTCTTGGTATATTCTCTCTTCCTCTGACCTCTACTCTGAAGAGGAGTTTGAAGAGTAACCTTCCTATGAAGTGGAGAATGGTATAGAGAATCCACCTCTTCTTTTTCTTTTTTATCTCTCTTAAAACCGCCTCTATTTCTTCTTCAACGGTGAGATCTGTGGTATCGATCCTAATGGCATCGGCTGCTTTTTTCAGGGGGCCGGCCTTTCTTGTCATATCCGCTAGGTCCCTCTCTCTCGTCTCTTTCAGAACTTTAGAGAGGAAAACCTCATAGCCCTTTTCTTTCAGTTCCTGGCACTTCCTCTTTGCCCGCTCTTCTAAGGAGGCATCTATGTAGAACTTCTTATCTGCTTCAGGGAGGACTACGGTTCCGATATCCCTTCCCTCTACAACAATCCCTCCCCTTCTTGCCATCTTCCTCTGAAACTTTAGAAACTCTTCCCGCACTCCCTTTATCTTCCCTACTCTGGCTACCCTCTCATCCACCTCAGGGGTTTTTATTTTTTCTGAGATATCCTCGCCATTTAGAAAGATACGCCATTCTCCATCTAATTCTTTAATCTCTATCTTTATCACAGAGGCCAATTTTATCAGAGCCTTCTCATCTCCGAAGTCAATTCCTTTCTGAAGCGCCTCATAGGTGAGGGCGCGATAGAGGAGGCCGCTCTCCAGATAGGAGTAACCCAGCCTCCTGGCTATCAATTTCGCTAAGGTGCTCTTTCCGGCACCTGCTGGACCATCGATGGTGACGGTTAATCTTTTCATACCACTTTTAATCTTTTTAAGATTGCTTCAAACTCTGGGAAGGAGGTCTTGATGCAATCGGTATCAGATACTACTGTTTTTCCTCGAGCAATCAATCCAGCCATGACCAAAGCCATGGCCATCCGATGATCCCCGAAGCTATCTACCTTTGCTCCCTTCAGCTGGCAAGATCCCTGAATGATGAGGCCATCTTCTCTCTCCTCTACCTCCACTCCCATCCTAGAAAGGTTAATGCTTAAGGCCCGGATTCTGTCCGTCTCCTTTACTCTCAACTCCTGAGCATCCTTTATTATCGTCTCTCCTTCTGCCTTTGTAGCAGCCAGGGCCAGAAGGGGAAGCTCGTCGATGACCCTGGGGATCATCTCTCCACCGATGGTTATTCCCTTTAATCGACTTCCCCGGGCTACCACGTCTCCTCGGGGCTCATTATTCGCCTCCCTTAGATTTTCTATCTCTATCTCTGCTCCCATCTCCTTTAATATATCTATTATTCCCATGCGGGTGGGATTGAGGCCTACTCCAGAGAGCCTAATATGAGAACCGGGCAGAAAAATAGCGCCTATCACAAAGAAGGAGGCGCTTGAAATATCGCCAGGAATATTAATTGGTTTGGCAATTAATTCCTTTTCTCCAGTTATACTCACTGTCAGATCTCTGACTTCTATATCTGCTTCCAGATACTTGAGCATCCTTTCTGTATGATCCCTCGATCTTGCGAGCTCTGTGACCTCTGTCTTCCCTTGAGCATAAAGACCAGCCAAAAGGATACAGGACTTCACCTGGGCGCTGGGAATAGGGATTCGATAGGAGACGGCCTTTAACCTTTTTCCTTCTATTTTAAGGGGAGCAAATTTTCCTTTTATCCTGGCTCCCATTTTCTCCAGGGGTTCGACTATCCGATCCATGGGCCGCTTTCTTAAAGACTCGTCTCCCGTGAGGGTGGAAGAGAAATTTTGGGCAGCCAGAATGCCCGAGAGGAGGCGCATGGTAGTGCCCGAATTTCCGCAGTCTACGATATCCCTTGGTTGGGATAAACCCCTTAACCCCTTTCCTTGAATGGTAAGAGAATCGCTTCCCAGTCCTTGGATCTCAATCCCCATAGATTGAAAGGCGTGAGCAGTCTTTAGAATATCCTCTCCTTTTGAGATCCCGGAGACTGAGGTTTTCCCCCTTGCCAGGGAAGCAAGCATAATGGTCCGGTGGGAGATGGACTTATCTCCCGGGAGGGTGAGCTCGCCCCTTAGACATTTGACCGGTTTGACCCTAATCTCACTCACAGTTTATCCCTGGTCTCTTTTGCCTTTTCAAACTTATGGAGGAGCTTATCCTTCTCCTCTTTGGAAAGGGCTTCTTCCATTTCAGAGAGGATCTCCTTAAATCTCTTGATCGCTTTAGAGATTTCCTCTCTATTGGCAAGACAGATCTCTTGCCACATATTGGGGGGGCTGGCAGCGATGCGCGTGGTATCCCGGAAACCCTCTCCCATCAAAGAGAGGACCTTCTCTTCTTTTTCCGCCAATGCTGCGATGAGGTTGGTGAGAGAGGTGGCCAAGATATGGGGAAGGTGGCTGGTAAAGGCCACCAGTTCATCATGTACTTCAGGTGGAAGGAATAAGACCTTTGCTCCCAGGTCCTGCCACATACTCTTCACCAGGGCAAGTGCTTTCTCATCTGTTTTCTCTACCGGGGTTAAGACAATGGTAGCCTCCTTAAAGAGATCGGCCCTCGCTGATTGAGGTCCTCTCTTCTCACTCCCTGCCAGAGGATGACCACCAATAAAGAGGGGGTGATCTATTCTTTTAAGGATGGATCCTTTCACACTCCCCACATCAGTCGCCACACATCTCTTCTTCAGGTGAGGAATAATCTTTTTAAAGGTCTCTACAGTGAGCTCAAGGGGGGTGGCAATTACTACCAGGTCGGCATCCTTGACTCCAGAGGCCAGATCAGTAGTTACTTCATCCACCTCCTTTTTCTCCAAAGCAATCTTCAAGGATTCCTCTCTCCTCCCCACGCCAATTATTCTCTTGGCAATTCTCTTCTCTTTGAGTGCCAACCCTAAAGAGCCACCAATAAGACCCACCCCTATAATAGCTACTCTATCTATCTTTGCCAATTTAGATGCTCCTTCCTACGGCCTTTGCTATTTTTCTCAGTTCCTTCATTAGCCTTTCAAAATCCTTGGGCAATAGGCTCTGAGCGCCATCAGAGAGGGCTTCCTCGGGATGAGTATGGACCTCAATGAGTAAGCCATCCGCCCCAGCCGCTATCGCTGCCCTAGCAACCGGAGCGATCAATTCCCTTCTTCCCGTGGCATGAGAGGGATCAACGATAATGGGCAAGTGACTTAGCTCCTTCACTAAACCGATGGCACTGATATCTACTGTATACCTAGTGGCATCCTCAAAGGTCCTTATTCCCCGCTCACATAAAATGACCTCCTTATTTCCACTGGATAGGATGTACTCGGCGCTCATAAAGAGCTCGGTTAAGGTGGCAGCCATTCCCCTCTTTAAAAGAACGGGCTTCTGGCACTTCCCCACCTCTTTTAAGAGGTTGAAGTTCTGCATATTTCTTGCCCCGACCTGGATGATATCGGCACATTTTGCTACCAGTTCCACATCCTTGGTATCCATAACCTCGGTAGCAATTGCCAGACCGGTGGCCTCCTTTGCTGCTTTAAGATATTCCAACCCCTTCCTTCCCAGCCCCTGGAAGGAGTAGGGGGAGGTCCGGGGCTTAAAGGCCCCTCCCCTTAATACTGTTGCTCCAGCCTCCTTTACCTTCTTAGCGATGGAGATGAGAAGATTTTTCTCCTCAACTGCGCACGGCCCGGCCATAATTACAATTCTCTTTCCCCCGATCTTCAGACCATCCTTTATGGGAATAATGGTATTCTCTCTCTTAAACTCTCGGGAGACAAGCTTGTAGGGCTTGGAAATAGGGGTTATGGATTCCACTGCTGATAAAGCCTCGAATATCTCTCGGGCCCGGATAGCATTGGCCCCGATGACCCCGATGATGGTCCTCTCTCTTCCCTTAGAGATATGAGCAGAGAATCCTAATTGCTTTATTTTGGAGACTATCTTATCTATCTCCTTCTTCTTTATTCCCGATTTCAGAGTAAGAATCATTTCCTACCTCCTTTAATGAGGTCTCTGAAAAAAGTTTCAGAGACCTCTGATTACACCGATTATAAGAAGATTACACCGATCACCTCGACGATAAAGAAATCTGTGTAATCTATACTTTATCTGTGGAATCAGAGATTTTGGATTTTTTCAGAAATCTCTTAATATCTTCTTCAAAGTCTGGATAAATCTTCTATTCTCTTCTTCTCTTCCAATGGTCACACGCATATAATTATTCAGCCCCCAAGCGCTCATCTCCCTCACAATGATCCCTTCCTTTAGCAATGCTTGGCAGATCCTCCTGCTACCTCTTTTTAGATTTATGAGAATGAAGTTAGTCTGAGTAGGAATGTACTCCAGACCAAGACCTCTAATGGCTTCATAGAGAAACCTCTTTCCTAAGGCGTTCATCCTCCTTGTCCTTTTCACCTGTTCTTTATCCTTAAGACTTGCTAAGGCAGCTGCCTGGGCAAGGGAATTGACATTGAAGGGGAGGCGCACTTTAGAAAGAAGATTGATTACTTCTGTGCGGGCAATGCCATAGCCAATCCTCAGGCCCGCCAGGCCATAGATCTTGGCAAAGGTGCGCAGGATGATGATATTTTTATTCTTCTTCAATAATCTAATGCTATCCGGAAAATCCTTCCTCTCAACATAGTCTTTGTAGGCCTCATCGAGTATCACAATGATTCTCCCAGGCACTCTCTTCAAAAATGCTCTAATCTCTTCCTCACTGACCATAGTTCCCGTGGGATTGTTTGGATTGCAGATGAAGATTATCTTGGTCTTTCTGGTAATGGCCTTTAGCATTCCCTTTAGATCATAGGTATAGTCCTTTAGGGGGATAGGAACCGGTCTTCCACCCATGATCCTAACTACTATCTCATAGATTAGGAAGGAGGGATGACCATAGATCACTTCCTCCCCAGGGTTTAAAAAGGTCTTGGGAATCAGTTCCATGATCTCATCCGAGCCATTGCCCATGATGAGATTCTCCATTCTTACTTTCAATCTCTTGGCCAATTCTCCTTTCAGATAGAAACAGGAGTCTTCAGGATAGAGGTATATCTTGGGTAAGTAATCCCTCAAAGCCTTTATGGTTCGGGGGGAAGGTCCTAAGGTATTCTCATTGGAAGCCAGTTTGATAATCTTCCTCAGGCCCAGTTCCCTCTTCACTTCCTCAATCGGCTTCCCTGGCTTATAGGTCTTTATCTCTAAGATAGACTTACGGGCCAATCTCTTCATCCTGATTTACTCCTTAAAATTTGAATCAGTTAATAAGTTGACTAGTTGACAAGTTGATAAGTGAACAAGTTGATTAGTTGACAAGTTAATAAGTGAACAAGTTGATTAGTTTTCCTTGTTAACTTATTCCCTTCTGCTTTTACCTGGCTATGGGATAAGCGCCTAGAATCTTTAGAAAGAGACACCCCCTCTCCAGTTCCTTCAAGGCCTTCTTCGCCCTACCATCCTCAATATGCCCCTGAAAATCGACAAAGAAATAGTAGTCCCAGGCCTTCTTTTTCGAAGGCCGAGATTCTATCTTGGTTAAGTTGATCTTTTCTTTTGCAAAGGGGCGAAGCATATCATGTAAGGCTCCCGGCCTATCTTTAATAGAGAACATGATGGAGGTCTTGTCCCTTCCTGTTCTCTTGCTAAGGGTCTTGCCGATGACTAAGAAGCGGGTAACATTCTCCTTAGTATCCTCAATGCGGGAGGCGACAATCTTTAGATTATATAGTTTGGCCGCTAACTCCGAAGCAACGGCACCAGAATCTTTTTCCTTAGCCGCTCGAGCCGCCGCCCGGGCGGTAGAGGAGACCTCAATTATCTTGGCATTGGGCAGGTTGCTTTCCACCCAGTTCCTCGATTGGGCGATGGCCTGGGGATGAGAATAGATCTTCTTAATATCTTTCAACCTGCTTCTTGAAAGAAGGTTATGTGAAATCTCTAAGAGGATTTCAGAGACGATCTTCAAGTCAGAATCGATGAACATATCCAGGGTATAGTTAATTACCCCCTCTGTTGAGTTTTCAATGGGAACCACTCCGTAGTCCGCCCTTCCCCTTTCTACCTCACTGAAGACATCTGCGATGGATTTTGCCGGAAGGTAGGTAGGAGAGGAACCGAACTTTTGCATACTCGCTAAATGAGTGAAGGTGGCCTCCGGTCCAAGATAGGCGATTCTCAAAGGTTTCTCTAAAGAGAGATTACCCGATATAATCTCCCGATATACTTCCCCCAGAGCCTTATTGGGAAAGGGCCCTTTATTTTTTTTCTTCAATCTCTTATAGATTTCTTCTTCCCGATGGGGAAGATAGTATTCCATTCCCTCCCCCTTCTTCACCTTAGCAATCTCAAGAGAGGTTCTTGCCCTTTTATTGAGAAGTTCTAATATCTGACCATCGATTTCATCAATTCTCTTCCTCAGACTCTTTAACTTCTTCATCAGTTTCCTCCTTTGCAACCGCTAAGGCGCCAAAGACCCGTGAAGAACGCAAAGATTTTTGCGTCTTTTGCGAAGTTTCTGCGCTTTTGTGGTTCGGAATCATCTCTTTTACTTCTTTGAGGCTGGGCAATTCATCAATATCTTTCAGACCAAAATACTTTAAGAAATCATCTGTAATGCCATATAAGAGCGGCCGGCCGATAACCTTCTTTTTCCCCAGTATCTTGATCAGGTTCTTCTCGAGTAGGGTATAAAGTACCCCGCTGGTATCCACCCCCCGGATGGATTCAATCTCCGCCCGTATGATGGGCTGATTGTAGGCCACCATGGCTAAGGTCTCTAAAGCTGCCCGGGAGAGCCTGGTAGGTCTCGTCCTATGTAATTTCTCTATCCAGGAAGCATAATCTTGACGGGTGAAGATCTGGTATCCTCCAGCTACCTCTCTTATCTCTAAATTCTCCTTCTCTTGATATTCCCTTCTCAGTTCTTCTAAGGCATTCCTCAAAGATTCTTTATCTATCCCCTCCAGGACTTCGGCCAGTCTCTTTTCGCTGAGTGGCTCGTGAGAGGTAAAGAGCAGGGCTTCAATGATTAATTTAATCTTCTCTCTCTCCATATTCCTAGGCCGGAGCACGGTAGAGTGCGATCTCGCCGAAGAGTTTTGGCTGGCGAATCCTCACCCTTTTTTGCTTTATGAGTTCCAAGAGGGCTAAGAAGGTAACGATGAGTTCCCCCTTAGATAGACACTCTTTGAAGAGCAAAGAAAAACTAATCTTATCCTTTTTCTCCAGTCTCTTGAGAATCTCCTCCACCTTCTCTTCCAAGGTGATTTTAAAAGGCTCGATCTCCCTTACGATCTCGGGAGCCTTCTCCTTTAGCACATTGTGGAAAGCGGTCAGAAGATTGAAGAGGCTGGCCTCAAAGGTCGGTTGGGAAGGAGGAATTTCAGCTGGTGGTCGGGTGAAGAGTTTGAATTGTGCCCCTTCCCTTTCTGCTAAAGTCTTTGCCCTTTCCTTATACATCTCATATTCTAAAAGTTGCTCCACCAGTTCTGAGCGAGGATCCTCAATCTCTTCTTCTATTCCCTCTTCTTGAGGGAGGAGCATGCGAGACTTTATCTTCATTAATGTTGAGGCCATGACCAAGAATTCACCTATTACATCTAAGTCCAACAGCTTCATCATGTTGATGTATCCTAAATATTCTCCCGCAATCTGGGCGATAGGTATATCCCAGATGTCTACCTCTTCCTTTTTAATCAGATAGAGGAGTAAATCCAGGGGCCCTTCATAGGCCTCTAACTTAACGTGATACGCCATCAGATGCCCATTACCTTCTTCACTTCTTCTAAGGTTTGCTTGGCGATTCTACTCGCTTTCTTTCTTCCCTCTTCCAGAATCTTGTCAATTATTTTTGGATTCTGTGAAAGTTTTTTTCTTTTCTTATAGAGGTCAGAGAGGGCATTCACCAAGATGTCAGCCAGGTCCTTTTTGCACTCCTTACAGCCCATCTCCGCTTTCTTACATCTCTCTTCAATCTCTGGGACTTTCTTTCTATTATAGATCTGATGGAACTTGAAGATGGTACAGATATCGGGATGGCCTTGGTCCTTGAGGGTTTTTCTTGCTGGGTCAGTAATCGTTTCTTCCACCTTTTTTCTGATTACTTCATCACTATCAGAGAGATAGATGCAGTTGTTATAACTCTTACTCATCTTTCTTCCATCTCTCCCGGGAAGTCGAGGAACCTTAGTTAATTTCGCTTGAGGAATGGGAAAGACTGGCTTATAGAGATGGTTGAACTTTCGGGCAATCTCCCGGGTCAGTTCCAGATGAGGTAACTGGTCATCCCCCACCGGTACCACCCCTGCCTTATAGATTAAAATATCTGCTGCCTGAAGAACGGGGTAGCCCAGAAAGCCATAGGTGGAGAGGTCTTTCCCTTTAATCTCTTTTAACTGTTCCTTATATGTGGGGCACCGCTCAAGCCAGGGAATGGGGATGAACATGGATAAGAGAAGATGGAGTTCAGAATGTTCCGGGATCTGGGATTGGATGAAGATGGTAGACTTTTTGGGATCGATGCCACTAGCCAACCAGTCAACGACCATCTCCCTAATGTTTCTTTTTATCTCTCTGGTATTTGCGTAATCCGTGGTCAGGGCATGTAAATCGGCCGCCATATAGAAGCATTCATACTTCCTTTGCAAGTTCTTCCAATTTGTCAACGTCAATCGTATCTGACATAGCGAGGGTTTGAATTTGCGAAGTTATTTTAACAGAACATCGTTTCGCCTTTTGGATATCTTTAGGATAAAACCATTTCCCAC
>JAUXAI010000070.1 GCA_030619985.1 bacterium | reverse complement strand
TTGGCCTTATTCCTCTGTAGTGGTCCGATGAGATGCCACTTTGCCCTTCTTCCAATTACCCTGAATGCCCTCTCTGCCTCCTGGACATAGTTCTCTCCAATAATCTTCACCCCGGCATCTACGGCCTCTTGAATCTCTTCTGCTGTCCTGGTCTTTGCGGCTCCTACCAATGTCACACCTTCTGGCAATTCACTCAATATCTTCTCTACATTCTCTTTAATTGTCATGAAAAACCCTCTTAAATAGTTCTTTGAATTTTGCTTTGTATTCTGGTCTTTCTTCAATAATTGGAGTACCTTTTGAATAAGCAAAAGCAATCTCTTTACTATAAGGAATCTTAAGGAGGACGAGGATCTTGTTCTCCCGACAGAATTCTTCTACTCTTTCATCTCCAATACCATCCCGGTTGATAATCACTCCAAAGGGAATTTTTAGTTTCTTAACTACTTCTACTGCCATCTTCAGATCGTGCAATCCAAAGGGGGTAGGTTCGGTTACCAAAAGACAGAAGTTGCTTCCCCGGATGGACTCCACCATAGGGCAGGAAGTTCCTGGAGAAACATCGATAATAACTACTTTGTCCTTCTTTGTTTCTGCCTTCAATCTGCGGATGATGGGTACTGCCTGGGCCTCTCCTACATTGAGCCTTCCCTGAATAAAATCTATCTCCCCCGCCTTACCTTGCTCCACTACACCAATAGGTCTTTCTATTTCTCTGATTGCCTTCTGGGGACATAAAAGACTGCACCCCCCACAACCCTTGCATAATTCAGGAAAAATAAGAACCTTTTCTTTAACCAAAGCTAAGGCATTGAACTGGCAGACCTTAACACAAATTCCACAGGCGTTACACTTCTCTTGATCGACCTGAGGAACAGGAATATTAACTGACTGGCTTTCTGTTAAGGTAGGTTTTAAGAAGATATGAGCATCCGGCTCTTCCACATCGCAGTCTAAGAATTGTACCCCATTTTTAATGCTTAAAGCCAGATTGGTAGCCACAAAGGTCTTTCCCGTTCCTCCCTTGCCACTAGCCACAGAAATAATTACCTGGGAGTTATTCATTGAACTTCTCTTCAAAATAATTTCTGAAGAAATCCACGATCTTTTTATTCTTTATTAGAATGTCATTATTGTGCCAGAGTTCCAGACCCCCGTAAGACCAGTTCGTGGAACCTAAAAATACGCTATCGTCAATAATAACTACCTTGGCATGAGTGATAACATTTTCATTATCAAGCCTTGCTTCAATACCATTTTCTTTAAAATATTCTATTGTTTTACCATTCATCTTATTCAACCATTCATTGAAGTCACTTTTTTCCAGGATTACTTTTACTTTCACACCTCTCTTTTTTGCTTTTATCATCTCATCGGCTAAGATATCGGCTCTGGTATCTTTTGAACTACTTAATTTAAAGCCGTAGACCATGACCCATATTCTTTTCTTTGCTTTTTTCATCGTTGCCTGGACAACATCGAAGTACTCTCTGTCAATAATGGGGATTATCTCCCCTCTAAATCTTTTAAAAGGGGAAATATCTTTTGAAGAATCTTTCCATAGATAATCGAAGTATTCTTGGAAATATTTGGCTATTTTATTATCTTCTATCATTACATTTGCCTCATTGGCATAACCTAACGACATTTCTGTCCAGTTTGTCGAACCAATTAAAACAATTTTTTCATCAGAGATAATTATTTTGTTGTGGGTTGTCTTTTTTAGGGAATCGAACTTGGCCTCAATATTCTTCTTTCTTAAAGATTTTATAGTCAGCTGATTAGCTACTAAGCGGTCATCGAGCAGTATCTTTATCTTTACTCCTCTTCCTGCCGCTTTTTTTAATTCCCCTATCAAACTATCTACCTTTTTTCCCCTTTTTGCCACGAACATAGCAATAGAGAGAGACTCTTTAGATTCTCTTATTATTCTCTTTGCATAGGGAAGATATTCCCTATCAACAACTGGAATGGTTTTGGATGATACTTCAGCCAAACCAGAGAACAAAAGAAGAGTAACTAAAAGGAAAATTCTACAATGTTTCGTCATTTCATCCTTTAGCCCTTTAGGTTCTCATCATCTTTGTCCCACATTTTCTCTATATCAAGGACGGCCGCCTCGCATTCTTCCTTTTCCTCTACCACCACGACGACCTCTACCAGCACCACCGCGTGGCGTTCCAACACCAGCGCCCATGGGTCTACCGGCTCTTCTTCCCAGTCCTCTTCCTGTTCCTGGGCCTTGACCTTCCGGTCCCGTTCCATCTCCCAATGGCATTTCAATCACCTCCCCTCTTTAAATTTAACAATGAACATTGAACAATGAACATTGAACGATAGACAATGAACTATCCCTGCTACCAGTTAATATCAGTTAATAACGGTTAATACCAGTTAATATCGGTTACTCTTAAATCGTTCCTCGTCCGCCATCCCTCGTCCTTCACTGCTCACCTGCCCACTTTCTCGCTTTCTCACTTTCCCACTTTCTCCGTTTCCCTGTGTCGCTATTTCTCCCCTTCCCCCACTTCCACTACCGCTCCTACTGGACAGACATCAGCACAGAGTCCGCATTCCACACATTCCTCTGTGATGTAAAATTTAGTTTCGCCTTCTTTGATTGCTTCTACCGGGCAGTTCTTAACACATTCGCCACACTTGGTACATTCATCAGTAATTTTATAAGCCATCACATCCTCCTTATGGCTTAAA
Organism: bacterium; assembly: GCA_030619985.1. Classification (GTDB taxonomy): domain Bacteria; phylum UBP18; class UBA7526; order UBA7526; family UBA7526; genus JAUWXM01. Next base: position 2,635 of record JAUXAI010000070.1, on the reverse strand, counting down.
ATCTTTTATGATCTGCCTGTGGCTGGAAAATGGGATACTGGGCAGTTTCTTTATGGGAAAAAATTTTACTTCTTGGGCATCATCCCCGGCTGCAAGTTCCTTCCTCTTAACCTCTACTTCATAGGCTACAACCAGTATATTCTTATACATTTTACTTCTTTGTCTATAAACCCCAATTAATCCTGAGATTCTTCCCTCTAAATTTGTCTCCTCTTTCAACTCTCTTAAACAGGCTTCCTGAGACGTTTCCTCAATCTCGATGAAACCAGAAGGAAGGGTCCATCTCCCCTCATGGGGCTCAATGCTTCTCTTAATCAGAAGAATTTTTTTATCATTTTTGACAACTGCTACCACTGCCGGAAAAGGATTTTCATAATTTGTCCAACCACATCTTACGCAAACCAATCGTTTCCGTTTATTAATATTAATCTTTCTTAGAGGATATCTGCACTGGGGGCAGTACTTAATCATCTCCTTTCCTCTATCTTTCTCAATTCTTTCCTAATAGACTTTAATTTCTTACGTGAGATATGGTCGATAATTAATACCCCGTTTAGATGGTCGATCTCGTGTTGTAGGGCACGAGCAAAAAGGTCTGCGGCCCCAATCTGTTGTGTCTCTCCATTCTTATCTATTCCCTCTACAACTACCTCTTGAGAACGTTTAATATCCAAGAAGATCCCTGGTAGACTGAGACATCCCTCAGGAGCAATTTCTTTCCCCTGACGCCAGAGAATCTTGGGATTTGCTAAAGCGGTCAGTCCCTCTCCCACATCAACCACAATGGCTCTTTTCAGAATCCCAACTTGAGGAGCAGCCAATCCCACTCCCTCATTATGATGCATAGTCTCTGCCATATTATTCAAGAGTTTTTTGATTTTTCCATCGACTTCTTCTATCTCCTGGCATTTCTTTCTTAAGGCCGGATCGCCATATAGTCTAACCTTCAAAACTCCCATTCTTAAACCCCCTATCGCTTACCTTTCTTCCACCTTAAAGTATAGGAAAGGGCTTGCTCTGGACAGTTAGCAATGCATGTACCACAACGTATACAACCATAGCGGTTAGAAGGATTGTCTCCCTCTTTCCAGCTTGCCTTTTGCCAAGGTAAACTCGTCGGACAAATTTTATCACATATCCCGCATTTAGTACACTTCTCTTTGTTTATCTCTATCTTGAACAGGCTTACTCTGTTTAACCATGCCGACACCCAGATAAAGGGACAGCCAATGTTACAGCCGGCTCTTAAAGGTAAACCCCTGCGAGCATAGGTCTTCTTACCAATAATCTCCTCAAGAGCGCCTATGGGGCATAACCAACCGCAGAAAACCCGGCCGAATAATAGAGTTAAAACAAAAAAGAAAATGAATATATGGGGGATGTTTAATTTAGCAAATAGAAGAATGAAGACCAGAATTCCCAGAACCTGACTGATCTTTCTCAACTTTGTCAATCTATCCTCATCTCTAATCCGACACCTACCCTGATAAAATTCTCCTTGAACTCTTTCTCAAATAGAGCAATTGCTCTATTCCCGGTACAGTGACAGGGACCAGCCTTTCCCACCCCTAATCTCTTAAGCTCTGAAATTACTCTATTCGCCCTCAGAGAAAATTCCAGATGGAAACCGCCCAGGACTAAATAGACCCTCTTCTTCAAGCTTTCCTTAATTTCTTTTACCATTCTTGCAATACCAGGATGGGCACAGCCAGTAATGATGGCAAGACCTTTATCCGTTTCTATAGTTAGGAGGATCTCTTTGGGTCCCAATCCTCCCATCTGGGGACCAACCAGGATTCCCTCCGAGATATTAGCCATCCCAACTACTGGAGAAAACTTTATTCCTTTTTCCCTCAAACTCTCTCTAAAGCTTTCCGGAAAAACTTCTCCAAAATAGACTGTTACTTCTTTGTTCTTGTCAATAATCGCCTCCAATCCTCCCGTATGGTCCCAGTGATTGTGGGAGAGAACAACGGTATTAATACTTTCCGGCTCTACTTCTAAAGCCTTCAGGTTAAAGAGAAGTCCTTGGCCATCGCCACCAGTGTCAAAGAGTATCCTCTTCCCTTGATGGTCAATGAGGCAGGAAAAGCCCCAACCAGTCTTCAATCCTTCTCGATGTAATTGATTATCATAAACTATTCTTAGTAATGTGCTCACTTTCTCACTTTCTCACTTTCTCACTTTCTCACCTGCTCTACCTGATGCTTTAAGAACCGCACCCCCTACCCTTACTCCGATATGGCGGGCGATGACCGGACACTTCACCTGTAAGAGAAAATAGATTCTATCGTCTTCTTCGTCACTCAATGATTCGTAATTCCCCTGCCCCTTGGCAATAATTATATCTGCTTTACCATAGATTTTCAAGAAGTCCTTGGAACATAGATCCAGGATAGTACCCGGAACATCAGAGCCGTTGGAGATGACTCGGGCCACTTCACTCATAGAGACTTCTTGGGCGTCATTCAAGGTAACATCATTAATGATCGGTGCTCCACGCACTGCATAGTAAACTTCTTGCCCTTGATCTCTTTTATCAATCTCTTCAATCAAAATTTTATCAAAGACAATCTCTCCCGCATTGTCACCCAGATAGAGAATAGTCCTGGCCTTATCCAAAGATTGAACAAAT
>JAUXAI010000077.1 GCA_030619985.1 bacterium | reverse complement strand
CAATGAAAAGAAAATCTTAGAAAGGATTTCTCCTGATAAAGATGTGGATGGCTTCCATCCCCTGAATATGGGCAGGTTGTTGAAGGGATATCCTTCCTTTATTCCCGCTACCCCAAGAGGAATTGTGGAACTTCTGGATAGGTACAAGATTCCCCTTGAGGGAAGGAGGGTGGTGGTTGTAGGAAGAAGCGATATCGTAGGAAAACCATCAGCCTTCTTGCTCCTAGCAAGAAATGCCACGGTTACCATCTGCCACTCCAAGACAAAAGACTTGGGCTCTATTACTAAAGAGGGGGATATCCTGGTTGTTGCCACAGGAAAGCCAGGGTTCATCAAGGAAGGGATGGTGAAGGAAGGCTCAGTGGTTGTCGATGTGGGAATAAATAGAATAGGCAATAAGATTGTGGGGGATGTTGATTTTGAGAAAGTAAGAGAAAAAGCCTCTTATATCACACCCGTTCCTGGTGGGGTGGGCCCCATGACCATTATTATGCTCCTTAAGAATGTTTTTGAGGCAGCAGAAAGCAGGAAGGTGAGAAAGTGAGAAAGTGGGCAAGTAAGCGGAGGAGATATATCGGTGCGTTACTTAGACAGAATTAATAGTCCCAAGGATTTAAAAAATTTAAGTATCGGGGAATTGTCCCATCTTGCTTCTGAGATCAGGGAGGAGATTATCGCTACGGTATCGAAGACCGGAGGCCACCTGGCGCCCAATTTAGGTATGGTGGAACTGACCATCTCCCTCCATTATGTTCTCAATGCTTCAGAGGATAAGATCATCTGGGATGTGGGTCACCAGACATATGCCCATAAACTCCTCACTGGTAGGAGAAAGAAATTTTCTACTCTCAGACAGTACCAGGGACTAAGTGGATTTCCCAGAAGGGAAGAGAGTAGATACGATGCCTTTGGAACCGGTCACTCCTCAACCTCCATCTCCGCTGCCCTAGGCATGGCCAAGGCCCGGGACTTAAAGGGAGAGGGAAATGTCATTCTTGCGGTTATTGGAGATGCCTCACTCTCTGGAGGAATGGCCTTTGAGGCCCTGAATCAGGCAGGAGCCTTGGGAACCAACCTCCTGGTCATCCTGAACGATAATGAGATGTCCATCTCAAAGAACGTGGGTGCCCTGTCAATTTACTTGAATAAACTTATGGCTACCCCCCTATATAATAGGCTGAGGAGAAGGACTCAGTATCTGGTGAAGAAGACCCCGGTCATCGGCCCCCGGGCCTTAAAGTTTGCCCGGAGGCTTGAGGAGGGATTGAAGAATCTCTTCATCCCCAGCATCTGGTTTGAGGAACTGGGCTTCAGATACTTTGGACCAGTGGATGGCCATAATTTAATCCATCTCATCGAGACCTTAGAGAGGGTGAAGAAGATTGAGGGGCCGGTTCTGGTTCATGTCATTACTAAGAAAGGTAAGGGATTTAGATTGGCAGAGGAAGACCCGGCCAAGTTCCATGGACTGGGTCCCTTTGATATCAAAACAGGGAAACTAAAGGAGAGAAAGAAGAAACCAACCTATACCCAGGTCTTTGGAGAAACCTTACTCAAACTAGCCAGAAGAGATAAGAGGATAGTCGGGATTACCGCTGCCATGGGAGGGGGGACAGGCCTAGAGGTCTTTAGTGAAGAATTCCCAGATAGGTTCTTCGATGTGGGGATCGCAGAGGAACATGCAGTTACTTTTGCCGCTGGATTGGCAGTCTCGGGCTTCAGACCAGTGGTTGCCATCTATTCTACTTTTTTACAGAGGGCCTATGATCAGGTGCTCCACGACATCGCCTTACAGAACCTGAAGGTTCTCTTTGTCATCGATAGGGCAGGTATTGTGGAAGGGGATGGAGCGACTCACCAGGGGATATTCGATATCGCCTATCTTTCCCATATTCCCAATCTGGTCTTGATGGCCCCCAAGGACGAGAATGAACTTCGCCATATGCTCTATACTGGCTTGAAATACCATGGCCCTATAGCCTTACGCTATCCCAAGGACGAGGGAAAGGGAGTAAAACTAGATAAAGGCTTAAAATCCTTAAGGATTGGGAAGGCGGAAATCTTGCGCAAAGGAGAAGGTTTGGCCATCTTTGCTCTGGGTTCTATGGTCTATCCAGCATTAGAAGTAGCGGAAGAATTGGATGCTACCCTAGTTAATCTGCGCTTTGCAAAACCTTTAGATAAAAAAATAATTACTACTTTAACTAAGGAGTGTGGTAGAATAGTCATTGTTGAAGAAGGAATTCTAGAAGGGGGGGTGGGAACAAGGGTCTTAGAGCTTTTAGAGGAAGAGGGCTTGAGCAATATAAAGATAAAATGCATCGGCCTTCCAGATAAATTCCTGGAGCATGGCTCCCGAAGCATCCTACTTTCTAAGTATGGCCTGACATCTCGGGGGATATTAAAGACCGTCAGAAGATGGTTAAAGAGCGCTTAGATAGACTCCTCTTTAGAAAAAATCTCTTTTCTTCAAGAGAGAAGGCGCTAAGGGCCATCCTGGCAGGAGAGGTCTACTTAGAGGGGAAGAGGATAGATAAGCCGGGAACCAGGGTGGAGAGTGAGGCGAGGATAGAGGTTAAAAAAAGAAGTTCCTATGTCAGCCGTGGGGGGGAGAAGTTAGAGAAAGCATTGAAAGAATTTGGAATCGATATAAGAGGAAGGATAGCCTTGGATGCCGGAGCCTCTACTGGAGGATTCACTGATTGTCTCTTGAAGCATGGAGCAAAGAAGGTCTATGCGGTCGATGTTGGCTATGGCCAGTTGGCCTGGAGATTGAGGAAGGATCCTCGAGTAGTGGTGTTGGAGAGAAGAAATATTCGTTATTTAAAAAAAGAGGAATTAGAAGAAGTAGACCTTGTTACCTTGGATCTCTCCTTCATCTCCTTGACCAAGGTCTTAAAAGAAATCAGCAATCTCTTGACCCCGCAAGGAGAGATTATTGCTCTCATCAAGCCCCAGTTCGAGGCCGGGAGAGAAAAGGTAAAGAGGGGCGGGGTGGTAAGAAATCCCGGGGTTCACAGAGAGGTAATTCTTAAGGTTATGGATAAGGCAAAAGAGGAGGGTCTAAAGACAAGGGAGTTAATCCCTTCACCCCTCAGGGGGCCAGCAGGGAATATAGAATACTTCGTATATTTAACAAAAGAAGGAAAAGAAATAGAGGATATTCCAGAAAAAATAAGAGAAGTGGTCAATCAAGCTCATAGTGAGGAGTGATGAATAGAATTGGAATAATCGCCAATCCCCAAAAGCCCAAAGCGAAAGAGACCCTTAAAAAGCTGGTCAGTTATCTAAACAGGAAAAGGAAGTCAATTATCCTTGATGAAGCGAGCGCCAGATTAATTAAACGTTCCCAGCTGAGAGTAAGGGATAATAGAGCATACCAAAGGTGTGACCTAATCATTGCCTTAGGTGGGGATGGAACCCTTCTAAGGACGGTAAGAATGCTTAAAGGAAGAGAGGTCCCCATTCTGGGAGTGAACCTGGGGGGACTGGGTTTTCTGACTGAGGTCACCTTAGGCGAACTCTATGGGACACTGAGCAATGTCCTGGCGGGCAGGTATCGATTGGAGGAGAGGATGGGTCTTGAGGCCACCCTCTATCGAGGGAAAAAGAGGATAACCTCTTCCTTAGCCCTGAACGATTGCGTGATTACCAAGGGGGTTCTTTCCCGACTAATCAGGTTGGATGCTTTCATCGGGAAAGAGTATCTTACCACCTATGCTGCGGATGGACTCATTATTTCCACCTCTACCGGTTCTACTGCCCACTCCCTCTCTGCTGGAGGACCCATCGTCCATCCGGGCATTCCAGCCATCATTTTAACCCCCATCTGCCCCCATACCTTGAGCAACCGTCCGCTCATCGTCTCTGGAGAGGAAGAAATCAGAATAAGGATCGCCTCTCCTCACCCGGATGTTGCTCTTACCCTGGATGGCCAGGAGGTAATCAAATTAAGGGAGAGGGATGTTATCCAGATAAGGAAGGCCCCTTTTAAGGTAAGGCTCATTGTTCCCAGAAAGAAGAGCTATTATCAGATATTGAGGAAGAAGCTTAAGTGGGGAGGAATGACTTAAACAAGTCAAAATGAAAAATGCAAAATGCAAAATGAAAACTTCTCAAATTACTAACTTATCAACTTGTGTTATCTTATAGGAGATTTGAGTGGCTAAGATAGTAATCGATGAGGAGAGATGCAAGGGATGCGGGCTCTGCATCCCAGTCTGCCCCAAGAACTTGATTACCATGTCCCAGAGATTGAATAGTAAAGGATATCATCCAGCAGAGCAAGCAAGAGAAGGGGAATGTACTGCCTGTGGACTCTGTTATCTAATCTGTCCCGATGTCGCCATTGAGGTCTGGAAATAGAAACAAGGGAAAGTGAGAAAGTGAGAGAATTAAAAAAATGAAAAATGCAAAGTGCAAAATGCAAATTCTCCGATTCTCCGTTTCTCCGATTCGCCGATTCAAAGAAAGCGGAGTTTACCTAAAAGGAAATTGTTATGGTTAAGAAATTAATGAGGGGGAATGAGGCCATTGGGGAAGGAGCGATTTCTGCCGGATGTCGCTTCTACGCTGGTTATCCCATCACCCCCCAGAATGAGCTGATTGCTTATATGGCAGAAAGGATGCCCCAGGTAGGGGGAATCTTCATCCAATCGGAATCGGAATTGGCAGCCATCAGTATGCTCTATGGCGCTTCTTTAACTGGGGCAAGGGCCATGACCTCTTCCTCTTCTCCTGGAATAAGTTTGATGCAGGAAGGGATCTCCTATATGGCAGGAGCAGAGCTCCCCTGTGTCATAGTCAATATCCAGAGGGGAGG
>JAUXAI010000041.1 GCA_030619985.1 bacterium | reverse complement strand
GGCTGGAGTGGATGGGTTTGAGATCTATACTGCACGCGCCCTGGGGCCTGAAAGATCTATTCGAGAAGCAATCAAAGATGTCTGCCAGGGAAATAATCTCATCATGCTTGGGTCAAGCAACTGGCATGGCTGGGGAAGTGCTTCTCATATCTGGACCTCAATCCATATAGCGGATTGGTCCAATCTGAACAAAAAGAAAAAAGAAGAGGCAATACTCGCTGCCCTGCGTAACAGAAAAGTAAATCTATTCAAGGTAATTCTCTATGACAGGATTGAACCTCAAAATAGAGTAAGGTATTTCTTCGAGCCATTTGTCGGCTCATTCTACTACTTCTCCAGTCTAAATGGTTTTCGGCTCTTATCCTGGATTATCTGGTCGATTATATCCTATTTCTTTTTGTGCCTTTTTAAGATGAAACCCATGCTTTTAAACTTAGCGGTAATTGGAATAGCCCTCCTTCTTTTCTCCAAAGGGATTATATTCTTGAATCTCTGGGTTCGCTACCTTGAGTATAATGAAATCCTCCTCATTTTAGGAAACATCCTCTTGTGTTTTGGAGCCTTCCTCCTTATTATAGCCATCCTTCCCCTTGTCCGTAGGAAATTAAGATGAGGTTTGGGGCTCACATCTCCATTGCGGGTAAGATATATCAGGTGGCAGAGAGGGCCAAAAGGATAGGATGCAATACTGCCCAGATCTTCTCTCGAAACCCAAGGGGATGGCAACTCAAAGAACTCCTTTCCGATGAAGCAAAGAGACTGAGGGATGATTTAGAAAGATTTGACATCCATCCCCTCATCGTTCATATGCCCTATCTTCCCAACCTAGCCTCTCCTAAAATTGGATTATATCTTAAATCAGTCAATGCCTTAGAAGAAGACTTAAGAAGATCCGAGGTCTTGGGAGCGCCTTATCTCGTTACTCATATCGGAAGCTTTTCCGACCTTTCCAGCCGGGAAGAAGGAATAGCGAGAGTGACCGAAGGAATAAATACTGCTTTTGTTAAAGTAAAGAACGATGTCATGCTCCTTTTAGAGAATACCGCAGGGGGAGGAAGAGAGTTAGGCAGCAGGTTCGAGGAGCTTGCAAAAATTATCAAAAGTATCAAAGAGAAGGAAAGGATCGGGGTCTGTTTCGATACCTGTCATGGCTTTGCCAGTGGGTATGATTTTAGGACGAAGAAGGCAGTCTCTAAAACCTTGAAATTATTTGATAATTTAATTGGCTTGAAGAAACTAAAGGTTATCCACGCCAATGACTCCAAAAGTCCTTTAGGTTCCCATATCGATCGCCACTGGCACATTGGAAAGGGATATATTGGAGAGGAAGGGTTCCGGGCATTATTGCATCATCCAGCGATAATAAATCTACCAATCATCATTGAGACCCCCTTTAAAGAACCAGGGGATGATTTAAAGAACTTGGCCACTCTGCGAAGATTGGCCAGATAATTACTTGCAAAAGTCCAAATAATATACTATAATATGATAAAGCAACAAGGAATCTCAGTTTTGCGTTTTTAAATTAAATTTTGCGTCTTTGCAGTTATAATGTTCGCAATAATTTCCGTCCGTCCGCCAGAGGCGATCGGACGGACAGGCGCGCTTATAATTTATCCGTGACCATCCGTGTTTTTAAACTAACGCAATAAGCGGTAAAAAGAAATCCGTGTATAGGAGGGAGAGATGGCAAAGAAGAAGATAGAAGGGATTCTGGAGAGGACGAAGAAGAGCCTCATTAAGGATTTGGAAGAGGCGAGGAAGAGGCTGGCGGAATTTAGGAAAAGAACGACCGCTCTGGCCAAGAAGGCGAAGGAAGGGGCGGGAAAGACAGCCAGGATTAGCAGGTTGAGACTGGAGATCGTTCCTTTGGTTCAGAAAAGGGATAGAAAACTAAAGGAGCTGGGGAAGAAGACTTACCGCCTGATTAAAAGCGGAAAGATTTCCGAAAAGAACCTGAAATCCCTGAGTGAAGAGATAAGGAATCTGGAGACCAAGATTCGAAAGAAAGAGAAAGAGATCAAGCGATTAAGAAAATAAGAACCTCGCTTCGCGAGAACCTTGATTCTACGAATTAAGAACCTCCGATTTCATCGGAGAACCTTGTTTTATTGAAATTTCGATACCTTAAAATAGGCAATAGAATGAATAGAAGGAGAGGCATAACCTTAATCGAACTCATGGTAGTGGTAGTCATCGTGGGACTAATAGCCGCTATTGCTTCGGTGAAGATCATTCCCCATCGTAAAGAGGAAACAAGGGTAAGAGCAGTCAAGGCAGAGATGGATATCTTCAGCATCTCTTTGGAAATGTATCGCCTTAGCATCGGACATTTCCCCTCTACGGATCAAGGTCTTCCTGCCCTGGTAAAGAAACCATCTGCTGAAGGAGATGAAGACCTCGATGCCTGGAATGGGCCATACATAAAGTATCGAAGATTTGCTGTCACTACCGGCGGGGGATGCGGCTGCAGAGGGGTGACAGCGGAAGAGCCCACAGATCCCTGGGGAAACAAGTATGTCTATCAGTGCAATAGTGATGGCTCTTGTGATATCGTCTCTTATGGAAAGGATGGGGTATCAGGAGGAACGGGCTGGAATGCAGATATTGTGAGAACCTGCATTAAGTAATAATTGACAAAAAGGAAAGGCCGTCCAAAAGGACGACCTTTTTTTATTCCCTAATATTTATTACTTTTTTCCCGCCTTTGGCGGTGGCTCTTTCTCTTTTTCCTTCTCCTTCTTCTCTTCGGTCTCCATCTCCTTTGTTGTTATCTTGGCCAGGGCGGTCAATCCCGCAAAAGCACCTATATTCATGGTATCTACTGCCGTAGAGGGAACGATCAAGATGGTGGCCTTCTCCTTCAATCCTTCATAGAGCATATTCATAGCCCTGAGATGTAAAGCAGTGGGGTTGTTGGCATAAGTCTTTGCCGCTTCTTCAAACTTGCCGGCGATTAACTTCTCTGATTCACCCAGGAGAACCCGGGCCTGCTTCTCCCTCTCTGCCTGGGCCTGCATGGACATGGCCTTCTGTAGTGCCTGAGGAATTAATACCTCCCTGATCTCCACAGACTGAACCGAGATCCCCCAGGGATCACTCCGATCATCAATCCTCTTCTTGAGGTCAACATCCAATCTTTCCCTTCCCACGAGCATCTCAGAGAGTGAGGTCTTTCCTATAGTATCCCTCAAAGCGGTCTGGGAGGCCAGGGAGATGGCTGCCCTATAGTTCTCTACCTCTAAAGCAGCCTTCTCGGGATCGAAGACCTTCCAGAATACAATGGCATCCACATCCACTGGAACATTATCTTTGGTGAGAGTCTGTTCTGCCCTGATATCCGTAGCCCAGACCCTGATATCTATCCAGTAGGGGATGCTTTCTATAATGGGAATAACCCAGAATAGTCCCGGGCCTTTCATGCGATGGAACTTCCCCAATTTTAAGATAATTACCCTCTCCCACTGGGAGGCGATCTTCAGTGCTGCTCCCACCAAGAAAGCAAGTAGAAAGAAGGGGATTCCCCAGATAAAGTTTTGGAAGTAGGAACTCAATCCTATTCCTATCCCGGCAATAATAATGAAGAGTATCGTGGCTACCGGGTTTATCCTTCCCCCTTCTCTGGGAGCCATACGCAGTAAGTCCTCCATCCTCAGCGTCTCTCTTCTCGGATATTCCATTTTTTCCTCCTTAGACACGGATTTCTTTGTTCTGCTCACTATTTAGGATTAAATACACGGATAATTATGGATAAATCTGTGTCAATCCGTGCTGTTATCTGTGTGCATCCGTGTTATGGTGGAGGTGAGGGGACTCGAACCCCTGACCTTCTGAATGCCATTCAGACGTTCTCCCAACTGAACTACACCCCCATCCTTTATTCTCATCTTATCCTATTTTTTTAGACTTGTCAAGAAATACTTGCCCCGTTAAAAATCTTAACGGGGCTTGACAAATAGAAAAGTTTGTTTTATCATAATAGTTAACCAAAATTAAAAAGAGGTTAACAGATGAGACTGCGCCTTCATCATCTCTTATGCATTTTTGGCTTTCGGGGATTGGGATATGATGAGAAATTTATTAAAGGGATGGAAAGAGTCATTCAAAAAATAAAGGATAATCCCACCTTAGAGATTGAGTTGATAGAAGGCTGTGATGATATCTGTGCCGCCTGTCCTTTTAATATTAATGGACTTTGCGAGAATGAAGCGGTAGGGGGTGAAGAAAGGGTCAGGGAAAGAGATAGCCAGGTAGCAGGAAGGCTGGATCTCAAAGCTGAGGATATATTGACTATAAAGGAAGTCCTGGATTCGGTAAAGAAGAAGATCAAGCCAGGTGATTTATCAGTCATCTGTAAGGATTGTCCCTGGCTAAAAATGGGATACTGTGCAGAGGGCCTTAAGAAGATAGACGATTTTTTAGGAGGAAAAAGATGAGGAATTGTTTGATATTTTTGGGTTTAATGGGTTCATTAATCTTGGGATTCTCTACCAAAGTAGAAGCACGCCACACAAAGTATGGTGCGGGAGTGGTCTTGGATGATGCAGGAACAGAACCCAAGGGGACATTCGAGCTCACCATTCCCAAGGTGGTCTATAGTGGCTCACCTGGCTATTATACCACCTCCATCTGGCTTGCTTTAGCCTATGGGATAACGGATCATTTAGAGGCGGTCATTGCCCCTGAGGTGCATGATGCCATATGGGGAAGGGATAACAGTGGTAGCGACCATGACTTTGGGGATGTTGTCTGCGGGCTTAAGTATCAATTCTCAGAGGAAAGGGATAATCTACCATCCTTAGCAGCAAAGTATTCTCTGAAAATCCCTACTAATACGGATAGCAAGGGTCTGACTACAGGAGAGGTTGATCATGCGCTCTATCTCATTGTGAGTAAAGACCTAATTGGAGGGCAACTCAATCTCAATCTAGGCTATAAGTATGTTGGTGAACCAGATGATAAGATATATTCTAACCAGGTGAGTTATGGGGCGGCCTATGTCTACCCTGTAAAGTCGGTCTCATTGGTCCTGGAGTTAGTGGGGAAGACAAACTATAAGGAACCCCATCTTACAGTGAAGGAGAATACTTTGGATCTCTATGGAGGATTCAAATATGGCTTCACTCCTTCCTTCGGCATGAAGGCCTCTCTGGGCACGAGATTGAACCAGGCCACCCCAGACTATTTAGCCTATCTCGCCTGCGCTTATTATTTCAGTATTAAAAATTAACTTGAAATCAAAAATAATTTATGGTAGGATGTAATAGGAGGTGAAAGAGATGGTCGTTATTGAAAAAACATGGGATCAGTTATGGAAAATCGGAAATCGGGAAGTAGTCACTAATAGAATCGGCTGTGCCCTGATTGGGATAGGCATCTTCATCGCCTTCACTGCTCTGGGAGCCTTTGTCAGGATTCCCATTCCCTTTACCCCGGTTCCCATTACCCTCCAGACCTTCTTCGTCTTGTTGGCTGGAGCCCTATTGGGCAAGAGGTTGGGAGCTTTGAGCCAATTGGGGTACGTATTCCTGGGAAGTTTGGGTTTTCCCATCTTTGCTGGCGCCACAGGTGGCTTAATCCCTCTTTTTGGCCCTACAGGCGGATATCTTTTAGGATTCATCCTTGCCGCCTATATAATTGGGAAGGTGCTCAGTAATAAAGAAAGAGCCGGTTTTGGCCAGACGGTCCTGGCCATGGTTCTGGGTTCCTTAATTATTCTTCTCCTGGGGGCCATTCATCTTGCCCTGGTTCTTCACTTGGGAATTGGAAAAGCGTTCCTTTTGGGAATACTTCCTTTCCTCCCCGGTGACATCCTGAAGTTATTCGCTGCTGCCAGCATCTACTGTAAACTTCAAGATCGGGCAGGTCAGATTTTTCCTCGGTAGCCGGCTTCACACCCTGCTTAGAATCTTTAGAGCCGCTAACTTGTTTAGTGGCTCTTTTTTTAAAACTTGCCCCTTTAGAAATCTTAATAGACACATTCTCTAAATACTGCGTTTTAAGAGAATGATTGCATTTAAATAGCAAATATCACCTTAGCTAAAGAATTTTCTAACGGGGCTTGCAAAAAGGTCTTATTTATGCTATACTAATCAAATTAATGGAGGCGAGAATGGGAAGATACTATCCTTTCCGAAAGATTGAAAAAAAATGGCAGGATTACTGGGGAAAGAAGAGCCAGTTCAAAGTCAAGGAAGACCCTGAGAAGAAAAAGTACTATCTTTTAGAGATGTTTCCTTACCCATCTGGAAAGCTCCATATGGGCCATATGAGAAACTATGTGGTTGGCGATACCCTAACTCGCTTCTTGAGGATGAGGGGATATAATGTATTATATCCCATGGGCTATGATTCCTTCGGCCTTCCCGCAGAGAATGCTGCCATGCAGAATAAGACCCATCCTGCAGAATGGACGAGAAAATGCATCTCTGATATGAGGAAGCAGCAGGAGAAGATGGGATTATCCTATGACTGGAATAGACTGGTCATTACCTCTCAGCCAGACTATTATAGATGGAACCAGTGGATCTTCTTGAAGTTCTATGAGAGGGGGTTGGCCTATAAGAAGAAGGCGCCCATCAACTGGTGTCCTAAATGTCAGACCGTTCTGGCCAATGAGCAGGTTGAAGATGGAAAGTGCTGGAGATGTGAATCAAGGGTTGAGATAAAGGATCTGGAACAGTGGTTCCTCAAGATTACAGAATATGCTAAGGAATTATTAAGAGATTTAAAAAAGTTAGAAGGATGGCCGGAGAGGGTGAAACTAATGCAAGAGAACTGGATCGGAAAGTCAACTGGAACTTTGGTCAACTTCAAACTCAAAGATAGCGACAAGACCCTCCCTATCTTCACTACCCGGCCGGATACTTTATACGGCGTAACCTTCATGACCATGGCCTGTGAACATCCTTTGGCTTTAGAATTAGTTGAGGGCACAAAGTATGAGAAAGAAGTCAAGGAATTTATAAATAGAGTAATCCTGGAGGATCGATTTACCAGAACGGCAGAGGATAAGGAGAAGGAAGGGGTCTTCATCGGTAGGTACGCCATCAATCCCTTAACCAATGAGGAGGTCCCCATCTATGTGGCTAACTTCGTTCTCTTAGAATATGGTACAGGGATTATCATGGCCGTTCCCGCCCATGACCAGAGGGACTTCGAGTTCGCCAAAAAATACAATATCCCCATCAAACAAGTTATCATGCCCCCGAACTCCGAACTCTCGGAGCGAAGCGGAGACCCCGACCCTTCTTCTCCGCGCTCGTCGGGGCGACCACTGAGCACCGATTTAAAGGAGGCCTATGTTAATCCAGGAATAATGATGAATTCTGCTCAATTCACTGGCCTAAACTCAGAAGAGGCCAAAGGGAAGATTACCACCTACCTAGAAGAGAAGGGATGGGGAAAGAAGACGGTTCAGTATAAGTTGCGCGACTGGCTCATATCTCGACAGAGATACTGGGGGACCCCCATTCCCATCATCTACTGTGAGAAGTGCGGAGTAGTTCCTGTTCCAGAAAAGAACCTGCCAGTAGAGTTACCGAAGGACATTAAATTTACCGGAAAGGGTAACCCCTTAGAAGAATGTCGAGAATTTGTAAATTGCAGATGTCCTAAGTGTAAGGGGAAAGCAAGAAGAGAGACGGATACCATGGATACCTTCGTCGACTCCTCTTGGTACTTCTCCAGATACTGTAGCCCGGATTATACCAAAAAACCTTTTGATGAAAAGAGAATAGATTACTGGATGCCCGTTGATCAATATATTGGGGGAATAGAGCATGCCATCATGCATCTTTTGTATGCTCGATTCTTCACCAAGGCCTTGAGAGACATAGGATTATATAAGATTGATGAGCCCTTTAAGAAACTATTCTGTCAGGGAATGGTGGTAAAGGATGGGGCCAAGATGTCCAAATCAAAAGGAAATGTGGTTTCTGTCGATGAAATAACGAATAAATATGGTGCAGATACCGCCCGGCTCTTCATCCTCTTTGCCTCTCCTCCAGAGAAAGACTTAGAATGGAGCGCGGAAGGGGTAGAAGGGTCGTTTAGGTTCTTGAATAGGGTATGGAGATTAATTAATGATTTTAATTTCCAATTTCCCCCGGCCTCGCCAAGCAAAGCGGGGCGGGCAATTTCTAATTTACAAGGTAAACCCGAAACCCGAAACCCGAAACCCGAAACTGAGTTAAAAAGGATTACCCATAAAACAATTAAGAAGGTGACTGAGGATATTGAGAAGAGGTTCCATTTCAATACCGCCATCTCTGCCATTATGGAACTGGTCAATGCCATTCACTCAGTAGTCAGCCAGTCAGCCAGTCAGCCAGTCAGCCAGTCAAAAGATAAAGACAGGCAGACAGGTAGACGGGCAGACAGGCAGACAATAGAAGAAGCCATCGAAACCGTGGTGCTATTACTCTCTCCCTTCGCTCCCCATATCTGTGAAGAACTCTGGGAGATCTTAGGCAATAAACCGAGTATCGGCCAAAAGGATTGGCCAACCTATAATCCAAAAGCAATTATAGAAAAGGAGATTCTAATCGTCATTCAAGTAGATGGAAAACTCCGAAGCAGAATAAAGGTTCCTATAGATTCAAGTGGTGAGGAGATAAAAGAGAAGGCCCTATCTGATGAAAAGGTAAGGAAGTTTATTTCGGGAAAGGGAATCAAAAGAGTGGTCGTTGTCCCTAAGAAATTGGTAAATATTGTCACCAAATAAAAGTAGGAGAGTAGGAAAGAAGAAAAGTAAGAGAATGAGAAAGTAAGAGAATAAGACACAAGATACAAGAAACAATAATCAGACAATATACAATATCCAAATTCAAATAACCAAACTTTTCTGGCTTCGCCAGATTTGATAAAGACAAGTTGTTTTGGTCATTGGTTATTTAGTGATTGATGTTTGTTTGTATCTTGTCTCTTGGTGTTTGGTTATTTCACAAGCTTTTAGTTTTCCGAATTCGATCTGTAATCTGTGAATATCTGTAAAAAATCTGTGATCATCTGTGTCTAAAGAGGAGTAAAATGAAAATAAGACGAATTATTCTATTGGCAGTGCTCGTAGTGGGAATTACGATAACCAGTTGTGCCTATAAAGCAGAGTATAAGCTACCTCTCCATATTAAGAAGATTGCCATTCCCATATTCGGGAACGATACCTATGAGTATGGGGCGGAGAATAGCCTGACCGATGCCGTTATTGAGAGCTTTCTCACTGATGGGAGACTGAAGATTGTAAGCCTAAAGCATGCTGATGCCGTACTCCAGGGGGGCGTAAGTGGCTATGGTAAGGATGTTTTATCCTATGATGATTACGATGTAGCTGAGGAATATCGGGTATATATTGAAGCCAATATTACTTTAAAGGATCTGACTACCGGTGAGGTCCTCTTCAAAGAGGAAGGGATGAGGGGAGATACCACCATCTGGTATACGGAGGAAGCCCTCCAACCGAAGGAGACAGAGGCAAAGGGCAAGGCCAGAGCTATCGACAACTTGGCAAAGGATATCGTCAATCGGGTAATGAGGGGATTTCCCACGGCAAAATGGAAAAGGGGGATCCTGCCAGAAGAGGAAGAGTAGCAGAGTAAGAGTCGTTAGTAGTTAGGACGGCAACTTTATTGCCTTTAGTTGGTTAATTTGCTGGTCTGCTAATTGTCTGTTTAATTCTTTCTTTTTAACTAACTACTAACCAACTAACAACTAACCAACTTTCAAACAAAGCGAGAGAAGAAGTAATGGAAGAGAAATTAAAGAAAGGACTGGGTCTTCTCGATGTCTTCTGCATTGCCTCGGGCGCAATGATCAGTTCTGGATTATTCATTCTGCCCGCTTTGGCATATGCTAAGACCGGACCATCTATGGTCTTCTCTTATATTTTGGCTGGCCTTCTTATCTTACCAGCCATGCTTGCCAAGGCGGAGCTGGCCACTGCTATGCCCAAAGCAGGAGGAACCTATTTTTTTATTGAAAGAAGTATGGGGGCTGCTGCAGGTACCATAGGTGGGCTCACCAGTTGGTTCTCCTTGAGCTTTAAAAGCGCCTTCGCCCTGGTGGGGATGGGGATATTGGCCAAGTTTCTTTTCCCCGGCATCGATTACAGATTCGTCGCGATTGCCTGCTGTCTCTTCTTTATGTTCGTCAATATCATGGGGGTTAAACATACCGGGAGGTTCCAGATAGCACTAGTTCTCTCTCTCATTGGCATACTTGTCTTATATGTTCTTCGTGGTTCTTTCTCTATTCAACACTCCAGATACATTCCTTTTATGCCATATGGGATGGGTTCTGTCTTTGCCACTGCCGGTCTTGTCTTTGTTTCCTTCGGAGGCCTAACGAAGATATGCTGTGTTGCGGAAGAGGTAAAGAATCCGGGACGAAATATACCCCTGGGGATGTTCCTTGCTTTTAGCATGGTAATGGTTCTCTACGCTTTAGTCACCTTCATAACCGTAGGCCTGCTCGATCCCCAAAATTTTTCCAGTTCTCGTACTCCTCTCTCACTTGGTGCCAGTACTTTCATGGGAACTGCAGGAGGCGTGGTATTGGCCATTGCTGCCTTGTTGGCCTTCGTCTCCACGGCCAATGCTGGAATCTTAACCGCCTCTCGAGATTCCCTGGCTATGAGCCGGGATCAACTTCTGCCCGGGTTCTTCAAGAAAGTCGGCTCCAAATTTAACACTCCTTATTCCTCCATAATCTTCACCACTCTCTTTATGATTATCGTTATCTTATTCTTAAGTCTGGAGAATTTGGTCAAGACCGCCTCTACTTTAATGATTCTATTGTTCGCCTTTGTAAACCTGTCTGTGATCGTTATGCGGGAAAGTAAGATACAGACCTATCGCCCAAAATTCCGCTCTCCCCTCTATCCCTGGATTCAGATCTTAGCTATTGGTAGTTATGGATTTCTCATTTTTAAAATGGGAAGGCTTCCCCTCGAAATAACTGGAATTTTTATCGCTTGTGCCCTAGCCTGGTATTTGATTTACGCCCGGGCTAAGGTAAGCCGCCGGTCGGCCCTCATGCATGTTGTGGAGCGCATCACTGCCAAAGAATTAAAAGGTACCACCTTACGAGATGAATTAAGGGAGATTATAATTGAGCGAGACAAGATCGTTGAAGATAGATTTGATCGCCTGATAAGAAACTCCAAAATTTTAGATATAGACC
>JAUXAI010000008.1 GCA_030619985.1 bacterium | reverse complement strand
TCATAGTAGACCCTATCCCGGCAGCGAAGGGCCTCCCTGATTAGGCCACTCTCAATTAGTAGGGGGAGGGTGCGATAGATGGTAGCCCGGGAGATGATCCTGTCCTTCTTGCGCAGTCTTCCAAAGAGCTCTTCTACATCGAAATGCTTATGAAAGGAGAAAACCTCTTTTAGAATAAGTTCCCTTTCCGGGGTGAATTTCAATCCCTTCTTTTTCAGGTGATCCCTGAATCTATCTTCCTCAGTAATCATACTCCCTCCTGGTTGCAATTTGGTCTCAATTACAATTATACCCTTATCTTCTTTATTTGTCAAGTTTTTTCCAGCGGAGGTTGGGTCTTCGGGCAGCGGTGACCGCATCGAGTCTTCTCCGTCCACCTTTGGTGGACGGATGGGTTCGTCCGCCTTCAGCGGTCGGATGGGGGGCGGTCTTTACTATCTCTGGATTCTCTTCTGTTTCTTTGGCGATTCTTATCATTGCACTAGCGAATTCATCCAGGGTTTCTTTCGATTCTGTCTCCGTGGGCTCAATCATAATGGCTTCAGAGACGATTAGAGGAAAATAGATGGTGGGGGCATGAAAGCCATAATCTAAAAGCCTCTTTGCAATATCATTGGTATGGACACCTTCCTCAAGTTGCCTTTTACCAGAGAGAACGAACTCGTGCATACAGACCCTATCAAAAGGAAGGTAATAATAGGATTTTAACTTCTTCATGAGGTAATTAGCATTCAAAACCGCATTCTCCGCTACCTCTCTCAGGCCTTCTGGTCCCAGAGTCCTCAGATAAGCATAGGCCTTGACCATCACTCCAAAGTTTCCATAGAAGGTCTTTATCTTGCCGATAGATAAGGGTCTATCATAATCTAACCTATATCTATCCTTTTCCTTCTCAATAGTCGGTTTAGGTAAGAAAGGAACCAGAGATTTCTTTACCCCTACTGGACCAGAGCCCGGACCTCCCCCACCATGAGGGGTGGAAAATGTCTTATGGAGATTAAGATGGATGATATCAAAGCCCATATCCCCTGGTCGAGCAATCCCCAAGAAGGCATTCATATTCGCCCCGTCACAGTAAACTAGGGCTCCCCTTTTATGTGCTATATGAGTAATTTCTAATATCTCCTCTTCAAATAGGCCTAGGGTATTGGGATTAGTGAGTATAATACAGGCAACTTCTCCATCCAAAACCTTCTTCAGCTCTTTTAAATCGACTGTTCCTTTTTCATTTGATCTGATGGTGATTGATTCATATCCGCATAAGGTAGCGGAGGCGGGATTCGTTCCATGTGATGAATCAGGAACGATGATCTTGGTCCTCCTCTCTCCTCTATGCTCAAAATAGGCCTTAGTCATCATCAAGCCAGCCAGTTCTCCCTGAGCACCGGCTGCTGGCTGTAGAGTAAACCCATCCATCCCGGTGATTTCACATAAGATTTTTTCAAGGTTATACATGAGTTCCAGAGCCCCCTGGGATAATTCCTCATCCTGCACGGGGTGTAATGATCTAAAACCAGGAAGTTCCGCTATCTCCTCATTCACCTTGGGGTTATACTTCATGGTGCAGGAACCTAAGGGATAGAAGCCAGTATCTATTCCATAGTTCTGAGTAGATAACTTAGTATAGTGCCTTACTACTTCTGCCTCACTGACTTCTGGTAGACGGAGTTCAGAGCGCAAGGAATTCTTTGGAATTAGTTCCTCTATCTTTTTCTCCGGGACATCACAATCAGGAAGGCTTATACCCATCCTCCCCGGTTTACTTTTCTCGAAAATGAGTTTCATTTTATTTTCCTTAAGATGTTTACCAATTCGTCCATTTCCTCTCTGGAGTTCATCTCTGTGGTGCAGAATAGAAGATGGTTCTTTAATTCTGGATAATATCTCTCCAATTCTAAAGGACCGATGATCCTCTCTTTTAGGAGAATTTGATTTATCTTTTTGGTATCTTTACACTTTATGACGAACTCATTATAGAATGGAGAAGAGAAGACTTCCTCAAAACCCTCTATCCCCTTTATCTTCTCAAAGACATAGTGTGCCTTCTTTGTAGAGAGTTCTGCTACTTTTCTTAAGCCTTCTTTCCCTAAGGAAACCAAACAGATAGTGGCCGCCAGGGCACAGAGGGCTTCGTTGGTGCAGATGTTAGAGGTTGCCTTCTCCCTTCTAATATGCTGCTCTCTCGCCTGTAAGGTTAGAATATATCCTCTTCTGCCTTTTGAATCTGTAGTTGCCCCCACTAATCTTCCGGGAAGTTTCCTCATATACTTATCTTTGGTAGCCATAAAGCCCAGATAGGGGCCACCAAAACTGATAGGGTTTCCAAAAGATTGTCCCTCTCCTACTACAATATCTGCTCCCAATTCACCAGGGGGTTTCAATAATCCTAAAGAGGTGGGCTCAACTATTGCTACCACAAGTAGGACCTTATTCTTATGAGCGATTCTTTCTATTTCCTTTACGTTTTCTAAAGAGCCAAAGAAGTTTGGATTCTGGATTAGAACGGCTGCGGTTTTATCAGATACTTTCTTACCCAATTCTTCTAAAGACGTAATTCCATTCTCATATCCCAGCTCTATAATTTTCAGATTTTTCGCCTGAGCATAGGTTTTGACTACTTCTCTATACTCGGGATGAATAGTTTTTGAAATAATAATCTCTTCTCTTCTCGTAATATGGAAGGCCATGATCATGGCCTCAGCAAGAGCGCTCGCCCCATCATACATACTGGCATTGGTCACGTCCATCCCGGTCAGTTCACAGACTAAGGTCTGAAACTCATATATTGTCTGTAATAATCCCTGGCTCGCCTCCGATTGATAGGGAGTATAGGAGGTGTAGAACTCGCTCCTTCCCGTGAGATGAGGGATGATTGCAGGAATGAAGTGATGATAGGCTCCAGCTCCCAAGAAACAACTGTAATGCTCCAAATCAGCGTTCTTCTCACTCAAGAGGCGCATCTCTCTTACTAATTCTATCTCAGATAGACCCTTCGGTATTTTCAAATTCTTCTTCAATAAAAGTTCTTCTGGGATATTCTTGAATAGTTCCTTGATAGATTTGATACCCAGAAATTCGAGCATCTCTTTTCTATCCTGGTCAGTATTTGGAATGAATCGCATGGTATCTCCTGCTTAAAGTGAACCGTGAACAGTGAACTGTATAATTAGGTGGATTTGTTGGATTAGGTGGATTAGTGAATTGCGATATGTGATGTGCGATGTGTGATATGCGATAGAAAATCTCAAATCCCACATCACCTTACTCATATCTTAAGATCACCGATTACTGATCACCGATCACTGGTTACTGTTTTTTCATATTCTTCAGCACTTAATAGAGAATCGAGTTCCTTCGGGTCCTTCATTTTCAGTTTAAAGATCCATCCTTTTCCATAGGGTTCTTTATTAATCAGTCCTGGGTTATTCTCTAATTCTTTATTTACCCCGGTTACTTCACTACTCACCGGGGCATAGATGTCAGAGACAGATTTAACTGACTCCACCACGGCCACTGCCTCTCCTTTAGAGACAACTTTGCCTATCTGGGGCAGTTCAACGAAGACCACATCCGTCAATTGCTCTTGGGCATAATCCGTGATACCCACCGTTCCCATCTCTTTCTCAACCTTTATCCATTCATGGGTCTTAGCATACTTCAACTCCTTCGGTATTTCCATATTACTTCCTCCTGTAGAATGGGATTTTTACAATCTGGGCTTTTACTAATTTCTCTCTTATCTGGATTTGAATTTCGGTTCCTTCTTTAGAAAAGTCAGTTTTCACATAGCCGAGGCCGATACCCTTCTTCAACGTAGGAGAAAAACCACCACTGGTTACTATTCCAATCTTTTCTCTGTTTTTGAGAATGGGATAGTTATGGCGAGGAATGCCACGCTCTAGGAGTTCGAAACCGATTAATTTCTGCTTTATTCCTTCTTCCTTTTGTTTCAGTAGAGCCTCTTCTCCGATAAAGTTCTCTTTATCAGACTTCACTGTCCAGGCGATGTTCGTCTCAAGAGGGGTCCTTGTCTCATCCATATCATTCCCATATAAGAGCATAGCGCATTCTAACCTCAGAGTATCCCTTGCTCCTAAGCCGATAGGCTTGATTCCTTCTTCTTTTCCTACTTCTAAGATTTTATTCCAAACTTTAGGGGCGTACTCGGGTTTAATATAAATCTCAAAGCCATCCTCTCCGGTATATCCTGTACGCGAGATAATTACCTGGATTTCTTCTATCATTCCTTTTTGAAACCAATAATATTTTATCTGGGAAAGGTCTAAATCTGTTACCTTCTGTAAGGTTTCTTGACTCTTCGGACCTTGCAGGGCAAGAAGGGGGGTTTCATCGCTAATATCTTTAAGAACTATATCTTTGCCAAATCTTTTAACTACCCCTTCTATCCATTTATAATCCTTCTCAATATTTGAGGCATTGACCACAAACATAAAGTGCTCATCACTAAATTTATAGACCAATAAATCGTCAATGATCGTTCCCTTATCATTACACATCGGGGTGTAAAGGACTTGATTGTTATCTAAATAAGAGGCATCATTTGTAATAAGTCTCTGAACGAATGCTAAGGCATCCTTTCCTCTAATGTTAAATTCCCCCATATGAGAGACATCGAATAGGCCAACCCTATTCCTCACCGTGTTGTGCTCATCTACAATAGAGGTATAGTAAAGGGGCATGAGCCAGGGACCGAATTCGATAATCTTTGCCCCTAATCTCTTATGAGTCTCAAAGAGTGGAGTTTTTTTTAACATTGTTTACCAAGGTTAACTTTTTCCTTTTGAGTTTTTACTTCTTATTACTTATCAACTTATCAACTTATCAACTTATCAACTTATCAACTTATCAACTTATTAACTTATCAACTTATCAACTTATTAACTTATTAACTTCCTCAAGGCAAGATCGGTAGCAGTCAATAGAACATCCGGGATATGGGAGGTGGCTGGAGAGTAAGCAAATTCTACTTTACTTAAATCTTCCAAAGAGAGACCGGCCTTTATTGCCAGAGAGACGATATTTATCCTCCAACCTGTTCCTTCCTCTCCAATTTCCTGGGCACCTAATATCTTACCTGTCTTGGCATCTGCAATAATCTTAGAAGTAATCTCTTTTCCACCAGGAAACCACTTTGGCTTTATCAAACTCCTCACTTTGCCTTCCACTACTTGATAACCATAAGATTCTGCCTGGACCTTATTGAAACCGACAGAGGCTATCTCCAGATCACCGATAAGGGAAACGAAGGTAGCCAGGGCTCCCTCATATCTTGCTTCACCACCACAGGCATTGATTGCTGCCACCTTGCCCTGTTCGTAGGCCGGGATAGCGAGATGGGCAGAGAAAGGCCTTTTGTCTATTAGGGAAGAGACCTGTGCGCAGTCGCCAGCAGCATAGACACCCTTTATGCTCGTCTCCATTCTCTCATCTGTTACGACCCCATAATCACTAATTTCGATTCCTGCCTTCTTTGCCAGTTCTGAGTTTGGTCTTACTCCACAAGAGATGATAATAATATCGTTAGGGATCTCTTCTCCATTTATAGTAACCGTCTTTCCAACCACCCTTTCCGCCCTTTTATTGAGGAGTATCTTAATCCCCTTTTTTCTTAATCGTTCTTCCAAAATTTCGCTCATATCGGAATCGAGCGCTCTGGGCAAAAGGCTTTTTAGTGCCTCTACAATGATGACTTTCAGACCTCTCTTATTCAGGGCAACTGCGGCCTCCAATCCCGTTGCTCCAGCGCCGATGACTAAGGCCTCCTTCGCCTTCTTAGCCACTCCCTTTATCTTCACTATATCTTCTAGACTCTTAATGACGAAGGCTTTCTTATCTTTTAACTTTCTTAGTCCTGGAATAGGAGGAATAAAGGGAGTGGTTCCCGTAGCAAGGATTAAGGAGTCATAGGAGATATTTCCCTTCTCGCCGCTCTTCAGATTCTCAATTTCAATGCTTTTTTTCTCAGGAATAACCCCGATTGCTTCACAATTTAGATGCTTCTTTATCCCAGAGATCCTTAAGGTATACTTCAACTTCTCCGGAGAATCTACTCTTCCATTTAAGAGAAAGGGAAGACCACAGGAATGAAGTAAGTCGAATTCCTTTTTATCAATGATTATGACTTCATTCTTAGGATATCTCTTCCTGATGGTTAAGCAGGCGCTTATTCCCGCTGTTCCCAATCCAATAATGACTATCTTAGCCAATTCCTTCTTCCTTACAACCGCAGAGGCGCAGAATTTAACACAAAGACGCTGAAATCATTTTTCTTTGCGTTTCTGCTCCTTCGGCGTTTCTGCGTTACTCTCTTTTAGAGCTCTTTTTAGTATCTTGCCTGTTGAGGTCTTGGGGAGTTCTTTCCTGAACTCTATCTTATGGGGGACCTTATAGGAGGCTAACTTCTCCTGACAGTACTTGATGATCTCTTTCTTGGAAAGTTTCCTTCCCTCTTTCAAAGCGAGAAAGGCCTTGGGCACTTCCCTTTTCGTCTTATCCTTTACTCCAATGACCGCTGCCTCAGCGATAGCCGGATGGGAGTATAATACCTCCTCTACCTCTCTGGGATAGACGGCCAGGCCACGCACATTGATCATATCCTTCTTGCGATCAACGATATAGATATATCCGTCCTCATCTATCTTGGCTAAGTCCCCAGTGTAGAGCCAACCCCTCTTTAGGGTCTCTTCTGTTTCCCGAGGAAGGTTGTAATATCCGCGCATGACATTGGGACCTCTAACAATGAGTTCACCTACCTCTCCTCTTTTGAGCGAGCGGCCTCGGTCGTCAACCACATCCACCTCCACCCCAGGTAAAGGAAGTCCTACAGAGCCCGGTTTTCTTACACCCTTAACGGGATTGAGTGAGACAACGGGTGAGGCCTCGGATAGACCATAACCTTCGATCAATGGGATGCCGAATCCCTTCTCAAATTTCTTTAACACCTCAACTGGCAGGGCGGCTGCTCCAGAAATAAAAAGCCTCAAAGGAATTAAGAGTTTAAAGGGAGGAAGGGTGAGTATTTTAGGAAGGGAGACTTGCGCGAGGATATTATAGACAGCCGGGATAGCAACAAAGATAGTGGGCCTCTTTTTAATAATCTCTCTTTTTATCACCCCAAAAGCTTTCAAGGATTCAACGATGGTTATCTTCGCTCCCAGATAGAGAGGAACCAGGATGCAGACTGTGGTAGTGAAGGAGTGGAACATGGGAAGAATCAATAGGAAGTTATCCCTTGGTCTCAGTCTTGCTGCTTGGGCACTGGAGGTAATATTAGAGATAAGATTGCTGTGGTTTAAGCAAGCGCCTTTTGGGTAGCCAGTAGTTCCTGAAGTATAAATAATGACTGCGGTCTCGGTCTCTGTCACTTCAGGGAAGGTAACTGAGATCTCAGGGATCACCAATTCTTCAAAGGTAATCGTTCCTGAGATGGGTGATTTATTACTAATAATAACTCTTTCTAATCTCTCAAGCCGGGGACGCAATGGTCCTACGGTCTTCATAAAATCCTTTGAAGTTATTAAAGTGGAGACTCCGGCATTATTTAAGATGTATCTTAGCTCCTCTCCCTTCAGGAAATTATTCAGGGGAACAACGATTCCTCCCATCCTTAAAATGGCAAAATAACTTATGATAAACTTTGGACAGTTACCCAATAGGATCCCTATCCTATCCCCTTTTTTGGCTCCTTTTCTTATTAAGCCAGAGGCCAATCTATCAACCCTCTCCCCCAATTCTCGATAGGTGATTTTTTCCCTCTTGAAGAGAATAGCATACCTTCTCCCATACTTCTCAATGCTTCTCTCAAGCATCTCAGTCAGGGTCATAGCATGCTCCTTATCTTTAGTTTGCCGGTTTGCCAGTCCCCCAGTTTGCCAGTTTTAACCGGGTAACCGGACAACTGGTTAACTAGACAACTCCTTTATTCTTAGCTTATTCACTAACAAATGGGCCTGACGGGTGGGCTCGGGTAGTCTATAGCCTCTCAGGCATTCTAGGACTATCTCTATTGAACTTTTTAAATCTATCTTATGGCCGGGGGAAACAAATACGGGAGAGACATCCTCTTTTGTTCTTAAAACAGCGCCGATGATTTCACCATCATCTTTTAGTAGGGAATAGGAACCTTTTTCTCTTTCTGGCTCTTGATAAGTGCCAATTAGTTTTGATTTAGCACAGCCGATGGTTGGTTTATCTAATAGGATTCCCATATGGGTAGCCAGGCCTAATCTTTTGGGGTGGGCTATCCCCTGGCCATCGAATATTATAACATCCGGCTCAATCTTAATCTTCTTAAAGGTCTCGATGAGAAGAGGTCCTTCCCGAAAGGTAAGAAGACCTGGAATATAAGGAAAACTTAAGTTACCTATAGTATATTCTTCTTCTAAGATTTCTAATTCAGGAAAAGAGAAGACAATTACTGCCGCATAGGCTCTGTTACTCTTTTTAGAAAAAGAGATATCTGCCCCAGCAATCCTCTTAATTTTAGAGAAGCCCTTTTTTAGAATAATCTTTTCTTTTAGCTCTTCCTGTAGTTTAATCGCCTCTTGAGGGCTCAAATCCCAGGAATGAGAAAAGACAGGCTTCATCTCTAAACCACAGATTTACACAGATTTATTACAGATAGGCACAGATCACAGACAACCGATCACTGTTCACTAATTACCGACTATCGACTTTTGACTATTGACTTTATTCTTCAGTTTCTGGCTGGGTTTGAAGAAAGGCACCCTATGGACCGGGATCTCAATCTCCTTTCCCGTGACCACATTCCTTATCTTTCTCGCTGACCTCTCTTTTGTTTCAAATTTTCCCAAGCCCCGGATGATCACCTCATCCCCTTTAGTCAAAGCCTCCTGGATGGTCTTTGTCAGACAATCGATGATGGCTAAAGCATCCTTCTGGAAGAGGCCCGTCTTCCGGGCAATATAGACCGCCAAATCCAATTTATTCATTTTCTTGTTCCTTAAATGCTTTGTTAGTCGAAACTAAGTCAATAGTCCAAATTCGCACCGAAATCAGGAATTCCGTCTTTCTTAACAATAGACGTCCAATTTTTCAAACGTTCCCTATGCCTTTTTCTTTTCCAAAAATTGGCACAAAGTTGAAAATACTTAATAACGACTTCCTTTTCACCTTTTTCCAATAACTCTTTAGCAAGAGTCATATTAGGACCGAATGAATTGAGTTGTGGCGACCCCGGCGTTTTCCCAGCTTTAATTAAATACTCCTTGGCCTTTTCTAAATCGCCTGACTTTAAGGCGAGTCTGCCAAGAATCAGATTCCCATGATGAATAGCGTTCCCGTAATTCCATTTATTTCTGTACTGAGCTGCTTTATTTAATAATTCGGTTGCATATGCTCTCGCCTTCTTCACGTCCCCGGACTCAAACGCAGCCTTGGCAAGTTTGTCAAGCATGTAGAATCTATTTATCTCTTCAGTGGTATTGCTTAGTGTTTTTTCCAGTTGATTTAGGGACTTTGTTGCTGCCTCTCTTTTTGCTTCACCCGACTTACGGCTCAACCCTAACGAATAAAGATGTCCAAGACGCTTTGACCATTCAGGGTTATCTGGCTCGAGGGCTTGAGCCTTCTTTAGAAGGTTCTCGGCTACATCCCTATCGTGAATGATGAAGAAGTGGGCAGCATTGCCAAGTATTGCCGTGTTCTCCTTGTGGGTTTCAACCTGCTTGAGCCACAGCTTTTTTGCTTCATAATACATCTCCCCATCAAGTACAGGATTAAGACTGGTATCGGGACGTCCCGCAATTTTAGCGTCAGGGCGGTTTTGAATAATCCACATTATATGCCTTTGACGTGCCTGGCGTGCGAAGTCTGACTGAAATCGCTTACGAGAGTAATAGCCGAGTAGTTTAGTTCGCGATAATAAATCATTCGGATTCGCCTTAAGTTTATCCTCAAGTTTTTTAGCTTCTTCAGAGGAGAGTTTGCCTCCTTCCATGGCAAGCATTGTGGCATCCATCCGATCGGCTCCCTTTACATCTCCCCGCACGATAATACCCAACATAACCATAAATAGCAAGGCGACACACATAATTCCTATTACTTTCTTATGTGACATATCTATCCTCCTGATTTTTTAGTTCGGCTAACTCTATTTATACGAACCCTTATTCCCTCGTTCCCCCCACGATTATCTTTGGGATGCGTAGGGTGGGCTGGCCGTCTGAGATGGGGACTCCCTGTCCTTCCTTGCCACAGGTGCCAATCTCAAAACCTAAGTCATTTCCCACCATATCGATCTCTTTCAGAATCTCTGGGCCATTGCCTATTAAGGTTGCCCCTCTTACTGGTCTGGTTATCTTTCCATCCTCAATGAGATAGCCTTCTTCCACCTCAAAGACGAAGTCACCGTTCACGCTGTCCACCTGTCCCCCACCCATCTTTTTGACAAATAATCCTTTCCTTACTGACTTAACAATCTCTTCTGGATCGCTTTTTCCAGAAGCGATATAGGTATTGCTCATCCTGGGGATGGGTCTGTAGTGGTAAGACTGTCTCCTGCCATTCCCGGTTGGTTTTATTTTATCTTTTTCGGCGGTCAGATAATCATAGAGATAACTCTTCAATACTCCGTTTTCGACTAAGATTGTCTTCTGGGAAGGGTTCCCTTCGTCATCGAACCTATAGGAACCCCTCTTATTGGGAAGTGCGGGATCATCAATAACTGTGATTAAGGATGAGGCTATCTTTTTGCCCATCTTTCCGCAATACTTTGAAGCCCCCTTCTGGATAATGTCTGCCTCCAGGCTATGGCCGATGGCCTCATGGATCATAGTCCCACCCGCAGAGGAGGATAGGACAACGGTCATCTCCCCAGCAGGTGCCTTCTGGGCCTCTAACATTAGAATGGCCCTTCTTGCTGCCCGGGTGGCAATCTCTTCTGGAGAAAATTTATCGAATATTTCCCAGCCAATAAATCCTCCCTTAGTCTCTGTTCCCGTCTGTAGGATTTCCTTTTCTTTAGTAACGACTGTAACGCTGAATAAGAGTTGTGTTCTTTCATCCTCTGCTAAGGTTCCATTTGAATTAGCGATAGTAATCTTGCGCAGGCTATCTCCGTAGCCGACCATTACCTGTTTAATTCTCTTATCTATGGAGCGAGCTTTTTTATTGGCTTCCTTAATAATCTTTACTTTATTTTCTATTTTGACGTCTGAAGGAGGTCTTCTTATCTTAAAATTGATGTTTGCTTTAGCTGGCTTGAGATCGATCTTTATCTTCTTGGCCTTATTAGATACTCCTGCGCTCAATGCTTTGGCAGTCTTTAAAAGACTTTTCTTCGTTAGTTCACTTGTGGAGGCATAGAATGTTTCACCTTTAGAGATTAGTCTCAGACCCGCGCCGCTATCAGTTCCAGAGGAGACGACTTCGATCTTATTCTCCTCACAGGAGATGCTGATGGTCTTCTTCTCTTCAATGAAGACCTCAGCGAAATCCCCTCCCTTTGCCAAAGTTGTTTTTAAAGCTTCGGTCAAGATTTCTTTAGAAAACATAATCTTCCTGCCTATGACTATTGGGCAATCAGTGACCAGTTGTCGGTGATCAGTCTTTTCTTTTACCTGATTACCCAATTACCTGATTACCTGATAACCTATTGTCTTTTCTGGTACTTCCATACCGCCCTATTATGTTCCTCTAAACTGGAAGAGAACTCGTGGGTCCCATCGTTTCGAGAGACAAAGTAGAGGTAATTGACGTCTGCTGGATATAGGGCAGCCTGAATGGCCTCTCTCCCCGGATTTCCAATGGGACCTGGGGGGAGACCCCGATATCTATAGGTATTATAGGGGGAATCTATTCTGAGATGTTCCTTCTTCAGGTCTCCATCGAAGGCCTCTCCCAGAGCATAGATGACTGTGGGATCTGCCTGTAAGGGCCTTTTTGCTTTTAATCTATTATGAAAGACAGCAGAGATAAGGGTTCTTTCTTCTGGAGCACTGGTCTCCTTCTCAACGATGGAGGCCAGGATAATGGTCTCATGAAAAGTAAATCTTAATTCTTCCGCTCTTTTCCTATCCTCCTCAGTTACTGCTTTGTTAAATTGGGAGGCCATAAGTTTGATGATCTCTTCTTCCTCCATTCCTTTGGAGACTCGGTAGGTCTCTGGGAAGAGATATCCTTCTAAGCTCTTTGCTTGGATGCCGAGCCGGGAAACGAATTTAACATCTTCGGTCAGGGCAATGAATCTCTCTTTCTCTGCTAAACCTTTTTCCTCTAAAACTGAGGCAATCTGACGAATGTTATAACCCTCTGGAATGGTGAAGGGATGGGCCAGAACCTCTCCCTTCTTTATCCTGGAGAGGATTCTGGAAAGGTTCATTGAAGAACTTAATTCATACTCCCCTGCCTGAAGCCTATTTTCTACTCCTTTTACCTTAGCCAAAATCCTAAAGGCTAACCCATTTTTAATCAGCTTCTCTTTCCTTAAGAGGCGGGCGATCCCTTTAGCATTCATTCCTCTTGAAATCTCAATGGCTTTAACCTGAGGAGACTTGGAATCCAGAGGAATGTAGAGTTGGTAGATAACAACTCCAAGGATGACCAGGATAACGATAGCAATACCAGTATTTCTGAGATTCATGGATTACCTTATCTGTTTGCCGGTTTGCCAGTTTACCGGTTTGCCGGTTTTTAACTGGATGACTGGCTAACTGGCTAACTGGACAACTTCTTTGCTGTTTATCTTCTGTGGCTATCCAGATAATTCTGGAGGATGAGTGCTGCGGCCAATTTATCTATTACCTTTTTTCTCTTTGCCCGGCTCAAGTCTGCTCTTAGAAGGACCCCTTCAGCCTCTTTTGTGGTGAGCCTCTCATCCCAGGTAAGAATGGGTAAATCGATCTCTCTCTTTAGATCCTCAATAAAGGCTAATACCTTCTTCCCCTGTTCCCCAATACTTCCATCCATATTCTTGGGAAGTCCTACTATAATCCTTTCAATATTATAATCGTTTACTATCTTCTTCAATTCATCTGTATTCTCGCGCTTTATAACAGAAATCCCCTGGGCGGTATAACCCAGGGGATCTGATACGGCAACCCCAATCCTCTTCTCACCAACGTCCAATCCCATTATTCTCATCACTTGCCTCAGAAGTTTAAAGTTAGCAAGGAAACTAGTTGGATTAGGATATTAGCTGGATTTTAATCCAACTATTCCAACCAATCTACCTATTTTGCTATTCTTATCTGATTTTTGATAATTCGGGGGGCTTCTTTCAGGGCTTGAGAGAGTTTCGCTGGATTCTTTCCTCCCGCCTGGGCAAAGTCCTTCCTCCCTCCCCCGCTTCCCTTAACAATCTTCGCTACCTCTTTTATAATCTGGCCAGCATCCAGCTTATCTGTCAAGTCTCTGGTTACCACACAGACCAGTCCCACTTTTTTATCCATCACCGAACCTAAGATGATTACTCCCGATTTCAGTGTACCCTTTAGAAGATCGGAGGCATTGCGCAATCCCTTGATGTCCAACCCTTCCATCCTCTCCGAGATTACCTTAATCCCCACTACTTCAACCGCCTTTTCTATCAACTCCTCTCTTTTTAAAAAGGCTTCTCTGCTTTTCAATCTTTCGATCTCTTTCTCCAGTTCTTTTACCCTCCGGACTAGTCTCTCCACTCTCTCCAGAACTTGAGAGGGCGCTACCTTTAACTCTCTCGCTATCCTAGATAGAAGATTCTCTCTTTCCTTTACAAACCTATATGCCCCTTCTCCTGTCAAGGCCTCGATCCTTCGTACTCCAGCGGCAATGCCGCTTTCGCTTACTAACTTAAATAAACCGATCTCGCCCGTGGTCTTCACATGGGTTCCTCCACAGAGTTCCAGACTGAAATCCCCTATTTTGACTGTCCTGACTCTTTTTTCGTACTTCTCACCAACCAAAAAAATGGCCCCTCTCTTCTTTGCTTCCTCAAAGTCCATCATAGAAGCCTCTACCTCTATATTCTCCCTTATCTTGTCATTGACCATCGCCTCAACTTGGGAGAGCTGCTTATCAGTCAAAGGAGCAAAGTGGGTGAGGTCGAAGCGCAGCCTATCGGAAGAAACGAAGGAACCGGTCTGCCTCACGTGCTTTCCTAAGATTTTTCTTAATGCTCCCTGCAATAGATGGGTGGCGGTATGATTTCGAGCAGTGGCTAATCTCTTTTCTATATCGATACTTGCCTCTATCTTGTCTCCTTTCCTGATACTTCCCTTGACAACCTTTGCCTTATGGACGATTATCTCTGGTAAAGGCCTCTGGGTATCCAGAACCTCTATCCTGGTTCCTCTCTTAGTAATTGTTCCTCTATCTCCTATCTGGCCCCCTGCCTCGGGATAGAAGGGAGTAGTATCAAGGATAATATCTATCTCATCCCCTGCCTTTGCCCTTTCTACCCTCTTATCAGCCTTAATAATTGCCAATATCTCTGCTTTCAGGGTAGCCCTATCATATCCCTTAAATTTTGTGGCCTTCAGCTCTTTCGCCAATCTATTATAGATGGTCTTTACCCTCGATTGGCCGATCTCCTTCCAGGCCATCCTCCCTCTTTTTTTCTGTTCTTCCATGGCCATATCAAATCCTCTCCTATCTAAGGTTAGGTTATGTTCTGCGACGATCTCCTGAGTAAGGTCGACCGGTATCCCATAGGTATCGTATAACTCAAAGACCTTCTCTCCTGGGATCTCCCTTCTCTTCTCTCTTGATAGATGAATGAGGAGATCATCGAATATCCTCATCCCTTGCTCCAAAGTCTCTAAGAACCT
This sequence comes from bacterium, assembly GCA_030619985.1. Taxonomy (GTDB): domain Bacteria; phylum UBP18; class UBA7526; order UBA7526; family UBA7526; genus JAUWXM01. The sequence goes on along the minus strand of JAUXAI010000008.1, from coordinate 16,193 downwards.
TTTTTCCTCACCCAGGACAATCCTTTCCATATGTTCTTTATCCTTTGATAGTTCTGGATAGGGCTCTCTCATGATATCGATAACCACCGAGATTAACTTATGGAGATAGGGCTTAGCAAGTCCCAGGTTTCTTCCCTGGGAAAGGGCTCTTCGGATAATCCTACGAAGAACATATCCCCTTCCCACGTTGGAAGGGGGGACTCCATCATAGATCAAGAAGACGATGGCCCTTATATGATCTGCGATGATGCGTAGCGCCAGATCCTTTATTTTATTCTGGCCATATCTCACCCCAGATAAAGAAGCAGTATAATCAATGATTGGCTTCAAGAGATCAGTATCAAAGGTATTCTCTTTTCTCTGGAGAATCATGGCCAATCTCTCTAACCCCATTCCAGTATCGATGTTCTTTCTGGGCAGGGGTTTCAGTCTTCCCTCATGGTCCCGATTATATTCCATGAAGACTAGGTTCCAGACCTCTAAGAATCTATCACAGTCACATCCTACACCACAGGTTGGTTTGCCACAACTATGCTTCTTTCCCCTATCGTAGATGATCTCAGAGCAGGGACCACAGGGACCGGTGGGGCCGATGGCCCAGAAGTTATGCTCACTTCCCAACCTTACAATTCTACTCTTGGGGATCTTCTCCTCTTTATGCCAGATGTCGAAGGCCTCCTCATCCTCCTCATAGATAGAGACCCACAACTTCTCTTTGGGAATTTTTAATTCTTTTATCAGAAACTCCCAGGCCCATCTAATGGCTTCTTTCTTACCATAATCTCCAAAGGAGAAGTTCCCCAGCATCTCAAAGAAGGTGTGGTGTCGGGCGGTCTTTCCCACATTCTCAATATCATTGGTTCTTAAGCACCTCTGAGAGGTAGCCGCCCTCCTCAGATCTGATTTTATTTCTCCGGTAAAAATAGGCTTAAAAGGAAGCATCCCGGCGATGGTCAATAGAACAGTTGGGTCCTCAGGGATTAAGGAGCCAGAGGGCTTGATAGTATGCCCTCTTTTTTTAAAGGACTCTAAGAACCTCTTCCTTATCTCATTTCCCCTCATTCTCCGTCCCCTTTAACTCTTTCATGACTTCTTGGATGATATCGTAGGAAAAGCCCCTTCTCTGTAAGAAGCCATAGAGCCTCCTCTTAGTAGTTACCTCATCTAAATTCTGGTAAGACCTCTTCAGTTTCCTCTGGGCGAGTTCTCGGGCTAACTTTATCTCTTCTTCTTCTCGATAATTGTTCAAAGTCTTCTCAATTAATTCCCTATCAATCCCCTTCTGGATGAGTTCTTGATAAAGTCTATATCTGCCCATGGGCCTAGTTCTAATTCTATTCTCCACCCACATCTTGGCAAACTCTCTATCGTTGAGAAACTTTAATCTCTTCAGGCTTTTGATTACTTTAAGAATAATTTTTAAAGAATAATTCTTCTTCTTTAACCTATTCCGGATTTCCTTTATACTTCGCGGTCTATAGGAGAGAAGTTTAAAGGAATAGTCCTTTGCTTTTTTTACTTCTTCCTTATATAGAATCTCCTCTATCTTCCTTTTAGCTACTTCCTGGCCGACCTTAAGGCCTAAGACAGCGACAATCTCTTCATCTACCCCGCATAAGAACTCATTATCTACAAAGATCGACCTTCTCTTGGAACGCCTCTTCTGCGGCTTGATATCTGTAATCTTACTCTTCAATCCTGAGTTCTACCCTCTTCTTTTCCTTTTCTTCTTTGGCGCTTAATTTAATCTTCTCTTCTGGAATCTTGGCTTCTTTGATTAAGTAATCGGCTATCTTCTTGGCTCTCCTTTGGGCCAGGCTGGTTCCTTTCCATAACCCCTTCTCACTCAAGGGATCGACATATCCCTCGATATGGAGGGGAGTGGCGGGATACTTTATTAAGAGGCGAGACAGGTCCACCAGTTTAGTAATCGCTCCCTTGGCCAGTCTGGCGCTTCCTTTGACAAACTCGATGGGAAGAAGATGGATCTTGGACATCCCTTCTTTGGTAAAGACCAGTTTGGCCGCAGAACTAAAGGGACCAATAATCGTCTCCTGAATGGCTCTGATAAGGGCTTTGAGAAGGGCGGGACCAACTTTAAAGTCTGGATCGGTAATATCACCCTTTACGGGAATATTCAATCTTATTCTTCCTTCATTATCCCTTAAGACGGTGGCCAGGGTAGCGGGGCCCATACCCATCACTTTGATAAGAGAGGGCTTGGCACCGAGAACGGGCTGGAGTTCAAGACCTTTGAATACCACTTTATTCATACAATCCAACTCGTTCTTCTCGCATTCGAGTTCTGCCTCCAGGTCCATTTTCCCCCGCATTAATTTGCATGAGGTAATCTCTCTCTGATAAGAGGCGAAAGGAAGAAGGTCTAAATTCCTTACTTTTAAGAGTAGACTGAAATCAAAGGGCTCTTTGAATGAGTCAATGGTCCCTTTTGCCTCTAAGGGGGTATCATTTAGATAGCCCATTAAATTGTATTCTATTCCCGCAGGAATCCTTCCTGAGAGATTCGTTGCCTCACCCCTTATCTCTTTTAATTCTGTAGTCAGCCCTTCTTCAGTTATCATTCCATCCTTGAAGACAATCCTCCCATCTTCTACTTTTGCCTTTAACATAATGAAGAACCATCGGGGCTTACGATACTTCTTCCTCTTAGGAAGGTTCCACTTACCCTCACCATTTCTTTCAATGAAGAGGACTGGTTCTTTAAAGAGCATATCATCCATTACTGTCTTCATCTTGAAGAGCTGGCGGAAGTAGAAGCGTCCCTCCCCCTCCGGGCAGTAAAGAAAGGGTTTTTCACTTATCTGGTTGGAACTTATCATCCTAAAGCCCTCAAGGTGCACCGTATCCTGGTAGATATCGGCCTCTACTTTATCGATCCTTAACTGAACGGTGAGGCGCTTCTCAATGTTGTAGATGATAATCTGCTCTGTGATGAAGGCCGCAATGGAGTTAGCCTTTATTATGATAAGAACAAGAAGGGCCAGGATAGCAATGAAAGTAATGAGTGAGCCCCCTATTCTCTTCCTAGGTTTTCTTTTCCTTCTCCTTTTTTTCTCTTTAACAAAGTACCACTTACCAGTCTTTAAGTCCTTCTTTAATGGTGCCATATCTTTCCTTCAGATATTGTATACTATTTATTCGTGTAGATTTCCGCCACACTAACGGCGGACAGGCGTGTTTTGTTTATTACATTCTTGCCTAACAGTTCGTGTCTATTCGTGTTACTTCTTTTTGAAGAGTTCTCCCAGGCCCTTAATCAATTCTTTTGCTGCTTCGGCCTCTTCCTTTCCTACTGCCTTCTCCAGCTCTTCTGCCACTGTCTTCTCTATTGCCTTCTTAATCACCTTCTCCCACTTGGGCTGAAACTCAGTATCCTGAATTGTTCCCTTTAGTTCAAAGGGCAGTGAGGCATTCCCTTCTTCGTCTCTTAGCTGAACCGGGATATCTGAGGGCTTAATGAGTTTGGGAGTGGTCTTTAATGTAATGTCGAAATCGAGCCTGCCCAATAAGGAATAAGTCCCTTGGGCAGATATCTTCATCAGATCGCTATCCAGTTTGAAATCTTCTGTCTTAACTTCGCCTTTTGCTAAGTTGAAGTGGCCGCCCAGGCTATTGTAGGGAATCTCTACTAAGGAAGGGATGGGAAGGACATGGGAGAGAAAGCTTAGACATTTCTTCTGTAAAGGCAGACCGCTTATCCTTCCTTTAGAAAGATTTACAAACCCCTTTCCCTTAGCATTCTTCATTAATCTCCTTCCCTTACCCTTTGCCTCTATCTCCAGATCAGTGGCCAGAGTTCCATAAACCATATCCTTCATTGTGGTAAGGGAAGAGAGAAGGTCGTTTATTTCCATCTTCTCTATCTTTGCTTTCAAGTCATATTCTGTTTTCTTAAGATCGATCTTTGCTTCTGCCTCCAATTCTCCCTGACAGGTTAAGATCTTTAGGCTTTCTATAGTGAGCAGGTTATCTCTGAACTCATAAGGGATTTCCAGTTCAGAGATCTTCAGGGGCTTCTTCGTAGTAGGATTCATCTGGGCAGTCAAATCATTCAGGCCTATCCTTCCCTTTGAGGCAAATCCTTCCTTCATCTCTATGCTAGAGGTTAGATCGATGCCTGTCTTTAAAGACCTAAGGGCTGCCCTGCTCTTATCCTCAAGAGAGATCTTCCCTTTCTTAATAGCAATTTGAGAGATGGTAAGAGTCAGTCTCTTCTTCGCCTCTCCTTCTCCTTTTTCCGCAACTGGTTTTATCTCCGGCTTAGCCTTTGCCTCTGTCTTCTTCCCTATACCAGAGAAGTTCCAAACACCCTTCCTATTCCTCTCCAAAAGGATTTTTGGCTCAAGCAGAACGACTTTCTTGATGACCAGTTCTCTATGGAGCAGGGGAAGGAGTTCATACTTAACTACGATCCTCTTTCCTTCAAAGAGAGGCTCCTTGGCAAAGCCTTTTCTATTGGCCACCGTCACCTTATCTAACCTTATGCCTCGTAGAAGGACAATCCTCACCCGCTCAATGGTCACTTCCCGACCTAAGATAGGTTTCGCCTTTGCTAAGGCCAAGTCCTTCAGTTTCGGTGATGTGATAGGAATAGTGCAGAGCAAGATGACAAGGACAACAATCACCCCAACAATAATCCCTAAGATCTTAACTGGTTTCTTCATTTTTCTTCCCTCCTTTGCAATCGCCGGGACACAGAATATATAGGAAACGCCGAAAACTTCTCTGCGTCTCTCTGTTTAGATTCTGCGTTTCTGCGTTACTCTTTTTTCTTCTTAAAGAGATCCCCAATACCTTTAATTACTTCCTTAATTGCTTCGGTCTCTTCTTTGCCTACTGCCCTTTCTAATTGTTTTTCTGCCTCGGTCCTGATTGCCTTTTCTATCATTTTCTCCCATTTGGGTGTAAATTTAGGTTTCTGGGTAGTGCCCGTTAACCTAAAGGGAATTACTGCATTTCCTCTCTCGTCTTTTAAGTGCGGGGGGATAGGGGAAGCGCCAATCAAGAAAGGGGTGGGCTTGACCGTAACATCAAAGTCCAGCCTTCCATCGAGGAAGTAGCTCCCAGAGGCCAGGACTTTCATCTCCTTACCATCCAGATTGAAGTCGTTTGTCTTCACTTCTCCTCCTGCCAAGTTAAAGTGGCCGGAGAGGCTATCATAGTGAATCTCTTTTATCTCTGGTATCTGAAGAATGCCCAATAAGAACCTGATGAGTTCCTTCTGGATGGTGATGCCGGTAATCTTTCCCTTAACCAGGTTCAGATAGCCCTTTCCCGAAGCATTCCTCTCTAAATCTTTTTGATTTGTTCCTTTACCTCTAATCTCTAAATCCAATCCTAAAGTGCCATAAAACTTATCCTTCAGATTAGTATTGGTGGTCAAGAGTTCGTTTAGGTCAATTTCGTTAGCATCGGCCTTTAGGGAATACCCCAATTTTTTAGGGTCGGATAGATTCAAGCTACCAGAGGCATTGAGGCCTCCTTGATAGAGGTTGGTCTTGAGAGATTTGATAGTGAGTAACTTTTTCGCCAATTGAAAACTATAGTTTAAGTTAGTATTTGACAGTTTCAGTTTATCAACTTTGAGTTGGGGAATGCCGATATCTCCAACAAGATTTATTTTCTTTGTGGGACTAGTTATCCTGGTATTTAGAGAGGCGATCCCCTCAATGGCCACTCCCTTCTTTGCTCTAGGTTTAGCAGCAATATTGACCAGTTCATTCAGGACTAATTTATTTGAAGTCAGAAGGAGGTCTAATTTTGGCTTCCTGAAGTTAATAACCTTGCCTTTCAGGACCAGGTTGGAACCTCCCAAATTGGCGGAGAGCCTTGGGATATCGATATCCCTCTTATTAAACTTTATACTCGATTTTATATTACTTAAAGGCTGATTGATCTTGGCATACTTAATGGTATCATCATTCAGGTTGAGCACCCCATCTATCTCGAGTTCTTTTAGTTTTCCCTTTAGGTTAACCTTCAGGTCAATGGTCCCTTCTACCTCAATCTCCTTCAGAATAGGTGCCCTAACAAAAGAAGAGGCGAGGCTTTTTGCTCTCTTCAGTGGAATCTGATCAGTAAAAAGGGAGAGATTCAATATCCTCTCTTTTTTGAAGTCGCTTATCTTGCCTTTAGCGTTCAGGGATATCTCCTCTATTTTTACGTTCAATCTTCTTATATCAATATCGTTCTTTTCCAGATCGATCCCTAAGTCATGATCTATAGAAAAACTCTCTAATGTTATGGGCAAAGGAACTCCTCTGGTCATGATGAAGATAAGATTATTTAAAGCAATCTTTCCAGAGGAAGATATTTTTTCCTTCCCCCTTAATCCCACATCTAAACCAATATCCAACTTTGCGCTCTGGAGTTTCCCAGGAAGGAAGGATTTATAGTAGGGAGCGAAATAGATTAAATTGAGGTCGTCAATATCTATTCTGACATCTATATCCATTTTATCCTTAAGAGTAAAGGGATTGAGAGAGGCCTTTATCTTTAGAGGTGAAGCCATCTCTTCCGGGATATTTAAACTAATATCGAAGTCTGCTTTCTCCTCTTGCGAGATGTTACTTACCAAGATGTCAATGTCCTCTATGCTCATAACCTGTGGAATAACCTCATCGTTAAAGATTATCCTTCCCTTCTGAATGGCAATACTAGAAACAGTAATAGCCATCTTCTTTGGTTTATCTTCTCCAGTGGCAGCATAGGCTAAACGCTGATGGCCGCTGATTTTGAACACAGATTGCCGCTGATATCTGCGTAAATCTGCGCTTTGATCTGCGGTCATCTGCGTCTTGCCAAGATCGGAGAAGCTCCACTCACCCTCTTTATCTCTCTCAATGAGGATCTGGGGCTTGACCAGAACGACCTTCTTGATGACCAATTCCTTGTGGATTAGAGGAAGGAGGGCATATTTAACTACCATCTTATCCGTCTTGAAGAAGGGAGTTTTAGAGAAGTCCTCATGGTTGGCGATCTTGATATTCTCAAATGTCCCTCCCCTTAAGAGATAGAGCCGGAAGTCTCCTATGCTCGCCTTGCGGCCTAACTTAACCTCTACCTTGGCTAAGACCTCATCCAAAGAGATCCCAAACTTAGAAAGCATCCTTGGTGAGATGGGAACTAAAGTAACAACTACTCCAACAGCAACAACAAGGATTAAGATGATACTTAAAGTAATTTTCAACCATTTTTTTCTTCTCATTCTTCCTCCTTTTTCTGTTCGTTCTACTCCATAGTTTAATGCTTTTTTATCAAACATCAGAGTTTAACAATTTTTCTATTCTTTATTCCCTTTGTGGCATTCCGGCTATCAATAATTAATTTGGCCTTTTTTACAATCTCAGGATAATTAAAGGCAGTATGATCGGTAACAATGACCACGCAATCTTGTTTTTCTAAGGGCGGGGATTCTTTAGATCTGAGCACCTTTCTATCCAGTCTTAGTTTAGAAACGTGGGGATCATGATAGCTAACCTTTACCCCTTTCTTCTGTAATATCTTGATGACGTCTAGGGCGGGTGACTCCCGAGTATCAGAGACATCCTTCTTATAGGCCACTCCTAAGATTAAGACCCTTGAACCTTTGAGGGATTTTCTCTTCTTATTCAGGGCATCTTCTATTCTCTCTACTAGAAACTCGGGCATCTTGCTATTGATCTCACCTGCCAGTTCGATGAATCGTGCATAGAAATCCAGGGTCTTTAGCTTCCAGGAGAGGTAATGGGGATCAACGGGGAGGCAGTGGCCTCCCAATCCCGGACCAGGATAGAAGGGCATGAAGCCAAAGGGCTTTGTCTTAGCGGCCTCGATCACCTCCCAGACATCGATGCCCAGGCGATGACACATCAAGGCCATCTCATTCACCAGGCCAATATTTACACTGCGGAAGGTGTTCTCTAAAAGTTTAACCATCTCTGCTATCTCAGTTGAGGAGACAATAATAACCTCATCTACGACCTCTTTGTATAGAGCCTTAGCCAATCGGGCACACTCTTTGGTAATTCCTGAGACTATTTTGGGGGTATTCCTTAAGGTATATTCTTTGTTTCCTGGATCGATACGTTCCGGGGAGAAGGCAAGATAAAATTTCTTTTTGGTTTCTTTCAGGATGGGAAGTATGACCTCCCTGGTGGTGCCAGGATAGGTGGTGCTTTCTAAGATAACCAGCTGATTATTCTTCAAGTATTTGGCAATCTCCTTTGCAGCAGAGACGACATACGAGATATCGGGCTCCTTTGTCTTCCTCAAAGGAGTGGGAACACAGATGATAATCACATCCAGTCCCTTTAGGGCTTTAAAGTCAGAGGTAGGTTTTAAAAATCCCCTCTTCATTAGTTGGGTTACCTCTCTCCTCCCCACATCTTCAATATAATGCCTTCCCATTTTGATGCGCTTTATCCTCTCTCTGTCAATATCTATTCCAGTTACCTTAAATCCTGCCTGGGCAAACTCACAGGCCAAGGGGAGGCCAACATAACCCAAGCCCAAGATTCCGATCCCCGCTTTTTTCTTAGAAATTTTTTCTCTGAGATTCATAGTTTTACCCTTTCTTTTTTATGGTGCGTCTCTCAATCCTTCTTAAGTATCTCCTCATCTTCTTTTCTTTCGCTCCGTTTCCCTTAGCATATTCCTTATAGAACCTTAACTTATCCGTCCTTGTGATATAAGGGGGCATGGATTCATTTAGCCTTGCCAAGTCCTTTATCCATCTGAAGTCCGAGGCCCTTCTTTTGAGCCGAGCATTCTCAAAGTCGAGATAGTAGAACCCATTCCCTTTTACCATAATGTGACTAGTATTTAAATCCCCATGGGTGAAGCCCTTATTATGAATATCTCTAATGCTTTTTGCTAACCTAGAAATAAAATTCCTTTTTTCTCTAATCTTTCCCTTACTTAAGGAAGGACGAAGACTATTTACATAATGGCTTAAGTTGGTACCTAAAGAGAGTTCTTCCGTAATTAGAAAGCATTTCTTTAACAAGCGGAGGTTTCTCTTCTCACCTATCGCCAAGGGCTCGGCCACCGGAATCCCCATCTTTGAAAGTCTATTGCCGAGCACAAACTCTCTCATCGCCTTTGAAGGTCGGTAGAGGTCGATCCAGGCCTTCCCTATTCCCCGGGGCTTATACTCTTTTAGGACAACCCTTCCTCCATTTACCCGGAGGGAAAAGATATTGGAACGTTGGCTATCATCTAAGAGCCTTGCCTCCTCCCTTTTAAATAGACTATCCGGATCTTCCAGGCCGAGTTTCAAAAGAAGTCCCTGATATTCCCTCTTTAGCTTTATTCTCCACTCTCCCCTTTTCAGGGTTAGAAAGTCACTTTTTGCCATTCCTTCTTTCCCGATAACTCTTTATCTATTACTCCCAGGACTTCATCGACTCCCGCCTTTACGGAGAGGGCGATCTGATTCTTCCCTCTCGGCGCCCATTCCGGGATGCTTGTGGGATCAAAGAGGGCGATTAATGGTTTCTTCAAAGCATTGGCGATGTGCATGGGGGCGCTATCCAGGCCGAGATAGAGATTACTTCTCTCAATTAAGGCAACCAGTTGTTTCAAGGTGATCTTTCCTGAAAGATCGACTGGGGTTTCTTTCATGAGGCCAATTATCTCCTTTACTCTTCTCATCTCCCTTTCTTCTGGCCCAGCAGTAAAAATTACTTTGGAATGATACCTGTCAATGAGGTAGTCGCAGGCCTTAGCAAATCCTTCGTCCCTCCACTCTTTCTCTCTCCATCTTGAGACAGGATGAATAATGGTTAATATCTCCTCTTTCTCTATTCCCTTCTCCTTTAACAGACTTTCGATATGTCTCCTGTCTTCATCAGAAACAAATATCTCGAGTTCTTTATTTCTGGTATCAATTCCCAGGTTTCTGACAACATTCAAATCGTGCTCTATGGTATGCTCTCTTATCCCCTTTGGCTTAGCGAGATGGGTAAACAAAAACCTCCTTCCCAGGGTTCCCTTCCCTTTGAAATGCCAGTGGAAAAGGAGATACCCCAATTTAGAGAAAAGATTTTTAAAAGTAATCTTTTCTCTGGGAACACCAAAACTGGCCCTTATCTTCGCCCCACTGACAAAGGCGATCACTGCCCCCCTGTCCCCTCCTCCTAGATCGACAACTAAATCAAATCTCTTATTCCTTATGCTCTTTGCCCACTTTAGACTCTCAATAATTTTTCTTACTCTAGGTAATTTCTTTATCGGACGATCAAAGGTTAAGATCTCATTAATTAAGGGATTTCCGGTGAGCATCTCCTCTGTTCCCTTATTTACCAGGCAGGCGATGTGCGCTTTAGGAAATCTTTCCCTCAAGGCACGTACCGTGGGAACCATCAATAATACATCCCCAATGTGCTTGAACTTTATTACCAGTATCCTTTGTACCTTGCTCAGATCTACTTTTTTGTCCATTGCTTTCCTATTTTGGGCTTTTTTCAAAAACTGTGATAAGCGGGTGGCTCGGCAGATCTCTATGAGTGGGAGGATCTACACCGGGCGGAGGGGCCCACGAAGAGAGAATGCCGAGGCAGGACCCGCTTCAGAATCCTATTTTTATATTCTGCTTCTTCCCAGTTTTAGATTCAAAATAAAATGGAGTTTTGTATCGTAGCCTCGGATGAGTATTCTGCGCAGGAGAAAGGGGTCTTCGTTTCTACTATTCTTCCCCGGAAGAGTGGAAAACGCCCCTGAATAGCCAGCCCCTTTCACCATCTCCTTAATTCTCGAATTGAACTTTCCATAGGGATAGGTGAAGAAGCTGATCGGCTCTTCTAATCTCTCCTCCAGTATTCTTTTAGAATCCCTGATCTCAGATAATACTTTATCCCGAGATAGTTCTAAGAGATTGGGGTGGGTGTGGGTATGGGAGCCGAAAGAGAATCCTTCTCTCTTCATCTCTTCAATCTCCTCCCAGGAGAGAATCTCTTCACCTCCCTTACTCCATCCATTTTTCTTGCCAATATATTGGGTGACCAAGAATATGGTTGCCTTGAAATTGTACCTTTTCAGTATGGGATAGGCATGGGTGAAGTTATCCTTATAGCCATCGTCAAAGGTAATGAGCACCGGCCTCTTTGGAAGGGCCCTTCCTCCTTTGACAAACCCTAATATCTCATCTGGTGAGATGGTCTGATACCTCTTCTTGGAGAGATATTCCATCTGGCTGGCAAACTTCTCCGGGCTTATTCTATACTTCTCTTTCTTGCCTGGACTAACTTTATGATACATAAGAACAGGAATTCTCATCCCTTCCTTTTCTCCCAGAGTCGGGCATACTTACTGAAAGTATAGAAGGAATGGCAGAGAGCTAAAATCAGGCCATGGATACCATCCAAGAAGCCCCTTTTTATAATATACATCTTGAAGAAGGTGAAAGAAGGGTGAAAGAAAACCTGATACCATCCTGCTCTTCCTCCCCTCTCTTCTATGGTCAATTTAGCATATTTATCCATCCTCTTCAGGTATTCACCTATGGACTTGGCAGTGAAGTGCTCTATCGCACCTTTAAGATAACCTTTCTTGCCCTCTACCTGGACCGCCTCATGAACCACCCGCTCATTAAACCTTCCTTTCCCCTTCTTGAAAAGTCTCAAGTGGTAGTCTGGATACCAACCAGAATGTCTCATCCACTTTCCCAAGAAGTAGGCCTTATTAGGAATGTAATAGCCATCGTATTCCTTCTTTTGAATGGCCTCTTTTATCTCCCCTGCCAGTTCCTTGGTAACCCGCTCATCAGCATCAATATTCAATATCCATTCTCCAGTCGCCTTCTCCAAAGCGAAGTTCTTCTGCCTTCCATACCCCATCCATTCCTTCTGAAATATCTTATTCGTATATTCTTTGGCAATCTCTACTGTTTTATCATTAGAAAAGGAATCAACGATGATGATCTCATCCGCCCACTTCACACTTTCCAGACAATCCCTGATATTTTCTTCTTCGTTTTTAGTGATAATGATTACAGAGAGCTTAGCCATCCAGTTTCTCCTTTAGGTAGAAATGGGTTAACAGTTTACAGTTAAAACTGGTTACTGTTAACTGGTTACTGGTTACTTTGGCATTCACGGCTTAGGTATGTTTTCGCTGCTCGGAGGATATCCTCAACAGTAATTGCCTTAAAACAAACGAGGCTTCTACATTTCCTTTTGAAGCAGGGGCTGCAAGGAATTCTTTTATAGATGATGGTACAGCCCTCTTCTCTCCAGGGGCCAGTCTTCTTAGGATCGGATGAGCCAAATAGAGCGATGATGGACGTCCTGGTAGTAGAGGCGATCTGTAAGGGACCACTATCATTAGTAATAAAGAGGTGACATCTCTCGATTAATGCCCTGAGTTGCTTTAAAGATGTCTTTCCCGTGGCATTTATGGGGGTAGCCATCATATTATCTATAATCTTCTGAATAAGAGGAAGGTCGTTCTTTTCGCCAAAGAGAACTACTCTGACTTCATAATCTTTTATTAAACGCTCAGCTAAAGTAGCGTACCTCTCAGGAAACCATCTCTTTGCTGAGCCGAAATAGGCCCCAGGGAAGATACCGATGAGTGGATCGCCTTCTCTGTAGCCATTCTCGATTAGAAACTTTTCCGCCCATTCTCTGGCTTCCCTATCTTCGGCCATGAAGACTTCTTTCTTCTCCACCTTTATCCCCAAAGATTTTACAAGTCCTAAGAAGAAGTCTACCTCGTGCTGGGCTTCTTTAGGACGTTCAACTACCTTGGTTAAGAGAAGATTGCGTAAACTATGAGAATACCCTACCCTCTCTGGAATTCTTGCCAGAGATAGGAGGATGGCTGGTTCATAAGAAGTAGACTGCATAATGATTCCCAAATTAAATCTCTTCTTTTTCAAAGTTCTGATGAGTTTTATCCTCTCCTTTAGACTCCCTTTTCGTCGGTAAGCGATCAATTCATCGATATTTGGATTTTCTTCGTATATCTCGGCCAAATTTTCTGGAACTAGAAGACTGATCTTTGCTTTTGGAAAACCACTTCTTAAAGTAGATAGGGCAGGAGTAATGAAGATAGCATCCCCCACCCAGTTTACTCCCTTCACCAATATTTTCTTATATTCCATAAGAAATCTCTTGCTTCTTTAGGTTACGTCTGGAGGTTACGGCAACGAGGTCCGTATCGTCAAAGGGTTACGGTTACGTAACCGAATTACAGCAGTTGCTCCAAGATCTCTTGGTCTTTGGTAATCTTCAGTTCTATTCTTAAGGCGAGGATGGATTCATTCTCTAATAATGGCTCAAGGCGCACCCCATCCTTCTGGGTGGTAATGATGAGACAGCCCCTGGCCTTAGTACTAATCTCTTCCAGGTCTTCTTTGGTATAGGGATGGTGGTCGGGATAACGAAGTCTCTTCATAATGATTGCCCTCAGGTCCTTTAATGTCTTTTCAAAGGACTCTGGGTGGGCGATACTCGATAAAGCAAGGACCTCTTTATCCTTTATAAATTCTAAGTCGAACTTCTTCTTGCTCTTCAAATCTTCTAAGTAGCAGGGGGCATGGATGCTCTCCAGAATGGGAGTAAAGGGATTAATACTTCTTATTCTATTCTTCAAACCCTCTAAATTCCTCACTTGATCTGTTCTGGTCAAGATGTAAAGGTCTGCCCTCTTAAGACTTCTCAATGGCTCTCTCAGTATTCCTCGCGGCAGAAGGTGTCCATTGCCGAAGGGGTTGAGGCTATCAATGAGCAGAATATCCAAATCGCGCTCCAACCTCTGGTACTGGAATCCATCATCTAAGATAAAGGTCTCTGTATTAAAATTGGCTAAACAGTAATTCCCGCTTTTTATTCGATTCTTTCCTACGACTATGGGAATGCCTGATGAATTTTGAGCCAAGAGGTACGGCTCATCTCCGGCCTCCTTTGCTGACAACAGAATCTCCTTCCCATCCGTCACCACCGCCACATCCTTAACCCTTAACCCTCGACCCTTAACCCTTTTATATCCCCTACTCAGTATCGCTATCTTTCTCCCCTTCTCCTGAAGAAGCCTTGCTATTCCCTCAACTGCAGGGGTCTTTCCCGTTCCCCCTACAGTCAGATTTCCAGCACTGATCACCCTTGCCTTTAACTTTAGTCTCTTTAAAATCCTTACCCGATAGAGAAACCGGATAACCTGAAGACCCAAATAGTATATCCCAGATAGAATTAAAAGGATGAAACGCAAGAAAGAAGTGAAAAAACCTCTTTTCTCATCTGAAATAATACTCAGTAAATACTTCTCCATCTTCGGTTTGACTCTCTTACTTTTCTACTTTCCTACTTTTCTGGTGGTTTGCTCTTCCACCTATTATGCACCCACCACCACTGGGAGGGATATTTTCTAACATATCTTTCGATAACCTTGGTGAGTCTTTGAGTATTAGTTATCAAATCTTTCTCTTTATTCCCAGTATTAACTAAGGGGACCTCGGGGTCTATGATTAAGCGATGCCTCTTTCTTCTTTCTCTAATAATGTACATGGGCACCAGGGGAGCACCGGTTCTCTGGGCAAAGATCACCGGGCCAGCTGGAGTGGAGGCCGGCCTTCCAAAGAAATCAACGAATACCCCTTCTTTCCCGGCATTCTGATCGATGGGAATAATAACGACTTCCTCTCTTTTTAACGAGGTTAAAGCTTTCTTAATTGCCAGGCTTTTTGGCTTAGGAAGAACGGTTCCCATATTTGAGCGGTCGCGCAGCTCCTGCATGAACCGAGCCACTCTCTTATCCTTAGGGACCTTAGCTATAACACTCGCCGGATAGCCTTCGTTGGCTATTTTTCGCAGCAGAAGAGTAATATTCCCGATATGGCCTATAACTGCAACCGCTCCCTTCCCCTTAGCTAAGGCTTTATCCAGATTCTCCTTTCCCTCAATGGCTAAGAGATGGGCGTATCTCTTTCCATACTTCATTACTCGGAGCATCTCAAAGCCACCCTGAGCGATATGGCAATAATTCTCTTTTATTATTCTCTTTAGTTCTGGAGGGGATTTTTCTTTCCCCAGGGCCATTCTGATATTCTCCAGACCTATTCTGCGATGCCTCCGGTCAATATAATAAGCCAGGTGACCAATACATCTCCCTCCCCAGAGAAGGAGGCTAAGGGGAAGGATCTTTACGGGAAGAAGGATGGCGTATAGGGCGAGCCCTCCCGCACTATATCTTATCTTATCCCTTAGCTTTTTTAGCATTCATCTTCTCTCTTCTCTTGGCCAGCCCCCGCCACCTCTTATAGATCCAGAAATATTGGGTGGGGTATTTTCTCACATAATCCTCGATAATCTTAGTAAATTTCTGGGTATTGATTAAGATATCCTTCTCCTTATCTCCGGTCAGTTCTAACTCTACTGGTGGATCGATGACTATGGTATACCCCGCATTCCCTTTCTTTCGTACCACAAACATGGGAAGAAGAGTGGCGCCACTCCTCTTTGCTAAGGTAACTGTTCCCGGGGCAGTGGGTGCTGGCTGGCCGAAGAAGTCCACCCAGATGGCTCCCTTATCTTCAAAGAAATTCCTGTCCTGCTGAAGGAAGAGAATTTTATTCTTTTTTAGCCATCTTAATGATTCCCTTACTGCTTGATAGGCGGGCAGGGCAGGAATGGAATGGACGTTCAGTCTTCTCTGCATATCCTTAATGAGTCGGGCTACCTTCTTATCCCGAACTTCCCGATAGAGAACGCCGAAAGGGTAACCTTCCTGGACCAGCTTAGTGCCCATGAGCATAAAATTTCCCAGATGGCCACTTATGGTCATCACTCCCCTTCCTTTTGCTAGGGCTCTATCCAGGTTCTCCTTTCCCTCTATGGTGAACATACTATCAATAGTTTCTGGGGAGAGGCGATAACAGCGAAGTAGTTCCACTGCATACCTTACTAAATTATGGTAGGCCTTTTTAGCGGTCTTTCTTAACTCTTCTTTGGATTTTTCTTTCCCAAAGGCGAGATTTAAATTTTTGAAGACCGTTTGATGGTAGAGCCTTATGAGCCAGGCAAATCTGGCCATTCCCCGGGCAAAAGAATAGGTCATCCTCCAGGATATAGCATTTAGCAGCCAGATGGTAAACTTCAAAAGTATTCTATAGACAATCCAGTATTTCCACTCTCTTTTAATAAGCCGTCTTCTCATTGGTATTCTCCAAGGGTTACAAGGGGAACACAGAGTGC
>JAUXAI010000058.1 GCA_030619985.1 bacterium | reverse complement strand
CATAAGGAAAGGATAAGCCATAGGGGGAGGCATAAGCCGAAGCACTTTGGGGCAAAGATGAAGGTTATCACCCCCTCTGAGATGAAGAAGGAGAAACACGAGATCATAGCGAGCAAGAGATTCGCCATAAAGCCCATGACTCCATCAGAAGCCGCAGAGCAGATGGAGCTATTGGATTATAATTTCTTTGTCTTTTTCAATCCCACTACAGAGCAGGTCAACATTGTCTATCGGAGGAAGGATGGAAACTACGGCCTCATCGAGCCTGAGTTCTGGTTTTGAAAGAGAATAGGTATGCAAGAGAAAGAGTTGGCCATAGAGAATAAGGCCGGTCTTCACGCTCGACCGGCAGCATTATTTGTTCAGACGGCCAATAAGTTTGAGTCCCAGATAATAGTAGCCCGAGGAGATCGCGAGGTGAACGGAAAGTCCATCATGGGAATCATGATGCTTGCTGCTGGGAAGGGAACCAGAATAAGAATAAAGGTAGAGGGTAGCGATGAGGAAGAGGCCATCAGGAAGTTAGAAGAATTAGTCTTGGATAAATTTGGAGAGGAATGATGAACCCCGCACCTCCCAAGATATACTATGTTTATCTCCTGAAAAGTTGTGAGAAAACCTGGATTTATGTTGGCTTTGCTTCTGATTTATCTCGACATCTCCAAGAACATTCTCAATATATAGGAGGTGCGGGGTGAAGGAATTAAAAGGGATCTCTGCTTCTCCCGGAGTAATGGTGGGAAAGGTTTTCTTCCTGGATAAGGAGGAGTTCGAGATAAAGAGAAGACGCATCAGGAAAGACATGGTCTCTAAAAATATCTCTCGCTTCCAAGAAGCCCTGGCCAAAACAGAGGAAGAGATCAAAGAGATAAGGGCCCAGGTCGCTAAAAGATTGGGGGAGGAGGAGGCCTACATCTTCGATGCCCATCTCCTGATCCTGAAAGACCCCTATTTAATAAAAAAGGTTACCCAAAGGGTGAAGAAGGAACTGGTCAATGTGGAGTATATCCTTTCTCAGGTCCTGGAGACTTTCCGAGAGACCTTCAGCAGCATGGAAGATTCCTACCTAAAAGGAAGAGCGGTAGATATTAAGGATGTGGAAAGAAGGATATTGAGGAACCTTCTGGGCAAGGAGAGGGAGACTTTGGCTACCCTGCAGGAAGAGGTCATCGTCGTGGCCCACGACCTCTCTCCCTCTGATACGGCATCCATGCACAAGGAGAAGGTGATCGGATTTGCCACAGATATGGGAACCAAGACCTCCCATACGGCAATCATGGCCCGGGCTCTGGAGATCCCGGCCGTAGTGGGATTAAAGGATATCACTCAAGAAGCCCAAGCGTTCGATACCCTGATTGTGGATGGCAGTCATGGTTCGGTAATCATAAATCCAGATAGAGAGACCCTGACGAAATATAGGAAGGATAGGGAGTCCTTTGAAGTCTTTGAACATGAGTTAGTTAAGTTAAGAAACCTTCCTGCTCAGACGCTCGATGGCCACAGGATAATCTTAGCAGCAAATATTGAGGTTCCGGATGAGATTAAATATGTCAAGGAGCATGGGGGGGAGGGGATCGGGCTATATCGTACAGAATTTCTTCATCTAGGAAGGGATGATCTTCCCTCTGTCGATGAGCAGTTTAAAGCCTATAGGGAGGTGGCCCAAGAGCTTTCTCCCCATCCAGTAATTATCAGGACCCTGGATCTGGGAGGGGATAAATTCCTATCCTATCTCAATCTCGCTCCAGAGATGAACCCTTTCTTGGGCCTAAGGGCCATCAGGCTCTGCCTGGCAGATATTCCCCTCTTCAAGGATCAACTACAGGCTATACTGAAGGCCAGCCCCTATGGAGATTTAAAAATCATGTATCCCATGATCTCCGGGGTTGAGGAGGTGAAAAAAGCAAATCAGATATTGAACGAAGTCAAAGAAGAACTTAAGAAGAAGGGAATTCCTTTTAACAAAAACTTAGAAGTAGGAGCCATGATCGAGATTCCCTCTGCGGCCCTCACCTGTGAATCCATTGCTAAAGAGGTGGACTTCTTCTCCATCGGAACCAATGATCTCATTCAGTACGCCTTAGCCATCGATAGGGTGAATGAGAACATTGCCTATCTCTATCAGCCTCTCCATCCTGCGGTACTGCATCTCTTGAAGAGAATCATTGATGGGGCACATAAGGCAGGGATTTGGGTGGGGATGTGTGGGGAGATGGCCGGAGAGCCCCTCTTTACTCCTCTCCTATTGGGTTTAGGTTTGGATGAATTAAGCATGAGCCCCATCGTCATTCCTGAAGTGAAAGAAGTCGTTCGCTCTCTCACCCTAAAGGAGGCAAAAGAACTCTCCAGAAAGGCCTTGAATCTTTCTACTGCCCAAGAGATCGAAGCCCTCCTTAAAGAAAAGGTAAGGAAGATCTTGCCGGAAGCGGTAACTTAAATGATGAATCCCACCCCTCGATACGATTTAATTTACATAGAAAAGGTGAGAATATATGAAAAATAGGAAAAATTACATTGATAATTTTAGAGAAGGAGGGGCGGGATGAACCTTGATAACCTAAAAGATCTTGAGAAGTATGATAAGGAAGATATGGCCCGCCTTTTGGCTGATTTTCCTGATCAATGCTCCCGAGCAATTGAGATAGCCCTTCAATCTTCTCTTCCTTCATACAAGAAGATTGACAAGATTCTGGTCTGTGGCATGGGTGGCTCAGGTATTGGGGGAGAGATATTGAAGAGCGTGATAGAACCAGAGTTAAGAATCCCTTTGGTGGTCAACAAGAATTACTCCCTTCCAGAGTTCGTCGATTCTAAAACCCTGGTCTCCTTTGTCAGCTACTCGGGGAATACAGAAGAGACCCTCTCTGCCTATCGAGAGGCAGCAAAGAAGAAGGCGAAGATGGTAGCCATCACTACCGGAGGAAGATTGGGCAGATTAGCCAAGAGGGACAAGGTTCCCATAATTTCTATACCTCCTGGGCTTCCTCCCCGGGCCTCTTTAGGCTATCTCTTCTTCTCCTTACTTATCACCTTAGAGCGCCTGGGACTAGTTAAGAGTAAGAAGAGGGAATGCCAGGAGACCCTTCGATTACTCAAAGATTTAAGGAAGGAGTTTTCTCTTTCCTCAAAGGTAAGCTCCAACCAGGCGAAGAGAATAGCCCTTAAACTACATAAGAATCTCCCTCTAATCTATACCTCTCCCACCCTCTCCCCAGTTGGCCTGCGCTGGAAGGGACAGTTGTCTGAGAATAGCAAGGTCCTAGCCTTCTCCAATACCTTTCCCGAACTAAACCACAATGAGATCGTTGGCTGGAGGTGCCTACCAGGGATTCTTAAGAGGTGCTATCTCATCATCCTGCGGGATAAGTATGATTCTCCCAGAATAAAGAAGAGGATAGAGATTACCTCCAAGATTATCAGAGGAAAGGCATGTGGCCTGGACTTCCTCTATTCTCGAGGAAAGAGCCTTCTCGCCCGCCTATTCTCTCTCATCTATCTCGGGGATTGGGTGAGTTATTACCTCGCTATCCTCAATAGAATAGACCCCACCCCAGTTGAGGCCATCGACTATCTCAAGAAAGAGCTGGCCAAGGGATGAAAGCATTAATCTTGGCTGCAGGTTATGCCACCAGACTCTATCCTCTGACCAAGGATAGGCCAAAGCCCCTTCTCTCCATCGCAGGCAAGCCCATCCTGGAATACATTATGGAGAAATTGGAAAGAGCAGAAGAGATCGATGCTCTCTATCTGGTAACCAATCAGAAATTCATCCTGAACTTCCAGAACTGGCTCGATAACTTCGAGACGAAAAAAAAGATAAAAATCCTGAATGATGGTTCAACATGTGATGATGATAGATTGGGAGCCATTGGAGATATTAGATTTTTTCTGGAGGAAGAGAAGATCGATGATGACCTTCTAATCGTTGCTGGAGATAATCTCTTCCAATTCGACCTCTCAAGGTTCATTAAATCCTTTGAAAAGAGGAAGGCCCCCTGTATCGCTCTTTATAATATTGGAGATAGAAAAAGGGCCAGGAATTATGGGGTGGTAACGGTAGATGAGAATCAGAGGATCGTCAAATTTGAGGAGAAACCTCCCCGCCCTACCTCTACCCTCATCGCTACCTGCCTCTATCTCTTCCCCAAAGAAGACCTGAATCTTATCTCAACCTACCTCAAAGAGAAAAGAAGTAGCGATGCTCCTGGTTACTATATCCAATGGTTGGCCAAGAGGGGAGAGGTCTATGGCTTTGTCTTCAAAGAGAAGTGGTATGATATCGGAAGCTTGGAATCCTTAAAAGAGGCAGATTTAGAATACAGAAAAAAGAGTACCACTGAGAACACAGAGTCACAAAAGACATTGAAGTGAGTCCAGAGAACACAGAGAATTCTGTGATTTTCTATAACTCTCTGCAGGCTCTATGTTTGTAATGTTTTCTTTGCGTTTTTCAGTTTTCTTTTGCGCTTTTGCCCTTCGGACCCTGAAGGATCCTCAGGATCCTGAACGGGCGGTTGCAAGGAGATAGG
Organism: bacterium; assembly: GCA_030619985.1. GTDB lineage: Bacteria > UBP18 > UBA7526 > UBA7526 > UBA7526 > JAUWXM01. The sequence continues at coordinate 2,317 of JAUXAI010000058.1, read as the reverse complement.
AATGAAGAGACATCTATTTACTTCGGAGAGCGTGACCGAGGGTCATCCAGATAAGATCTGTGATCAGATCTCGGACGCTGTTCTGGATAAGGTCCTAAGAGATGACCTGAAAAACCACCTCCCTCCCTATAGAAAGAAAAAAGGGGGAAAGAGGGGAAGCCGGGTGGCCTGTGAGACCTTCGTCACTGTGGGATTGGTTGTGGTGGGAGGGGAGATCACCACTGAATGCTATGTCGATCTCCCTATTCTGGTGCGCGGTCTGATTAAAGAGATCGGCTATACCCGACCAGAATTCGGCTTTGAGCATGAGACCTGTGCCGTATTGAATGCCATTGGAAAACAGTCCCCAGACATCGCCTTGGGGGTGGATACGGGAGGGGCCGGGGATCAGGGTAGTATGATCGGCTATGCCTGTAAGGAAACCAAGGAGCTCATGCCTCTGCCCATTATGCTCGCCCATGGATTAACCAGGAGGTTGGCCCAGGTGAGAAGGGAAGGAGTCCTGGACTATCTCGGCCCGGATGGAAAGAGCCAGGTTACTGTAGAATACCGGAATGATAAGCCGGTTCGCGTGGATGCTATCGTTCTCTCCACCCAGCATACAGAAAAAATCCTGGATGCTAAGAAGACCCACATAACGAGTAAGGCGAGGGAGGAACTGATCGATTTAGTAATAAAGGAAGTCATCCCGGAAAGGTTCTTAGATAAAAAGACGAAGTATTTAATTAACCCCACAGGGAAGTTCATCACTGGAGGCCCTAAGTCTGATACTGGCATGACGGGAAGGAAGATCATTGTCGATACCTATGGAGGGAGGACCCTGCATGGAGGAGGGGCCTTTAGTGGAAAGGACCCCACCAAGGTGGATAGATCCGCTTCTTATATAGCGAGATATATTGCCAAGAACTTGGTGGCTGCTGGGATAGCAGATGAGTGTTGCGTCCAACTGGCCTATGCCATTGGAGTCAAGGACCCGGTCTCGATCATGGTCGATACCTATGGTACGGGAAGGATTAATGAGAAAAGAATCGTGGAGTTAGTGAAGGAGTACTTCTCACTGACCCCGGAAGGGATCATCAAGGAGCTTGACCTCTGGCAACCCATCTATAGAAAGACCGCCTGCTATGGACACTTTGGAAGGGAAGAAGAAGGTTTTACCTGGGAGAAGGGAGATAAAGCAGAAATATTGCGCAAGGCAGCTGGATTGTAATGAGTGTATTGGTAGTAGGTTCTATTGCCTTGGATACTGTGAAGACTCCCTTTGGAGAAGTAAAAGAAGCCTTAGGAGGAAGTGCCACCTATTTTGCTCTGAGTGCTAATCACTATACCCAGGTGAGCCTTGTGGCAGTTGTGGGAAGCGACTTCCCCAAGAAGCACTTGGACCTCTTTGAGAGAAAGGGGATCGACACCCGGGGACTGAAGATAAAGAAGGGCAAGACCTTCCGCTGGAAGGGCTACTACGAGTACGATCTGAATCAGGCCCATACCCAGAAGACCGAGTTGAATGTCTTTCGCACCTTCCACCCCAAGATACCAGAAGAGTATAAGAGAATAGAGTACATCTTCTTAGCCAATATCGATCCCCAATTACAGCTCGCTGTTTTGAGACAGGTCAAGAAACCCAAGCTCGTTCTCTGCGATACCATGAACTACTGGATTGAGAAGAAGAGGAAGGAGATGCTTCTTACCCTGAAGGAGGTCGATATCCTTCTCTTGAACGACTCAGAGGCCAGGGAGCTGACTGGAGAGCACAGCCTGTTCAAGGCCTCGCGCAGGATACTGAAGATGGGTCCAGAGACAGTAATCATAAAGAAAGGAGAGCATGGGGCCCTGATGTGGAGTGAGAATTCTCACTTCGCTGCCCCGGGATACCCCTTAGAGGATATCAATGACCCCACCGGCGCCGGGGATAGCTTTGCTGGAGGCTTCCTGGGATTCCTGGCCTATACCAATGACCTGTGTGAAGAGAATATAAGGAAGGCCATTGTCTTTGGGAGCGTCATGGCCTCCTATAATGTGGAGGATTTCAGTATAGAGAGACTTAAGGGATTAAAGGATAAAGAGATTATCGAAAGATATCGGGAGTTCAAGAGAATGACCCATTTTGAGGATCTAAGCGGGGAGGTCATAGAATGAGATACCATATTAAGAAGATTAAATTAGCAGAGAAAGGAAGGAAGCGTATTGAATGGGCAGCCGGGGAGATGCCTGTTTTACGACTCATTAAGAAAGAGTTTATAAAGAAAAAGCCCTTCAAAGGCCTACAAATCGCTGCCTGCCTCCATGTGACGAGTGAGACCGCTATCCTGATGCAGAC
>JAUXAI010000048.1 GCA_030619985.1 bacterium | reverse complement strand
GAAGGCTGAGATCAAAGTAATTACTGGGGAGGAAATCTTTACTACTAAAGGTGAGATCATCGGCCTGTTCCTGAAAGAGAGGATTCCTTACTCATTGTCACCTGAGGAGACGATACGAAGGATTAAAAAGCAGGGAGGATTAGTCTACATTCCCCATCCCTTCATTCCTCTCATTGCTAATAGTTTAGGTGAAGAACTATACAAGTTTTCTAAGGAGATAGACATCATCGAGGTCTTCAACGCCCGAAGTTTCTTCAGGAGAAGTGGCAAGAGGGCAAGCCAGTTTGCCCGGAATAATGAAATCACCACTGCCGTAGGCAGTGATGCTCACACCCACTTTGAGATAGGAAATGCCTGTATGGAGTTAGAGGATTTCAATGAGCCCCAGGAATTCTTAAGAAATCTGAGAGGGGCAAAAGCGGTAATTAAAGGGAGGGGCTGGTTATTCTCGCCTCTTTCATATGCAATCCTTTTTTTAAGTAAAATCCGAAGGAAAGATAAATTATTATGAAGTATCGGAATTTGAATAGTTACACGGATGGGCACAGATTAAAAGATACGGATTAGCACCGATTCTCATCGCTAAATCCGTGTCAATGCTTAATTATTTATGCTCTCTAGGATGCCAACGAAGTGCATCCTGTAATCAGTTTAGTCAATCCGTGCTAATCTGCTTGCCCCGCACCTTTTTAGCATTCATAAAGGCATTATTTAAGTATTCAAGAAATTCTGAATATTTAAAAGGTGCGGGGTGAAATTGCCGAACGACGTGAGGCCTATCTTGATTAGGTTTAAAGAAATCACTACGGTTCTTTTTGATTTTGATGGAACCCTGGTTCAGTTGAATCTAAACTTCCCGGAGATTTATCGAGAAGTCTATTCTATAGTGAAGAGGTATGGTGTAGACCCTACTCTCTACCAAGACCTCTTTCTGATCGAATTGGTGGAAACAATAACTGAGAAATTAAAGGAGCATAACCCAGAAGAGGCAAAAAGGTTTAATAAAGAAGCGGAGGGATTTTTAAGGAAGAGGGAAGTGGCAGCCGCTCAAGAAGCAGAGGTCGTTCCTGGCGCCGGGCAGACTCTGAAGATATTAAAGGAGAAGGGAATAAGAATAGGAATTGTTACCCGAAACTGTAAAGAGGCGGTAAAGATTGGATTGGGTAAGAACGATTTCGCCTATGACCTTCTATTGACCAGGGATGACATTCGACCAGTTAAGCCTGAGCCCCATAGTTTGGAGAAGGCCTTAAAGGTTTTGAAAAGTAAGCCAGAAGAAACCATCATGGTTGGTGACCATCCCATAGATATTAGAGTGGGGAAGAGAGTGGGAGTGAAGACCGTAGCAGTATTGAGCGGCAAGAAAACAAAAGAAGACTTCAAAGAATTAAAGCCGGATTTAATCATTTCCAGCGTAAGAGAATTGTTAAATTATCTTTAGGGGAAAGAATGGATATTATCTGGGCGCCCTGGAGGATGAAGTATATTATGGGAGAAAAAGAGAAGAACTGCCTCTTCTGTCGGGTGGCAAAAGAGAAGAAGGACAGGAAGAATTATCTTCTATTTCGAGGGAAGAAGTGTTTCGTTCTCTTGAACACCTTTCCCTACAATAATGGTCATCTTATGGTTGCCCCCTATCGCCATCTGGCCAACTTAGAGGATTTGAATAGGGAAGAGTTAAGTGAACTCATGGGGCTGGTAAGTAGAAGTGTCGGGTGGCTTAAGAAGGCTCTGAAGCCAGAAGGATTCAATATCGGGATGAACTTGGGAAAGATTGCTGGGGCCGGAATTGAGGACCACTTACATATTCATATCGTTCCCAGGTGGAGCGGGGATGCAAATTTCATGCCCACCATTGCCCAAGTCAAAGTCATCCCAGAATTACCTAAGGATACCTATAGGAAATTACTAAAAACAATAAAACAATCTTGACAAATAATGTTTGAAGTAATAAAATATGTTTGCACATATGTGCAAATGACGAAACATTTAGAAGATTTAATTTATAGATCTACGGTAGAATAAAATAGTAAAGATTAATGATTTGAGAATTTAGGAAAAACACCAAAGAGGTTATACGAAAGATGGGAAAGGTTACTATGAGGGTTTTATTAAAGGCGTTTAAAGCGCTGGGGAACGAAACCCGTTTAAAACTACTTGCCACTCTGTTAAGAAAGAGTGAAATGACTGTAACTCAACTCGCTCGCCAACTTGGCATGAGTCATAGCCGAGTTTCTCGTAATCTGGGGATCTTGGAGACTAATAACTTTGTTAAGAATAGACAGAGTAAGAGATGGGTCTACTATAGTATAAAATATGAAAAGGATTCCCCTCAGGCACTTCATCTTGTTGCCTTACTTCGCAAAGAGCTTAAAGGAAGAAAGTAGTGAGAGCAGTTATCCAAAGGGTAAAAGAGGCAAAGGTCTCTGTGGGAGAAAAGATAGTCGGAGAAATAGGTCGGGGAATAGTTATCCTCCTGGGAATAGGAAGGAATGACCAGGAAGAAGATGCTAAGTATTTGGCAGACAAGGTTTCCTCTCTGCGAATATTTGAGGATGAGAAGAATAGGATGAACCCCGACCCCTTGAAAAGGGGCGGGGTTCATCTTTCTTTACTGGACATTGAGGGCGAGGCCTTAGTCATCTCCCAGTTTACATTATATGGGGATACTAAGAAAGGGAGGAGACCCAGTTTTACCCAGGCAGCAGAACCAGAAAAGGCAGAAGAGTTATACGAGAAGTTTATTAACTTCTTGAGAGAATGCAATCTCAAAGTAGCAACTGGGGTATTCGGAGCAAAGATGCTCTTGGAGATTCAAAACGATGGCCCGGTCACTCTCATTTTGGATAGCACGAAAAATTAGTGCTTGCCTTTTGGGATAAGTTATTGTAAACTATTGAAGATATGCCCATGTTTTTAAAAAAAGTTATGACTGGCTCCATGCTCGCTAACTGCTATATCATTGCTGATGAAGAGACGAAAGAGGCAGCAATCATCGATCCCAGCGTAGAAGAAGAGGAGATCCTTAAGGTAGTAAAGGATAATAATCTAAAGGTTAAGTATATCATTAATACCCATGGCCATATGGATCATATTGGGGCCAATGCAAAAGTTAAAGAAGCAACCGGAGCAAAGATCCTCATCCATCATGATGATCGGAATTTACTTACTTCTCCAGCAAAGAACTTGGCTATTTTCTGGGGAAGGATGACCAAATCTCCTCCGGCAGATAGGCACTTAAAGGATGGAGAGATAATCTCTTTGGGGAATCTTAAGATTAAGGTCATCCATACCCCAGGTCACACCAGGGGTAGCATCTGTCTCTTAGTAGATGATAGGTTATTTACCGGGGACACTCTCATGAGAAACACTATAGGAAGAACCGATTTTCCCGGAGCCTCAAGCAGGATGCTCGTTCAATCCATTAAAGAGAAACTCCTTCCTCTGGAAGATGGGATAGAGGTTTATCCTGGACATGAGGAAGAGACCACCATCGGCCAGGAGAGAAGGAACAATCCCTTCTTACAGTGAACAGTGATCAGTCGTGTTACTTAGGGTTAACGGTTTACCCGTCCCTTACTTCGTTCAGGACTGTTTACCGTTTTTCACCGTAAACCGTAAACTAATTGCTGCTGATCACAGATCACCCCGAGCGTTAGCGAGGGTTGGATGGAAGAGCTGGTTGAGAAATTTTTAAATTATCTCTCGGTAGAAAGGGGCCTGGCCCAGAATACCCTTCTTTCCTATGGGAGTGACTTAAGGAAGTATATCGCCTTCTTGCGTAAGAGCCACATCCTCACTTTGGGAAAGACAACAAAACACGAGATTATGACCTATTTGCTAGAGCTCAAAGATAAGGGTCTTGCTCCCACAACCGTGGCCCGTTCTTTGGTCTCTCTAAAGGTCTTCTATAGATTCTTAACCCAGGAAGGATATCTGGCGAGTGATCCCACAATGAACCTGGACTCGCCAAAAGTCTGGTCAAAGCTACCTGAGACCCTTTCTTTAAGAGAGATAGAAGCACTCCTGGAAAAACCGGATTTAGAAGACCCCCTGGGCCTGAGAGATAGGGCGGCCTTAGAGCTCCTCTATGCTACTGGGGTAAGGGTCTCGGAGCTCATCAATCTAAAAATAACAGATGTTAATCTTGAAGTGGGGTATCTACGCTGTTTGGGGAAGGGGAAGAAGGAGAGAATCATCCCCTTGGGCTCTTATGCCCAGGAAGCACTTAAAAATTATTTAGACAAGGGAAGAGAGAGATTGGTAAGAAAGAAGGATACCAAAGAATTATTCGTCAATCGCTTCGGCAATTCCCTTTCCCGTCAGGGATTCTGGAAGATGCTCAAGAAGTATGCTAAAAGAGTGGACTTTAAAAAGAGGATTACCCCTCACATCTTGAGGCACTCCTTCGCCACCCATCTCTTGGAGAGAGGAGCGGACCTGAGGAGCATTCAGGAAATGCTGGGCCATAGTGACATCTCAACCACCCAGGTCTATACCCATGTGGATCGGGAGAGGCTGAAGGAGATACATAGGAAGTATCATCCTCGTGGCTAAGGAGACAGGGTGAAAGATAAAAAGTTTAAATTCCAAATTACAAATTCCAAATCCCAAACAAATTACAAATTCAAATGACCGAAATCCCAAACAAGAAACGATATGACTTAGAGAAAAGAACCTTAGACTTTGCTAAGAATGTTATTAGATTGTGCAAAAGATTGCCCAAGAATCCAATAAACACAAGATTGATTGGCCAATTGATAGGTGCCTCTGGATCGGTAGGAGCAAATTATAGAGAGGCGAACGAAGCCTTAGGCAAGAAAGACTTTGTATATAGGATGAGGATTACCAGAAAGGAATGTAAGGAAAGTAGTTATTGGTTAGAACTTTTAAAGGAAGCGAATCCTAATGAAACAGTGGATATAGACACTCTCATAAAGGAATCGCAAGAGTTAAGGAATATATTTACCTCAATAATTAATAAATCAAAGTAGTCAAAGTTTTGGTCATTGTGATTTTGGTAATTGGAATTTGTTTGTAATTTGTGATTTGGTGCTTGTGATTTAGATCTGGATCGCCTATAAGGAGATATTGGTGGATGTTATTGTTGGTCATAGTAATGCGGACTTTGATGTCTTAGCCGGCATGCTCGCCTGCAAGAAGTTGTATCCTGAAGCCATCCTTACTTTCAGTGGCTCCTGTGAAAGGAATGTAAGAGAGTTCATTACCCTCCATAAGCACATCATTGAGATCACGAGGTTAAGGGATATTGATCTGGACAGGATAACCAGATTCATCATCGTCGATACCAAGATAGCAGGAAGGTTAGGAATATTTGAGAAGTTGGTGAAAAAGAGAAAAGTTGTAGTTCACCTCTATGACCACCACCCTCGGGGTCCGAAGGATATAAGAGGAAAGTTAGAGGAGATTAAGGAGGTGGGAGCAACAACCACCATTCTTACTCAGATATTGAAGAGAAGAAGAATCCCCCTCACTCATCTGGAGGCAACCATTTTAGCCTTAGGGATCTATGAGGATACTGGCTCCTTCACCTTTCCCTCAACTACCAGAGAGGATCTGGAGGCCATCTCCTGGCTTTTAGATAAGGGAGCCAACTTGGCCATGGTCTCAGACTTCATGAATCGGGAGCTCTCCGCCTCCCAAGTCGTGCTACTTAATGAGCTCCTCGCTTCCTGTAAGCCCTATCTCATCAATGGGATAAGGATAGATATTGCCCAGGCGGAGAGCGAGGAGTATATCGGGGATATCGCAGTCCTGGTACATAAGATAATGGACCTGGAGAATCTGAATGTTATTTTTACTTTAGTAAGGATGGGGGAACGCATCTACCTTATTGCCCGCAGTAGACTGGAGACCGTGAATGTGGGAGATATCGCCCAGGAGTTTGGAGGAGGAGGTCATCCTCAAGCAGCGAGTGCCACAATAAAGAAGATGTCCCTGGAGAGAGTGAAGAAGAGATTGATTAAGGTATTGAAAGAAAAGATAATGCCCCTGGTTAGGGCAAAGGATATGATGTCCTCACCAGTGAAGACTATCTCCATAGATACTACTGTAGAAGAAGCCAGGAAGATCCTCCTTAGATGGAACCATACGGGATTGCCCGCCATGGAGAAGGGAAGATTGGTGGGAATCATAACCAGAAGCGACATCGATAAGGCCATCCATCACGGCTTCGGCCATTCTAGGGTAAAGGGATATATGTCAACCAATCTCATCACCATTACCCCTGATACTTCCCTTTCTGGCGTTCAGTCTCTTATGTTGGAACATAACATCGGCCGCCTGCCAGTCATAAAAAGAAAGAGAATGGTGGGCATTGTTACCAGAACGGATCTATTGCGCATCCTGCATGAGGATATGGTAAAGAAGCCCTATAGTCAGTATGATCTGGCGCCCGATCTATCAAAAGCAACAAGACACAAGGTGAGAGATCTGATGAAAGAGAGGCCTCCTAAAGAGATCCGAGATCTATTAAAAAGGGTTGGCAAAGTAGGGGATAGACTGGGCATGGGGGTCTATGTTGTGGGAGGCTTTGTGAGAGACCTTTTATTAGGAATAGAGAACTTAGATATCGATATCGTGGTCGAGGGAAAGGGGATTGCCCTTGCCCAGAAGTTGGCCAAAGAACTTGGGGGAGAGGCAAAGAGATTTCCGGAGTTCGGTACTGCGGTGGTCATTCTTCCCGATGGCTTCAAGATAGATGTGGCTACGGCGAGAACCGAGTTCTATGAATATCCTGCTGCCCTACCGAGAGTGGAGTTCGCCTCTCTGAAACAGGACCTCTATCGCCGGGACTTCACCATAAATAGCATGGCTCTTAAGTTAAATAGAAGGGGTTTGGGAGACTTAGTTGACTTCTACGGAGGAGAAAGAGACCTAAAGAAGAAGGTGGTAAGGGTCTTATATAATTTGAGTTTTGTTGAGGATCCTACCAGAATCTTCCGAGCGATAAGGTTTGAACAGAGGTATGGCTTCAGAATCGATCCCCAGACTCGGGGCTTCATTGAGAATGCCTTGGGAGAGGGACTCTTCGAGAGGTTGGGGAATGAGAGGATGAGGGATGAGCTCATCCTCATCCTGAATGAGAAGAAACCATTGGCTGCCGTAAGGAGGATGGAGGAATTCAGGGTCTTGAGATATATCCATCCAGAGATCAGATTGAACAAGAGAATAGTAAGAATCTTAGAGGAGTTTGAAAGAAGGAGGGAAGAGTATAAAAGAATGCTCAAAGGGGAGAAGGTCTCCTGGTGGCTGGTGAATCTCTTAGCATTGATTGAAGACCTGGACCTATCGCAGACGAGGCAACTGGCCAAGAGGTTCAAGTTTAAGAGGAAGAACTTCGATAAGATAATCGCTTCCAAAGAGATAAAGAAGTATCTCATTCATGAACTATCGGGGAGAAAGAGAATACTTCCCAGCACCATCTATAAGAGACTCATTAAATTACCCTTAGAGGTCCTCTTGCTAATCCTCAGTAAGAGTAAGAGTCCTCGTCTAAAAGAGAGGGTGACCCTCTACCTGACGACTTTAAGAAAAGCAAAGTTGAGAATAACGGGAGAGGATTTAAAAGAACTAGGCTTAAGACCTGGTCCCCAGTTTAAAAGAGTATTGGATAAGGTCTTTGAGGCCAGATTGGATGGAGAAGTCAAGAGTAAAGGAGAAGAAAAGGCCCTGGCAAAGAAACTAATAGGGAAGAGAAATGTATTACATTACTTGGATTAAGGCTATTCTGGTTCCGGTATTTTTATTCGCGGTTGTCATTCATGAGTATGCCCATGGCTGGGTAGCAGAAAGGTGTGGCGATCCTACCGCACGACTTTCGGGAAGACTAACCTTAAATCCTATCCCCCATATCGATCTTATGGGAACTATTATCCTTCCCTTGATGCTTATTATGATGAAGTCTCCTTTTATTTTTGGCTGGGCAAAGCCAGTCCCTATTGATTTCCGCAATTTCCACAATCCGAAACAAGATATCATTCGGGTTGGTTTGGCTGGCCCACTTTCCAATATTATCTTAGCTATTCTCTGTGCCTTTCTTCTCCGGGCAGGAGTGGGCAGGATAAGAACCTTGGATTTTTCTAACCTAGGGCTTATTAATATTCTGGGCATCTTTTTAGTCTTTAGTGTCTTTATCAATATTATTCTGGCAGTCTTCAATATGATTCCTATCCCGCCTCTGGATGGCTCACGGGTAATTACCGGACTTCTTCCTCCTCAAGCTGCTTATAGTTACAGCAAATTGGAACCCTTTGGCTTCTTAATCATTTTTGCCTTATTCTTCCTGGGACTTTTCCAGATCTTATGGATCATTGTGATGCTTTTAGCTCAGCCCCTCTTGGGGACTGAACTGTGGCAAATAGCTCTTAATATACTAAAGGTAATATTACTTGGAACTTAGTGAGGAGGTTTTAAGAAATATGAGGGTATTGAGTGGCATGAGACCGACGAGCAGACTTCACTTGGGAAATCTCTTGGGCGCTTTGACAAATTGGAAGAATTTACAAGAAAAGTATGAATGCTTCTATATGGTGGCCGATTTACATGCCCTGACTACAGATTACGCAGATACTAGAGAAATAAAGAAAAATATAAAGGAGATGGTCATTGACTGGTTGGCCAGTGGCATCGATCCCAAAAAGTCCACCATTTTCATCCAGTCCCAGATCCCGGAACATTCTGAGCTCCATCTCCTCTTATCCATGTTCATCCCCATCCCTTGGCTGGAGAGGTGCCCCACATACAAGGAACAGTTAAGAGAGATTAAAGGAAAAGACCTCTCCACCTATGGCTTTCTGGGCTATCCTGTTCTTCAGGCAGCAGATATTTTAATCTATAAGGCGGGGGTGGTTCCCGTGGGAGAGGACCAGTTACCTCATCTGGAACTGACCCGGGAGATTGCCCGAAGGTTCAACCATCTCTATAAGCCGGTCTTTCCCATTCCTCAAGCGAAATTAACTAAGGTTCCCCGGCTTCCCGGAATAGATGGAAGGAAGATGAGTAAGAGTTATAATAACTGTATCTACCTCTCTGACAACGAGAAAGTAATACGGGAGAAGGTGGAGGAGGCCATTACCGACCCAGCGAGAAAGACCTTGAAGGATAAAGGCCATCCCGATATCTGCACCATCTTCAAGTTCCACCAGATCTATAATAAAAAGAAAGTCCCAGAGATTGAAGAGAAATGTAAGAAAGCAGAGATGGGCTGTAAGGAGTGCAAGAAGAACCTGGCTGACATCTTGGTGAATGCCCTCTCTGACCTCCATAAAAAAAGAAAAGAACTTTTACAGAACCCAAAAATAATTAATAAGATTCTGGAAGAGGGAAGAAAGAAAGCGAGCAAGATCGCCAAGCAAACCTTAGAAGAAGTGAAGAAGGTAATGGGCATCTAAGACGCGGATAGTCGCGGATTTAATACGGATTTGCACAGATTACAAATAAAGTCATAGAAGAGAGAAAATAGGTTGCGTTTAAGGGTTACGGTAACGAAGCCCGTATCGGTAACGTTGAGGGGTTAGGTAGTAACGTAACCGTAACCGAATGACGAATCACACTAATTTCTGAGCAAAAGCGGAGAGCAAAGTGGCGTATCACGTTAAGCTGGAGGCCTATGAAGGTCCTCTGGACTTACTCCTTTATTTAATTAAGAGGGATGAAGTGGACATCTGGGACATCCCCGTCGCCCAGATTGCGGGAGAATATTTAGGATACATCAACATGATGAAGCTACTGGACTTAGATGTAATAGGTGAATTCTTGGTCATGGCCTCAACATTAATGAAGATAAAGTCGCGGATGCTCCTTCCCCAAGAAGAAGAGGCAATAGAAGAGGAGATTGAG